>CAIJNU010000001.1 GCA_903822115.1 uncultured Candidatus Peregrinibacteria bacterium
CGAAGGGCTACGCCGTCGGTTCCGCCGCTCTCGCCGCCTTCCTCCTCTTCTCCGCATACATGGAAGAGAAGGGCATGACGACCGTGAACCTTGCCGATATGCGCGTCTTCGTCGGATCGTTCCTCGGCGCAATGATCGTCTTCTTCTTCACCTCGCTCACGATTCGCGCCGTCGGCCGCGCCGCGCAGGTGATCGTCGAAGAAGTCCGAAAGCAGTTCAGAGAGAAGAAGGGAATCATGGATGGCACAGAGGAGCCGGACTACGCCGCCGCCGTGGACATCTCCACGAAGGCCGCACTGAGGGAGATGGTTCTCCCCGGCCTCGTCGCCGTCATCTCCCCGATCGCCGTGGGGCTCGCGCTGGGCAAGGAGGCGGTTGCAGGTCTCCTCATGGTGGGCACCATCGTCGGTGTGCTTGTCGCCGCGTACTTGAACAACGCCGGTGGCGCATGGGACAACGCGAAGAAGTTGATCGAATCCGGAGCACACGGCGGCAAGCGCAGCTGGGCTCACCAGGCTTCCGTCACGGGAGACACGGTCGGCGATCCCTTCAAGGATACAGCCGGTCCTTCGCTGCACGTCTTGATCAAGCTGTTCTCCACACTGACGCTCGCCCTCGCGGCGCTCTTCATGTGAGAGAGTTCCTCATTTGGTTCCAAAACCCCGCCCAGTGGCGGGGTTTTTCTTAAACAAACCGTGGTATTCTCTATTCTCAAAATCCTCCCCCATGCCCCCGCTCGTCTCCGCCATCGTCCTCAATTACAAAACTCCCAAGGACACCATTCGCTGTGTGCGGGCGCTGCTGCATCAGACTATCGCGGATGACATCGAAATCCTCGTCGTCGACAATCGCTCCGAGGATGATTCGATCGGCCTCCTCCGCAATACCTTTCAGCGTGTCACCCTGAGCGGAGTCGAAGGGCGACACTCGAATGACCAGGGGTTCGTCTCCGCTCACCCTGACACAGAGCATTTTCGATCTCAGGTGCGCTTCCTCGAGACGCCACGCAACCGCGGGTACGGGCAGGGCAATGCCGAGGCCGCCAAGCGGGCAAGCGGCCGTTTCCTCCTCATCATCAATCCCGACAACGAACTCCAACCCGACGGCCTCGCGCGCATGACAACCGCGATGGAAGCGGATGAGGGAATTGGCATCATGGGGCCGAAACTGATCCACGAGGACGGAACGATCCGCGACTCCTACCGCACCTTCCCGACGATCATGGACGTCTTCATCAAACGCACCTTCCTACGAAAATATTTCACGGCCCGCATGCGTCGTTACCTCCAACACGGACAGGACTCGACGCAGGTGCGTGACATCGATTGGCTCGCCGGCGCCTGTCTCCTCATCCGCCGCGACTTCTTCGATCAACTCGGAGGATTCGATCCGCGCTTTTTCCTCTTCTTCGAAGACACCGATCTCTGCCGACGCTGCTGGAGCGCCGGGAAGCGCGTCGTCTACTTCCCGCTCGCATACGCGACCGACCGCAAGCATCGCCTGAGCGAGGGCGGATTCCTCTCTCTGTTCACGAAGCGCACCATGCGCATCCACCTCGCAAGCGCGATTCGATACTTCTGGAAGTGGCGGAGGGAGAAATTGCCAAAACTTGTATAAAGAGGCAGTCAAATTGAATTTCGCGCCGCAGCGCAACAAACAAGAATATTCCATGGTTCCCACTGGATTACCATTCGCAATCTCTGATAGCTCCACAAATTGTTACCGTTAGGAGGGTAACGGGGGCGTGGGGGGTGTAGGGAACCGAACAAGGTTCCCTGGCCCCCCACGAAAAAATAATGCTACCGTCTCCGCAATGTCGTACCCCATCCTCACACTCAAG
>CAIJNU010000002.1 GCA_903822115.1 uncultured Candidatus Peregrinibacteria bacterium
CTCGAGGAGTTTGCGGCGTTCCTCGGGGATGACGATGTCGTCGGAACCAATCGAGATGCCGGAGCGCGTAGCAAAGGTGAAACCGATGTCCTTGACGCGATCAGCGAAGGCGACGGTCTCCACTCTTCCACACGCTTCGAGGGCGATCGCGATCAAATCCGAGAGGTCCCTCTTCTTCATCGTCTTATTGATGAGACCGAGCTGCGGCGGAACGGTCTCCTGGAATTTCAGGCGGCCGACGGACGTCTCGATGATCTCCGTCTTTTCCTCGGCAACGCTTACGCGGACTTTGATCTTGGCTTGAAGATCGACGACACCGTGGTCGTAGGCCATGAAGGCTTCGGCGGGACCGCTGAAGATCATGCCGTCACCTTTCTTTCCGGAGTGAACGCGCGTGAGGAAGTAACACCCCAGCACCATATCTTGCGTCGGGTTGATGATCGGTTCGCCGGCGGACGGCTTGAGGACGTTCTGCGCAGCGGACATGAGATTCGCGGCCTCCTCCTGCGCCTTCACCGAGAGCGGGACGTGCACGGCCATTTGATCGCCGTCGAAGTCCGCGTTGAACGCGGCGCAGACGAGCGGATGCAACTGGATCGCGAGTCCTTCCACGAGGAGGGGCTGGAACGCCTGAATACCGAGACGGTGGAGCGTCGGTGCGCGGTTGAGGAGCACGTACTTGTCTTTCGTGACTTCCTCGAGGATGTCCCACACCTCCTTCCCTCCGTCCTGCACGAGTCGCTCGGCGGACTTCACGTTGTGCGCGAGCTCGCGGCGGATGATGTTGCCGATCACGAACGGCTTGAAGAGCTTCATCGCCATTTCTTTCGGAAGACCACACTGATTCATGCGCAGGTGCGGGCCGACGACGATCACGGAACGTCCGGAGTAGTCGACACGCTTGCCAAGGAGGTTCTGACGGAATCGCCCCTGCTTGCCCTTCAACATGTCGGAGAGCGAGCGCAGTTTTCGGCGGTCGCCCGCGGTGAAGAGCGTCTTGCCGGCGCGAGCGGAGTTATTGAGGAGCGTATCGACGGCTTCCTGCAACATGCGCTTCTCGTTGCGGCAGATGACTTCCGGCGCACCGATGGACATGAGCTTCTTGAGACGGTTGTTGCGGTTGATGACGCGACGATAGAGATCATTCAAGTCTGATGCGGCGAAGCGCCCGCCGTCGAGCTGGACCATCGGACGGAGGTCGGGCGGGATGACGGGGAGACGCATGAGGATCATCCACTCCGGCTTGATCGACGCCTGCGCGAGAGAACTCGCGAGCTTGATGCGCTTCATGATCTTCTTGAGCTTCTGTCCGCTGGACTGCTCGCGCTCCTTATTGAGTTCGACGCTCATGTCCTGCAAGGCAATGGATCCGACGATCTCCTTGAGTGACTCCGCTCCCGTACCGGCGCGGAAGACGTGTCCGAATTTCATGTTCATCTCGCGGAATTTCAGCTCGGAGAGCACGCCGCCCATGCGCAGGTTCTTCAGATCTTCCATGGCGTCCTTGTGATTCTGCTTGAGGGAATCCAGCTTCTCGGCGGCCTCTTTGTCGAGAGCGTCCATTTGGGCGGGAGAAGCTTTCGATTCCTGCATCTTCTTCTTTGCCTCGTCGTACTCCCGCTTCACCTGATTCTTGCGCGCATCCATGGACTGCGCGATCTCCTTCTCCGCCTCCTTCTTAGACGCATCGTCGACCTGAATCACGATGTACGCGGCGAAATAGACGATCTGCTCGAGCGTCTTGATGGGGAGATCGAGGAGGAGTCCGAGACGACTGGGGGAGCTGCGGAGGAACCAGATGTGCGTCACGGGGACGGCGAGGTTGATGTGTCCCATGCGCTCACGTCGAACAATACTGCGCGTCACTTCGACACCGCACTTCTCGCAGATGACGCCGCTATAGCGCACACCTTTGTACTTCCCGCAGAAACACTGGAAGTTCTTCGTGGGTCCGAAGATGCGCTCGCAAAAGAGTCCGTCGGGCTCGGCACGCTGCGTGCGGTAGTTGACCGTTTCGGCCTTCGTCACTTCGCCGCGCGACCAGGCGAGCATGTCTTCGGGGCTCGCGATGGAGAGGGCGACGGCATCGAAGGAATCCGTAGCGGCAGACTTCTGGGAATGGGGCATTGGCATACGAATGGGGTGGAAACGCAGACACGAAAGTTCGCTGCCCTTGCGCTGTGATCGTCTGAATCACGGCAACGACAACGATGAATGTGGAAGGATTGTACTGCAAATAA
>CAIJNU010000003.1 GCA_903822115.1 uncultured Candidatus Peregrinibacteria bacterium
GCGCTTCGCGCCATCGCCCGCCATGCACAGGGAGGCATGCGCGACGCCATCTCCCTGCTCGATCAAGTGCGGTCACTCGAGAAGATTTCGCTCGAGGAAGTCCAGAAGCGCATCGGAGAAACAGGGCAGGAATTCGTGGAGGCGCTCTTCATGGCGTGGGAGAAGGCCGAGAAGAAGGACATCCTCGCGCTCGTGGCGCGCCTCGAGGAGGCCGGCACACCGCTCGATACTTTCCTGAGGCAAGTACTGGGAGAGGCGCGCGTGAGACTGCACGCCGCCATCACCAATAACGAATCCATCGACCATCTCACGACACTGCTCGATACCCTGCTTCGCGCCGTTCGCGACATGCGCGTCGCCCCAGTCCCCGCGCTCGTGCTCGAGGCATCCCTCCTCTCTCTCTGCGGCGATGATGCCGGTTCGAGGAAGGAATCCCGCCACGCCAAGAAGAAGGAAGAGCACGCCCACAGTGAGTCGACGAAAGCGGAACAGGTGAAGAAGGAGTCCGTTGCGGAAGTGGTACAGATTGCGAAGGAGCACGCGACGAAGGGGGCCATCATCGAAGCGCCGGATTTCACGATGCAGACGATGCTGACGATCTGGCCGGAGATCGTCTCGAAGGCAACTCCTGCCGCGCTCAAGCAATCCCTGAAGAACGGACGTGTGACGGCCATAAATGAGAAGGGCGTGACGATCTCCTTTGCATCGAAATTCCATCGCGATCGCGTCGTTCAGAAGGAATCGATGCACCTCATCGAGCAATTGCTCGCAGAACACTTTAAGCGCTCCGTACGCATGGACTGCACGACGGAGGAAGAGCGCGGTGTCTCGCCGATCACCGACAGCACCCTCGTGGATCTGGCGGACGCGGTGTCGGAGGTATTTTAATCGCGGAAGACAAACCTTCGGTTTTCCTTCCGCGAACCATCCTTTCCCTCAGTGGGATCGCTTCAGCGTGGGGCCCACGAGACCCGCGCTTCGCGAGAGTTTGAACTGGTACACTCTTGATTGAATGACCATTCCCGAAGAAAAAGAGGCATTGAGAAAGAGTGTTTCTGCACGCATCGCCCGCATGAGTGATCAGCAACGCCGGAGAGAGAGCGATGAGATTTGCCGAAAAATTCTGCAGATATTGCCGGAGGGGAAATTCGAAATCTGCGGCTACATGCCGCTCAAAGATGAGGTGGATGTCGTTCCTCTTCTTCGCGAACTCCTGCAACGCCGATGCGCGCTCTATCTGCCGCTCTACACGGAAAGTGGCCTCGTCTTTCATTCTGTTTCCTCTCTCGAAGAGGATCTCCATCCTGGAAAATTCACCATTTCCGTACCGCATCCGCAGCTTCCGCCCCTCGACCCCGCCGTGCTTCGCTTCGCGCTCGTTCCGGGACGCGCATTCAATCTCATCGGACGCCGGCTCGGCCGCGGGAAGGGGGCATATGACACCTGGATCGCTCAGCAGAGAATATTAAATTCTCAAACGCAGTTCTTCGGCATCGCCTTCCGTGATCAAATCGTCGATGAAATTCCTGAAGACCCGTACGATCAACGCGTGGATCGCATCATCACTTCCTCAGAAATAAGCGCAACGGCGTAAAAGGAGAATAAGAGTTTTGCTCAGCGATTTTGATGAATACGGCGACTCCTGTAATCTTTCGATGCTCCTTTCCCCCGCCCCATGACCTACCTCCCCGCTCTCGCCAAGACCGACCCCGAGATCCGCGA
>CAIJNU010000004.1 GCA_903822115.1 uncultured Candidatus Peregrinibacteria bacterium
CCGATCTCATCGAGGAGCACGAGGCTTTTCGGTGTTGCGTTGTTGAGGATGTTTGCCGCTTCCTGCATCTCGACGAGGAAGGTGCTTTCGCCCGCAGCGATGTTGTCCGATGCGCCGACGCGCGTGAAGATGCGATCCACGACCCCGAGCGTCGCCGAACGCGCGGGCACGAAGCTGCCGATCTGTGCAAGGAGCACGATCAGTCCGACCTGACGCAGATAGGTGCTCTTGCCGCTCATGTTCGGTCCGGTGATAATCATAATCTGCTCGTCGATGCTGAGCTGCGTATCATTCGAAATAAACGCATCGCCGGGAGGGAGGAGTCGTTCCACCGCAGGGTGCCGCCCGTCGGTGATTGTGATCTCATCGCCGTCATTCACGACGGGGCAGACATAGCGATTTGAGATCGCGATCGAGGAGAAGCAGGTCAGGCAGTCCAGTGTTGCAATGAGGCGCGAGAGTTCCTGCAGGCGTGGAGTCGCTTCGGCGACTTTAAGGCGCAGTTCGTTGAATAGTTCCGCTTCGAGTTGAAGAATCTGCTCGCGGGCGTTGAGCACCTTGTCTTCGTATTCCTGCAGTTGCGGTGTGATGTAACGCTCCGCATTCACGAGCGTCTGCCGGCGTATGAACGAATCCGGGACTTTCTCAAGATTCGCTTTCGACACATTGATGTAGTACCCGAACGCTTTGTTGTACTCAAGTCGAAGTGAAGAAATTCCCGTTTCGCGGCGGAGCGTTTCCTGATACTTCGCCATCCATTCCTTGCCGTGCGTTGCAATGTCTCGAATCTCATCCAACTCCGGATGGTAACCGTGCCGGATCACTCCGCCATCGACAAGCGACAGCGGCGGATCGTCCACAAGTGTTTCTTCGATTAACGCGATCACGTCATCCAGCGGTTCGATCTGCATGTGGATGGAAGAGAGCAGCGGCGATGAAGCGAAGGCAAGCGAACTCTGCACGGATGGAATGCGGCGCAGGCTGTTTTTGAGCGCGACGAGTTCCCGTGCCGTTGCGCGCGCCGTGCAGATCCGACCCGCGAGTCTGTCGAAGTCCACGATGCCTGCGAGGAGCGCTTCGAGCGCTTCGCGTTCGTCATGCGCGGTGAAGAGCTCCTTCACTGCGGCGAGACGCTGGTGGATCGAGTCGACCCTGCGCAGCGGATGCGTGATCCAGTATTTGAGCAACCGTCCGCCCATGGACGTGTTCGTCTTGTCGAGGATTGCAATGAGCGTTCCATCGCCCCGCGCTTCATTCATCGAAGTGGTGATCTCGAGGTTGCGTCGTGTGGACTGATCCAGCGTGATGTAATCGTCCACCGAGTAACGCCGGAGTGTTCTGATGTGAGGGAGATTCGCTTTCTGTGTTTCCTTAAGGTAATGCACTGCTGCGCCCGCGGCGACCACTCCCGCGTCGAAGGTCTCGATGCCGAAACCCTTCAGCGACTGCGTTTTGAAATGCATCACGAGCGTTTCGTAGCCCACGTCGCGGGTGTAGAGCCAGTGACGGTAGAACATCCAGCCGACCCAGCCGCCGTTGCCCTGGGGCATCAGGGCGTACATCGGCCAGCCGGTCAGGGCGGTGCCGACGGCCGACATCACCGAGGGGAACATGGCGCCGGGCGTGCCGTAGAATTCCCGGGCGAAGCGGCGGAACGTCGGCAGCCGCTCCCACATGAACTCCAAGAAGCATCGTC
>CAIJNU010000005.1 GCA_903822115.1 uncultured Candidatus Peregrinibacteria bacterium
CGAGTTACCAGTGAACAGGCAAAAGACCACGAGCTTCTCTGTCACCTCGCGGGTCGTATGCGCGTTCATCGCGTACGCATCCTCCCCGGAGACAAAGTGAAGATCGAGATGACTCCGTACGATTTGCAGAAGGGTCGCATTGTCTATCGCTTCCTCGCGGGTCAGCCGACACAGGTTCAGCCGTCCGCTTCCGCTCCCAATTCTCCTCCTCCCGCCTTGCCGTCATGAAAGTCCGTGCCTCATGCAAACCGCGCTGTAAAGATTGTCGTCTCGTGTTGCGTCGCAACGGCCTTGGCAAAGTGGTACGACGTATCGTCTGCAAGAATCCTCGTCACAAACAGCGTCAAGGCTGATTCCTCCTCCCTCTCATGCTTCGTATCTCAGGTGTTGTTCTGCCGGGTAAAAAACGCATTGAGATCTCCCTCACGGAGATCAAGGGCATCGGCCGACCCCTCTCCCGTCGCATGCTCAAGGAATTGGGGATCGATCTGAACGTGCATACCGACGACATTTCCGAGACGGATCAGGCGAGACTGCGTGCGCGAGTGGAGAAAGAACTCACCGAAGGCGAGCTCATGCGCAAGATTTCCATGGACGTCAAAAGACTTCAGGATATCGGAACGTGGCGCGGTTACCGCCATCGTCGCAAATTGCCGGTGCGCGGACAGACATCGCGCCGCAACGCGCGCACCCGCCGCGGCAAGAAGAAGACCGGTCTCTCCGGTCGTACGGTTCTGACCAAGACGTAAACACTCCATTCTCTTTCCTTTCTCATGGCTGAAGAATCGCAGACACCGGCAATCCTCGAGGCACAGACGCCCGACGCCAAGGCTGCGCCTGCTCGACGCAAGAAGGTCAAGCGCTCGCTCTCTCGCGCGCGCGTCTGCGTGCATGCAGGAGAGAACAACACGATCATCACGTTCACGGATCCTCAGGGGAACGTCCTCGGTTGGAGTTCCGCGGGTTCCGCGGGTTTCAAGGGTGCGAGAAAGTCCACGCCCTATGCCGCCAAGGTCGCCGCGGAAGCGGCGAGCCTGAAGGTGAAGCCCTACGGCATCGAGACGGTGGATGTGGAGGTGAAGGGGCTCGGTCCCGGACGCGAACAGGCACTGCGCGGTCTGCAGGGGTCCGGTCTCAACATCGAATCGATCATTGATACGACGACCATCGCGCACGGCGGATGTCGTCCTCCCGGCCGACGTCGGGTCTAATCCTCTCTGTCTCCTCCTTTTTCTCTTCATGAAGTACACGGGTCCAAAAGCAAAGCGCGCCAGACGGCAGGGGATGAACCTGTACGGCACGGATAAGTACGACAAGATCCTGCAGCGAAAGCCCTACGGTCCCGGCAAGGGGCCCAAGAGCAACACGCGCGTCAAACTCTCGGAGTACGCGCTGCAGCTCAAGGAGAAGCAGAAAGTGCGCGACATGTACGGTCTCTCGGAGAAGCAGTTCCACAACTACTACCTGAGCGCCTCCAAAGTCTCGGGTCAGACGGGTGATGCACTCAAGCGTCTGCTCGAGCAGAGGCTCGACAATGTCATCTATCGCGCAGGATTCGCCATGACGCGCATGCAGGCTCGACAATTTGTCAGCCACGGCCACTTCACGGTGAAGGGTCGACGTGTCAAAGTTCCTTCCTACCAGGTGAAGCCGGGGGAGGAGATCGTGGCGCGTGCGAGCAGCAAAGTCTCTCCGGTCTTCGGACCCATTCTCGCGTCGCATGAGAAGTACCTGCCGCCGAACTGGCTCAAGGTCGATCCCGTTTCCATGAAGATCGATATCGTCGCCGCACCCGATCCCACGCATGCCGAGCAATCGATCGAGATGCGTCAGATCGTCGAGTTTTATTCTCGTAACTAATTTTCTCTCCCAGGAGGTTCCTCTCCTGCGATTTTCTTTCCTCCCCTTACTATGCACATCATTCAGGAAGAAATCGGGCTCCCAACCTTCTCCGTTACGCCGGTGAAGAAAGGTGATGACCGTCATGCGGTCTTCACGATCGCTCCCCTTCCTCCTGGATACGGGATGACGCTGGGTAACGCAATGCGCAGAGTGCTCCTCTCGAGCCTCCCGGGCGCGGCGGTCACGTCCATTCGCATGAATGGCGTGCAGCACGAGTACACGACGATCAAGGGTGTCCACGAGTCGGTGATGGATATTGCCCTCAACCTCAAGCTCCTGCGCTTGCGCAAGCACAGCAAGGAACCGGAGGTGATCACACTCGAAGTAAAGGGGCCGTTGGCGGTGACTGCGAAGGATCTGAAGACGACCTCCGACATCGAGGTCCTCAATCCCGAGCTCCCGCTCATGACGTTGGAAAAGGGCTCCTCGCTCGATATGCAGCTGACGATCGAGAAGGGCGTGGGCTACATCTCCGCATCCGAACGCAACAAGAAGCAGAACGAACCGGGACTCATCTACATCGATGCCATTTTCACCCCGGTGGTGAAGGTCAAATTCGACGTGGAGGCCGCCCGTGTCGGACAGCGCACCGATCTCGAAAAGCTCGTTTTGGATATCGAGACGAACGGCTCCCTGACAGCGGAGGAGGCGGTGCAGTTCGGCTCCCAGTTGCTCCAGAGCTACTTCGGCTACTTCGCCTCGGACAAGAAGGTGGTGGAGCAGGAGTTTATGGCCGACTTCAGCCGCACCACGGCGCAGCAGACGGACGAATCCGCGCATACGCCGGTGAAGGAGAGCTACACGCCGATTGAGATCCTCAACTTCTCGCCGCGCACGCTCAACGCGCTCATCAACGCGGGCGTCGGATCCATCGAGCAGCTCACGAAGTGCACCGAAGCGACACTCTCAAACTTCCGTGGTTTTGGCGCCAAGGCGCTCGACGAAGTGAAGAAGACGCTCGGGGACAGGGGACTGAAGCTTTCCGACGACAATACACTCGACAGTTGACCTCCCTTCGCGCACACTGCGCGCCAATATATGAGACATCGTCACTCCCGCCTTCGGCTCCGACAGAAACCCGCGCATAGCAGGTCGCTCCAACGCAACCTCGTGACGTCGGTGCTCCTCTACGAGACCGTCCGTACCACAAAGAAGCGCGCGGAGGTGGTGCAGCCCATGGTGGAGCACATCATCACCATCGCGAAGAAGAAGCAGCCGCACGTCGCCATTCGCGCGATTAACGCGATCGTGACGCACAAGAATGCATGCCGGAAAGCGATGGAAGTCCTCAAGCCCCGCTACGCTCTGCGCACATCCGGATTCACGCGCATCGTGGCGCTTGGAAGCCGCATCGGAGACGGCGCGAAGCTCGTGAATCTCCAGTTGGTGGATGCGCAGACGCCAGAGGCTCTCGCGGAGGTGAAGGAGAAAGCCAAAGAGGCGAAGAAGACGAAGGCGAAAGAGCGTTCCGTTTCCAAGAAGAAGTCATGAGAACCACGACTGTTCCCGTATCGGCTCCCACCTGGTTCGTCGTCGATGCCTCCGGCAAGACGCTCGGACGTCTCGCGGCTCGCATCGCGCACGTTCTGCGTGGCAAGCACAAGCCAGATTTCTCTCCCCATCAGCTCTGCGGGGATCACGTGATCGTTCTGAATATCGAGAGTATCGCTGCGCATCCCAAGAAAATGCGCGGGAAGTCGTACACGACCCACTCGGGGTACCTCGGGCATTTGCGTACCAAGACCTTGGAGCAGATGTTGGATGAAAACCCGGAGGAGGTGATGCGCAAAGCGATCTACGGCATGCTTCCGCGCAACAGACTCCGTTTCCAGATGCTCAAGCGCCTGCACGTCATCAAAGGTGACCAGCACCGTTACGCCGCACAGAAGCCCGTTCCCCTCCCGACCACCATCCTATGACATCCGATAGCAAGAAGCGGCAGTACTTCGGCGCTACGGGCAAGCGCAAGACCGCGATTGCCTGCGTGCGATTGTTTCAGGATGGCACCGGAGAAGCGTCGGTGAACGGCATGAAGATCAAGCAGTACTTCGATACGGCTCTGCAGGTGGAGAACGCCCTCGCGCCTCTCGTCATTGCGAATCTCAAGGGGTCGACGGATATCGAGGCGACGATCCTCGGCGGCGGGAAGTCCGCGCAGTCGGACGCCATGCGCCACGGTATCAGCCGCACGCTCCTGCTTCTCAATCCCGATTATCGATCCGATCTCAAGCGTGCAGGATTCCTTCGTCGCGATGCCCGCATTAAGGAACGCAAGAAGCCGGGACTCAAGCGCGCACGCCGTGCACCGCAGTGGCAGAAGCGCTGAGAGAAAGACGAAATAGGTTCAAGCGAGCCTTGGAAACCTGAGATCATTTTGATGATGTCAGTCTTTCAGCCGACAGCCATCTTCACATAGTAGAGGCTCTTGCCCTCCTCGGTATCGAGGATGAAGCGGGCGTCGAGCGATTGAAGTTGCATGATTGTCTGGCACATACGCAGGAGCATCGCAGGCGGGAGGACAATTCCGGCTTCCAAACACGTTGCGCAGAGTCCTGCGGCATCGCTGGAGCGCAGATAGGGCTCCCCTTGTGCGAGGATGACATTGCGAAGATTCTCCTGCACCTGCACCACGTAGTGCTCCACGTAAGGCTCAAGGTCTTCTACGGGAACCTCCTGAACTTCGGGGAGGGCCTCGATGATGTCGAGGTCACTTCGGATCGCGTGGGCGATGCAGGCTTCGATGGACATGTGTGTGTTTGGGGAAATCGAACTATCATAGCAGACAACATTGTTTCTTGAAATAGGTTGAGCCCATCGGGAAGCCATACTCTCTTGCTAACCCGAAAAAATATTCTGTTCTGCATGACAGAGCAGCTTCTATAATAAGGAGGAGAAAGTCAGGAAATGGAATTTAGAAAAAGCCCTAATATAAGCCAAAAACATCAACTTTGCTGCTCAGATCAGTGGTTCCTCAAATGTTTCCTCTACGGCGGAGATTTCTTCCTTGGAAGGGGGGGCAGAGGCAGCCTCATCCCATTTCTTGAGCATTTCCTCCACTTCCTTGCGCGGGGTGCAGTACTTGCTCCGCGAGGCGGCAACGATCTCCGGCGTATGGTCTACCTTGGTATCGGGTGCGTCGATCGTACGGCCGGAGAATGCCTCGCGAAGCTCGCCATTCACCGACATTTTGATGTAGAACTCACGGACGCCGAGGTTGATGATGTCGCGCTCCTTGAAGACGGGATTGTATTCTCCAGCGAGCGTAATGGCGTCCTCCGCCCCCACACGGAAGCTGATGATCGATCCGACGTTGCCGAAGACCGTTTTGCGGACGACGTCGGAGAGCTGGCCCATGTACTGGTGCGCAATCGTCAGGTTGAGACGGTACTTGCGCGCTTCCGAAAGGATTTCCGTGAAGGTATCGGTGGCGAAGTTCTGGAACTCGTCGACGTAGAAGTAGAAGTCCGGACGTTGGTTCTCATGGGTGTCAGCGCGGCTCATCGCAGCTTGGTAGATCTTCGTGATGAACATCGCGCCGATGAGAGAGGAGTTCTCCTCGCCGAGGAGTCCCTTCGAGACTTTCATGAGCAGGATCTTTTTCTTGTCCATGATTTCGCGAATGTCGAACTTCGTTACGGGTTGGCCGATGATATTGCGGATCATGTTGGTGGCGACGAATTGCCCGACCTTGTTGAGGAGCGGCGTGATGGCGTCGGCATCGAATTTCTCGGACCATGCGGCGAATTCCGAGACCCAGAAGCTCTTCACGACGGAATCCTGGATGCGTGCGACGATCTTCTGGCGGTAATTCTTGTCCGTGAGCATCTTCAGGATCGAGAGCACCGTCGTATTGGGGCTGTCGAGGAGAGCGAGCGTGGTGTAGCGCAGCACGTGCTCGAGGCGATCCGACCAGTTGCTGCCGAAGAGCTTTTTGAAGATCTGGAGGAAACCGATCGTCACCTGCATCTTGTAGGCCTCCTCGACTTTCTCGAGCGGGTTGAAGGCGAGGGGGAACTCCGTATCGGATGGATCGAGGAGAACGACGTCTTGGATGCGGTTTTCGGGGATGAAACGCATGATCGAATCGATGAGGTCTCCGTGAGGATCGAGGACAGCGATCCCCTCGCCGTTGCGAAGATCCTCATTGATGAGCAGCTCCAGCAGCTTGGTTTTGCCGACGCCGGACTTCCCGACGGTGTAGAGGTGGCGGCGGCGGTCGTTGCGCTTGATGCCGAAGGGGACGAAGTTGTTGTGGTAGTTCGTGATGCCGAACCCCGAGACTTCCTTGTCGCCGATTTTCGGGAGATCCTGCGGGGGATCGGACTTGCGAGCGAGGACGTGCACGATGTGCGGGACGGCATCGGCGTTCGGAAAGTGGTAGAGCGTGGCGACCTCCTTCGCATTCATGATGTGCGTCGTGGCATGGGTGCGTTCGCGATAGCGCTGGATGAAGGAATCGGTATTGCGGGCATGGATGCCGCGGAAGCCGTTGATATCGCGATCGTTGTATTGCGTGAATGCGGCGATGATCGAATCGAGCTTGCGACGCGCGACGGTGGGATCATCGGCGATATACGCGCAACGGATGCTCACTTTGTACGGCTTGATCGTCGTCTTCTCCTTCATCTTGGCATCGCGCAGCGTGCTGATGCCTTTGCGTCCCCCCTCCCGCAGACGGTCGCGGATCGAGAAGAAGTGGTAGAGGTGGGCGA
>CAIJNU010000006.1 GCA_903822115.1 uncultured Candidatus Peregrinibacteria bacterium
GCTCGCAGGTGCGCCTCCCCAAAAGGAATGCCATTATTGATGCTCTCAATGAGAATCGCTCGATACACGGAGAGCATGGGGAACAATCCGATTTCCATATTTGCGACTGCGCTGTCCACCTCTGTGAATACGTACTGTTCGCGCATTTCCTTCTTCTTCGGAAAGGGGTCTTGCATGACGCTTTCGAGGCTGCCGCCGAAACACGCGTCTGTCTTGCAACAGATTTGCATGTCCCGGTTCTCTTCGACGATCTTTTGAAGATCATCGGGGGAAAGGTGCTTGCTTGGATGATAAGAAATATTCCACACTTCGCGTCGCGCCCCTTCAAAGGTGATGCCGCTTCCGTCTTCATCGCCATGTCCGTACAGATCGATGAACACCGATTTAATTCCTCGTTCTCTGTACACGCTAATGGCATCGCGAATGGTATCCGATGGCGAGCCTCTCCCCGCCTCCAGAGGATCGATATTATCTGCCCCCGGCGAGCAATAGATGTCGTACCCCTCCTTTGCGAGAACTTTCGTGAAGAATGTTGCACCGCTTGCAAGAAATGGCGAATTCTCGTTGACCCCGATGAGCGCCATGTACCCGATCGGCTCGCTTTTTGGCAGATCGAAAGCCCGGATGTTCGCCTCATCCTTTTCGTGGCTCTTGCGCTGTTCAAAAATGCGATGCGCCTGCTGTGCAAACGCCTCGCCATCGATCGGTGTCAGTAATGGCTTTCTCTGAATAGTCGCCTTCATCCACCCCCACGTTGAGGGATTAAACAATTGAGTCACATCGATAGAAGAAGACACATCTGTTGGCTTTTCCCCATTGAGGAGCGTGAGACGGCATGCGGGAAGCTGCTGCCTTGCCCCATCCTCGTGCTCAGAAAAAAGAGAAGAAATTTTCCATCGTTCCTTCCTTCCGCGATGAGTTTCGATCGTACAGAGAAGTTGCCCCGCATTCGGACCGTCTTCCGGAATCTCGACTCGCAGCGTTCTCCCGTCTTTAAGTGGGAAACTGCCGCATCGCACGCCGCGCAATGAACCCTCAAGGATGGTTTCGCCCTTCCCCGATGCAAGGTCGTGGCACGTTTCAAGCCACTTTCGTTCCTCATCAGTCTCGCCAAGCGGCGCTACTTTCCACTCCTTGGGGATCGTGTTCTCTGATTTCTTCTCGAAACCCGTGATGAGGGCATCGACTCTCTTCAGCGCCTGCTCGTCCCCTGCATCATGCTGCACTTTTTTGTCGGGAGGCAATCCAATGATATGAGGTGATACGAGCACCTCCGGTAAGGCATAATTTTCTTCGCCGAGTGGGAGAGTCTCTGTCGGTTTTTCCATATTTGTTTCTTCTTGGATAGTATAGCAAATTTCGAGCCAGACCACAAATTTGTTGAATATTGGGCGATTGAGGAGAACGGAAAGAACAGATAGTTTGATGAAGACAAGATATACTCTCGACGATGGCAAAAATCTGCAAACAATGTGGCGAAGCATTCGAGACCACGCAGCAAGATCTCGCATTTCTTGAAGAGATTTCACCGGTCTTCAACGGAAAGAAGGAAGTGATTCCACCGCCAACACTGTGTCCTGATTGTCGCACGAGGCAGCGCATCATCTGGCGACCCGAACTCCACCTGCACTATCGAAAGAGCGATAAATCCGGTGCGCAGATTCTCTCGATGTTTCCACAGGATGCGCCATGCACCGTCTGGTCCACGGAGGAGTGGTGGAGTGATGACTGGGATGCGATGCGCTACGGGCAAGACATGGATCTCGCGCGGCCGTTCTTCGAGCAGTTCCGTGAGGTTTTCTCCAATACCCCTCTCCCCTCGATATCCGTGAGCAGGGCAGGCAATGTCAACAGTGATTATGTGAACTCCGCCAGTTATCTGAAAAACTGTTATCTCCTCGCGGGGGCGAACTACAACGAAGACTGCCAGTACGGCAACTTCGTGAATCACTGCAAAGATTGCATGGACTGCAGCTTCGTCGACCACTGCGAACTCTGCCACGAGTGCATCGACTGCACGAAGTGCTACGACCTGCGCTATTGCCAGCAGTGCACCAACTGCAGCAATTCGGCGTTCCTCTTTGGCTGCCGCAACTGCCACGACTGCTTCGGATCGGTCAACATCACGGACAAAGCCTACGTCTTCCTCAACGAACAACTCACGAAAGAAGAGTATGAGAAACGGCTGGCCGCGCTCGAGCTTCACCGCCGTACGAGAGTGAAGGAAGCAGATGCCTACTTCCGGCAGCACCGCCTGCGCTACCCGCACCGTTTCATGATCGGAGAAATGAATGAGAATGCCACCGGCAACGGCATCCTCCGCTCGAAGAACGTGACGAACTCCTTCGACGTGAGCGAGCTCGAGGATTGCAGCAATTGCGCCTGGCTCCATCAGGCGAAGAGCTGCATGGACTGCTACGCGTGGGGCTTCACGGCGGAGGAGTGCTACCAGTGCTTGGAGGTGGGCGACCATAGCTCCCGCGCACGCATGAGTGTCGTCGTGTACCACGGAGTCGATCTGTTCTACTGCAACAACTGCCGCGGTTGCGAGCATTGCTTCGGATGTGTGTCGCTGCGCAATGCAAAGCATTGCATTCTCAATAAGCAATACACGAAAGAAGAGTATGAGAGAGTCGTACCACAGCTCATCGCGCACATGCGAGAGACGAAGGAGTGGGGCGAATTTTTTCCCTTCTCCGTCTGTCCGATTTCCTACAACGAATCCATCGCCCAAGATTACTTCCCGCTCGATGAATCACGCGCGCGAGCGCTCGGTGCGAGGTGGACTAACGTGCGATTGGAACCCGGTCAGCCGACACCGATCCCGGATTCCATCCGCGACTGCGGCGATGACATCGTGGGGAAAACGTTGACGTGCGCAGCAACAGGAAAGAGCTACAAGCTCACGCCGCAGGAATTCGGATTCTACAAGCGCAAGGAAATTCCCGCCCCCGACACGTGCTTCTTCGCCCGCCACCGCGAACGCTTCCTGCGACGCAACCCCCGCCATCTCTGGAAACGCCCCTGCATGAAGTGCGGCATGGAAATGAAAACAAGCTTCGCACCTGAGAGACCGGAAATTGTGTACTGTGAAACGTGCTATCAGAAAGAAGTATATTGAGGAGTTATCAGTGTTTACTACTCACCGCGAGGAGTGATCAGTTATGGGAAGGAGGGGCAGACCCCGTTTTTATCAGCTTCACTTCGTAGGTCGGCCTGTTATACGTGTACGACTGCACAGTTAAATTCAGTGTTTGATTCCCCAAATGCGCAGTGCACGTTGCATTTGTCACGTCGTCTCCCGCCGTGGCACCGGCCACATTCCCTATGAGCTTATGCGTCTTACAGTCCAAGCTTCTCAGCTTGGCAGAATACTTCCATGCCCCGCCGTTTCTCTGCTCGTGCAGAAACTGCATCGCATAACACTTGCTATTCTTGGTGCACTGCGAATTCGTCATGGACCCCGGCCTACTGCTATTCCCTCCTCCCCCTCCTTTTCCGCTTCTGCTGCTGCTACTGCTGCTGGAACTCCCTCCTCCGACGACCACCGTGCCGCTTCCGCTGGAAGACGAACTGTGACTGACATCCCCGAGATTCGTTTGCGACCTCATACCGAAGGACTGCAGCATTGTGAGAAAAACAACCGCAATGACCGAGGCAATCAGCGAAAACCGCAGAAAACGAGAATGCGAGGACGCCATGGGCAATTGGGGTAGATGTGTGACACTATTATATAACTAATTCAGCAGATTTACAATTTGTAGTTTTTGGCTCCTGGAGTGGATCAGATTCCACCTGAATCCGTTTGCATCGCCGCGTATACTGAGAACCATCGATTCGAAACGTCTGACCGCCGGCATGTTGACTCTTGGTGTCCTGGCCGTCGTGGGTTCGTCGCTTTCAATTCCCCGATCCGTTCCACTCACCGCCGATGTGGCATCGACGTCTCCTGGCGGATACTGCTGTATCTCTAAGGACACGCATGCCTGCAGTCAGGCGTACACGACAAAGAAAGTCTGTAGCAAGGAGAAGGGAAAATTCTTCGCGGGTGTCAAAAGTACGAGCACCTGGCAACAGTGCAATCGGAAGATTTGTGGAGGAGGGGGACAGGCAGGAGGAATATGATAAATCGCCCCGACTCATATCCATCCCAGCGTCATCGAGAAGAGTGAGAGAGCGCCATTCATGATCGACTCGATCCAAGTTGAGAGGAGCGGGAGACCCATGAACGCCTCCGTGAGGAAGAGCCCGAGGAGTATGTACGGCCCCCACCGCATAAAGGTGTCGTACGCGTCGTCGAAGCGCAGCGGTATGAATGCCTGCACGATCTTCGATCCGTCGAGCGGAGCCACGGGCAAAAGATTGAAGGACATGAGTCCGAGATTGATGAAAATCAGACTCGCAAGGAGCGAACGGAAGAACACGAGCACGACGGAGCCCTGCCCCGAGAGCGAGAGGAGCTGATCAACCGACACCGCCGCATGCGGTACCAGAAGCGTGAGAAGGATGAACGACACGGCGGCGAGCAGGAAATTGCTGGCGGGACCCGCGAGCGAGACGAGCGCGGTGTCGCGCTTGGGATGACGGAAGTAGCGGGGATCGATGGGCACCGGCTTACCCCATCCGAATCCGACGAAGAGGAAGAGGAGTGAACCGAGCAGATCGAGATGAGCGATGGGATTGAGCGTCAACCTCCCCTGATTCTCGGCCGTCGGATCGCCGAACTTCTTGGCAACAAACCCGTGCGCGAACTCGTGGAAGGAGAGCGCGATCAGGATCGCGATGAGGAAAGTGGGGTTGAGGAAGGGGGACATGAGAGAGAGAATTGTACTGCGGTTTGTGCGAGGATGAAATGAGTGAGGACAGGATTCCAAGGAAACCAAAGAGTGAACAACCATCATTGGAATCGTTGGATTCCTCGGTTTCTTTGGTTTCCTTCCAGCCGAACATCATTGACGAACCCCTCCCCCTCCCCTATCCTGCGCCTCCGCATGGCACGCAAATGCGTCCGCACCGGCAAAGGCACGAGCTTCGGGAATACCCGCAGCCACTCGATGCAACACACCCGCCGCCCGTGGAAGGCGAACATCCAGAAGAAGAAGGTGTGGGATCCCAAGACGAACGAGTACAAGACGATCAAGGTTTCGACGAGCTACCTGCGCACACTCGCGAAGAGAATGCAGGAGGGGAAGGCCGCCTACTGAAGGAGGGGAATCGTCGGTTCTCCCCGTTCTTTCTTTCGAGTACAATGCCCGCAACCAGGAGAGGTCGCCCTTCGTCAGGCTCAGGGCAGGCTTCGTGGCCGTGTGCGCCTCGCTTTTGATCCTTATCACAGTACAATGTCATTCCCACGGAGAGGTCGCATAGTGGCCTAGTGCGCGCGCTTGGAAAGCGCGTAGACCCGCAAGGGTCTCGGGGGTTCGAATCCCCCCCTCTCCGCCATCCGTCTCCGCTTCGATTGAGATCGAAGCTTCGCCGGGATTGTTTTGGGAATGTGCTATTTCAAGGCGGGATGCAGGATGCCCCGGCGTAGCGCAGCGAAGCCGAGCTTGTTCGACTTTCATGCCACCGAAACTTCGCCGATATTGTATCGTGAGCATGTTTCATCCAACCCCCGCTCATGAAAACTTTTACAGAGAAAGTGCATGAAGTCGTGAAGAAAATCCCAAGGGGGAAGACACTCTCGTACAAGGAAGTCGCGATACGGGCGGGGAGACCGAAGGCCTACCGATCCGTAGGAAATATTTTGAACAAAAACAGCGACCCGCGCATTCCCTGCCACCGCGTGATCCGCAGCGACGGCAGCTTCGGCGGATACAACAGAGGTGCGCTACAAAAAAGGAAGCTGCTGGAAAAGGAAAAGTGTGATCGATGACCAAGTTCCCGTATCGCAAAGCCCCGCTTTCGCGGGGCTAAGAGGACAATACGAACTTCGCTTACCGATTGGACAGAAATTGGTAGATCGCGATTGCCACATCCTGACGACTGAGTTCGGCTTCGGGGCTGAGCGTAGTCGTCCGATCGGGGAAGAGATTGTACTTCTGCGCGATCCCCGCGAAATCTGAAAACCAGTCGCTCGTCGAGACATCGGTGTAGGCGTAGGGCAAACCTTTCTGCAGCCCGAAGGTGAGGGCAAGCATCTTGAGGAACTCCGCGGTGTTCACCTGATCCGCAGGACGGAAGAGTCCGTCGGGATAGCCGCTGATGATGCCATCATTGGCAGCGGTGACGACGAACTTCGTATACCACTGACCGTCGAGGACATCGGGGAACCTCCCGCTGTTGCTGACATCGGCGACTGTGCCGTAGCGGGCGAGGAGGAGGAACTTCGCGGCCTCCGCGCGATTGACGGGCTGATCACCCTTGAATTGACCGTCGGGAAATCCGCCGATGACGGCGCGTCGATACAATTCCGCCGCGGCCTTGCCCGAGAGCTGACCCATGTCCGTATCGGGGAAGGGGTTCTGGTAAGCCTCGATGTTCGTGAGAACGGTGTCTTCGTAACCGGCGGGGGGAACTTTGGTGACCGGGGAAGATTGAATCGAACACTTCTGTTGCATATTCGCACAGGGAACATTCGCACTCGATATCGGCAACCCGCAATTGTTGGAATCCACCGCAACCCACGACTGCCCGCCGTTTGAACACTGCGACCAGCCGCACTGCCAATGCGGAGTGCAGGAGCCCGTGGCTTGAATAGCGAATTTCCCGTTGCTCACATCCATATTGCAATCGGAATCCAAACAATAATTGCCATTCGATGTGCTTGAAACGGCAACAATCATGTAGGGACCTTGTGAGAGAGATTTCACATCCCAACAAGTGCTCATCATCAGATCACATACCTTTTTTCCATCCCACGTCACAGATCCGTTGGGGGCACCGTTCACCGTTATCCAGCCCAAGACCATCCCATGGTTGGATCCAAACCGATTATCCACGAGACCAATCTGCACTTTATCGCTTCCGCCGGACCAACGAATGATGTTGCTCGCACCTGCCGTAAATTGCTCTCCCCCATTCGGCGAAGTGATGGTGACCTGAGCCGTGCCTCCACCCCAACATTGGGCAGCCGTTGCGAAGACAGTCCCATGCTCCTGCGCGCATTGCGCCGCTGTCGTATTTTCGCACTGCGTGCCTGCGGGCATGCCGCAGAAGATCGTGGCGGGCGAAGAAGTTAAAGGCTTGTAATCCAAACATTCATCCTGCGTCTGGAAGGGTATCCCGCCCTGCGACGTACAATCAGCGTTTGGTATCACATGATCACAAGGGAAATGGCCTGTGTTTGGTTTCCAGAAGCAAAAACTCTGCGAGGTGCTGGTGCACACCACGCTCGTCGTCGCCTGGCTGACGTTGTTCGCTAAATTCGTATCGTTATCCGGAGTGAAGGCGGTTGCCTGAAATCCGATGGTAGAATGACAATCCGCAGAGGAGGAAACTTTGAAAGTAACTTTTACCGTGGTCGACTGACCCGCTTGCAAGTGATCGAAGATACAACCGATGCGTGGAGGTGTGAAGGCTGTCGCGAGAGTACATCTGGAATCGGAGTTTGCCGGATCAAATGTCAGTCCAGCGGGAATTTCATTCAGCGTATGGATAGACGAAGGTGAAGAACCATTATTCGACATCGTAATGGTGTAGGTAATCGATGAACCGGGAGAAACGCTTGCCGGACCTGTGATCGTCACTGCGGCGTCCACGTCGAAATACAACACCGTCGTCGAATAGCGAGCTCCGCAAGTGCTGTCGATGTCTGGTGCTTGATCCGCTGGTGGTTTCGGGCAAATTGCGAAATCCACGCGATAACTTCCGTAACCGCCACGTGAATTCAGTTGACCACGCAAGCCAGTAACAACGCTCGTTTGCCCCTGCGTTGCCAAGCCCATTCCGCCAAGTAAAGAGGAACTGTCACTCTTATATATTTCGACACGAATCTCCATTGAATTTCCTGGGTCACTGGAAAGAGCAAGAGTGGCGACGTCGCTATCACCACTGATGTTGACGGAATTTATGGAGATACCAGGTGCTTGAGCAACAACGAAAAGCGGAATCATCGCAATCACGGCAACGAGACCGACGAGATATTTCTTCATGGGAAATAGGGGAGGAAATTGCGACGACCTTACTCCACTGGACATATTGAGTCAATCATGTTTTCATAAAGATTTGCCGTAAATCCTCGTATTCCTATCCAAACAGGCATTTTAGGGGTGTATTGCCCGTCTTTCCATCCTCAAAATATGCCCGTATTTCAGACACACAGCGCTCCCCCCTTCTCCTCCTCGGCTCTTCTCTCCAGGCGCACTTCACATCGCTTCATGCACGGAGAATAGTCACCACCAAAAAGCGAGCCCTTCTCTCTTCCCCGCTCTTGAGTCATACTTTCCCCATGAAAATCTCCCTGGAATGGCTCAGCGAGTTCGTCGAACTTCTGGAGAAGGATCCGGAGGCGATCGCGCGCGCGATCACGGCGAAGGTTGCGGAGGTGGATGAGGTCGAAGTGCAGGGCAAGATGCTGGAGCACGTCGTCGTCGGGAAAATCCTCACGGTGAAGAAGCACCCGAACGCCGACACGCTCCTCCTCTGCGACGTGCAGACGGATTTGGGAGCGAAGAGAGTGGTGTGCGGAGGAACGAACTTGAAGGAAGGCATGCTCGTCGCGCTCGCGCACATCGGTGCGACCGTGCGCTGGCACGGGACGGAAGTTGCAAAGATCGAGAAGGCGAAGATACGCGGTGAGGAGAGCGAAGGCATGATCTGCGCGGCAGAGGAATTGGAACTCGCTTCCCAATTTCCACCGAAGCCCGAGGACGGAGCGCGCCCCATCATGGATCTCACGCCGTTGAATCCGAAGGTCGGCACACCGCTGCGAGAGGCACTCGGCCTCTCCGACGTCATCCTCCACATCGATAATCACGCCATCACACACCGCCCGGACCTCTTCTCGCATCAGGGCTTCGCGCGGGAATTCGTGGCGGTCGGCCTCGCCAAGAGCAAAACCCGAGCCGAGGAGAAGCGGCCTTCCTTCCCGCTCGATCCTCTCCCCTTCGATTGCGTCGTCCAGAGCCGCAAACTCATGCCCCGCTACTGCGCCTGCCTCCTCGAGATCCCGTCCCTCGGGCAGACGCCCGACTGGATGAAGCGGCGACTCGAGGCGACCGGTATTCGCAGCATCAGTCTTCCCGTCGACATCACGAACTACGTGATGCTGGAGATCGGTGTGCCGCTTCACAGTTTCGATTCCGCGGATTTCAAGGGCGACATCACCGTGCGCAAAGCGAAGAGAGGCGAGCACATCACGACGCTCGACGGCATCGATCGCGAACTCCCTGCCGGCGCCATCATCATCAGCGATGATGAAGGTATCTTCGATCTCCTCGGCATCATGGGAGGACTGCGCAGCTCCACGAAGGAAACCACGCGACGCGTCTACCTCCACGCGGCTTCGCTCGATCCGGCCGCGATCCGCATGACCGTCACGAAGACGGGGCACAGGACGGAGGCGGCGACGGTGTACGAGAAGGGCGTGCCGCACGTGATCACGGAGGAAGGATTCTTCCGCGCCCTCGATCTTTTCCTCTCCCTCATCCCCGGCGCGCGCATCGTCTCGCGCCTGGAGACATATGGAGAAAACGGCTCTCCAAAGCCCATCACACTGAACTTGAAGCGCGCGGAGAGTCTGCTCGGGACACCGGTTGCAGCCGACCGCGCGAAGGAAATTCTCCGACATCTCGGATTTGCAGTGCAGGAGAAAGGGCGCGCTCTCAGCGTCACAGCTCCTCTCTGGCGCACCGACATTCATGGTGAGCACGATCTCGCAGAAGAAGTTGGAAGAATTCTCGGATACGACACCATCGAATCCGCGCTGCCCTCGGCATCCGTCTTCCCGCCCCCCCGCGATCACCGCCTCCATCATCTGCGCGAGGCACTGAAGGAAGGAAGCTTCATCGAAACGGTTCCGCTCTCGCTTGTAGGAGACACACTTTTGAAGAAGGCTGGAATGGATCCGCTCGACGCGCACACGATCGAAAATCCCCTCGGCGAGGAACTCGCGCATCCCCATCCCTCGACCATCCCCGCGCTGCTCGAGCACGCAGCGAAGAATCTTCCGCTCGTGGAAAGTTATCTCCAGACCTTCACTTGCGCCCACGTCTTCAATAAACGAGAGGGAGAATGGTTCGAGTGCGGATTTCTCGCCATGAATCGCGGCGAATCTTCCCTCAAGCAGATGCCGCTCCTGCGCCTCAAGCAGGAAATCAGCGACGCCCTCGGGCAAGCGGGGTGGAGCATGAGTATTAAAACGGGAGCAGCCCCGCCCTTCGGCCACCCCGGCCGCAGTGCCGACCTCTTCATCGCCGATACCATCGTCGGCTTCCTCACGGAAGTCCATCCGGAAGTCCTCGCGCGCTTCGGCCTGCCCGCGCGCACGGCAGTCGCCACGCTGGACCTGACCTCGCTTCTCGCGCTCCCGTCTGCCACCGTCACGCCTGCTCCCCTCCCGTCCTTCCCCGCCGTCACGTACGACGTGACGATGCAGCGCACACAAAAGCAGACGACGCAGGAACTCCTGAAGAAACTGCGCGCGGCATCCGCGCTGCTCGAGAACGTCGAGGTCATCGACCTCTTCGACGGCGCACCGCTGAAGAATGATGAATACAATCTGACCCTGCGCTTCACCTACCGCGCGAAGGACCGCACGCTCACGGAGGATGAAGCGAAGAAGGAGCAGGAGAAGGTTCTTGGGACGGCGGGAATGGAGAGGTGAGGGGCAGAGGAGGAGGCGGATTTTGCCATGAATGATCTGGCGGCATTGAAAGATTTGGTGCAAGTTTCTCGATAGGGGAAACTTCCCCCATCCGGAGAAATGCGCTATAATAAGAAGAATACCAACATTCTCTCTGCAAAGCCGAAAACACACCAATCGTCGGGACATTCTCGGATATCTGATCGCATTCGCGCTCTGCATGGTCGCATTGGCTGTGATGAACTGCGTTCATGGTTCCTTCTCATTTCACGCACAGACGGGGGGAAATGATTCCTCCAGCGAGAGCAGAAAGAATATTTCCTCTTCTCCATCTTCATGTGACAGCCTTGATTCAACGGATCTTGCCACCCATGCTGCCAACCAAATAGACAGTCGAATCGCTACCGTTTCGGCATCAGGTGGGCTTGCTGAATATACGAATCGGCCACTTTCTCAAACCTTACCATGGACAAGAAATCCAAATGCCTGGACGTCAGCTTTGACACCTTTGGATTTTACCGGAGTTGCGGGGTGGACCGATGCCGGCTGGCCTCTCATCGGTTGGGGCGATCAAGTGTTTTACACTCATGGAGAAACGCTCATCACTCCCCGTCATTATCTTACGGCAGCCCATCTTTACGATAGGAACGGCTCCAAAATTGGGTTTCTTGATCCTGATGGCAATCAGGTTGTAAGAACTGTCGTTAATAACATCACCATACCCAACACAGATATAAATATCGGAGTTTTAGATAGTGATGTGCCGGATTCAATCACCTACTATCCGTTAATGAATTCTACAACCTTAAAAAACCTCGTACAAAAAACAAATCCAAACTATAACATGAATGTTCCAATTGTTGCGTTTAATCAAGACTCTTATGCGCTCGTTCACTCAATGAACGAAATGAGCGATATGCTTATTGCGCACGCCACTTATCAGACAGGACGGAGAGCAACTTTTAGTGAGGAATTAAGAGGTGGAGACTCTGGTTCACCGGGTTTCATAATAATTGATAATCAACCGATTCTTCTTTTCACGCATACTACTACTAATACTGGCCCCAATCTCGGCTCATACATCCCAGATATTAATGCTGCCATAACTGCCATGGGGCATAACGAAAACGGCTATCAAGTCACAGAGTATAACCCGAAATGCTTTGCACAGTACCCAATAAACAACGTGCCGCAATTTACCGGAGGTATGGAAACTATCGCAATAAACCAAGCGAAAATTCAACCGGATGTTGCGATTGATACGGTAACGGCCTCTGATGTAGATACCGGTCAAACGATCGCGTTTAGCCTAGAGTCCTTATTCAGTTATCCTCAGCCGGACACCCTTAATCCTTTAGATTATTTTAGAATCGATTCTTCGACGGGACAAATATTCCAGACACACCCCATAGACACGAATGAATATGGTTTCAATTTTGGTTTAGCTGTTAAACTAACAGATGATGGCATGATCCCAGCCTCACAAACAATGGATGTGCCACTCAAGCTTTTTAGCTTTAATTCTGATCCGAATTTTTCAATTGATTCTGCGTATTCGCAATCTGTATTTCCAAACAATATTGAAAAGATTGCTTTTGATAACTCTAATAATCTCCTGGTTGCTGGGCATTTTTCAGCGCCAGGGAATAGCATTGCACGTTTCACTCCCGCTGGAGAGATAGATACCACCTTTCATTCTGGCTTGAGTGCTTTTGATTATGTGGATTCTATGTTCGTAGAACCTGACGGCAAAATAGTGATGACTTTTGTGAACCCAATTCTTTACGATGGAATTTCCACGAGCACCATTGTCAGATTGAATTCTGATGGGTCCTTGGATTCAAGTTTTATGAATAATATTATTTCTGGAATTGCAAAAACATATGCGTCTACGGCTTTTCCTTATGGGAACAAAATACTATTGATTGGAAGCAATAATCCCAGTAGAAATTCAAGCACTGAGCCGATTCTATTGAACAAAGATGGCACTATAGATACCAGTTTTATCTACAACAATGGGAATAGTGATGTGTCGGATCCATGGCAACTTGCCATCAAAGATGGTGACCAGATTGTTTTGGCAGGATGCCAAGTGAGTGATGTCGGAAAAATTCTTCGAATAAATTCCGATGGCACGATTGATCAAAATTTTAAAACAGCTGTTGGTAGAGGCTTTAATGGGCCCATGTACGATGTGAAAGTGTTATCAAATAACAAAATGTTAGTTATTGGTTCTTTTGATACATTTAATTCTCTGCCAGCACCGGGAATTGCACTCATAAATAATGACGGCACTTTAGATTCCACGTTTGAAAACAATATTGGAACCGGAATATATGATTATTTTGGTCAAATGTTGGTTCAGCCAGATGATAAAATCCTTTTAACGGGAAGTTTTGAATCAATAAACAGACACAGTGTAGGGGGCTTGGTCCGGATTAATACGGATGGAACAGTCGATTCTGTTTTTTATGACAATATGGGCAGTGGTGTAGAGGAATATTATGGGCCGATTGCGCAGAGATCGGATGGAGCAATCGCTATTTATGCCACCTCTCCTACTCGCATCGGCAATCAAGTGTTTTCGGGTGTGGCGGTTTTAGTGACAAAAAAACAAACGAATACTTTGCCACCAGCATTATCGGAAAAATCGGATTCGAGAATTTTACATTCGGGTGATGTGACGACAGACAACGATATTGATTTGAGTGGAACGGCGAGTGCTGATGCAGCAGTCCAAATATTTGACGGCAATACTGAAATTGCAAGCACTACGGCAGACTCGAGCGGTCTGTGGTCAGCGCACATACATTTAAGTTACGCAGCGCACAGTATTTCTGTTTCGCACATCCTAAACTTCATAACAACGGAGACATCCAATAGATCTCCTGCAACGACGATTGTTGTTGGTGCGGCAGAATCGTCTTCCTCCAGCGTTTCTTCCACGCCCCACGGGGGTGGCGGAGGAGGGGGTGGGGGTGGAGGAGGCGGCGGGACATCGACGCCATCTCATGGCGCGACAAGCGCATCCTCCTCTACCGCCCCCACAGCGAGGACACTACACACCGGCATGGCAGGATCGGATGTCTCCGCCCTCCAGAACATCCTCCTCAAGCAGAAGATCCTCACCGGCCCCGTCACGGGAACGTACGATGACAGTACGCTGAAGGCAATCTTCAAGTTCCAGCAATCTGCAGGAATCAAACCCACGGGCATCGCCGACGTCGTCACACAGCAGAAACTCCAAGCACTCTCCGTTCCCACAACTACTCCCAAAGTTTCCTCCCCTTCCATCAAATCTTTCACGCGGACTCTCACTGTGGGAACGCAGGGAACAGATGTCTCCGCTCTCCAAACCTATCTCTCGCAACAGAAATTCCTCTCCGGATCGTTCAAGAGCGGCACCTTCGATCAAGCAACGAAGACCGCACTCATTGCCTTCCAGAGGAAGAACAAGCTGCGTCCCAGCGGCATGGTGGATAGCGTGACGAAGTTGCTGCTCAATAAAATACAACCCAATTTCAAGGAATCATCGACCTCTTCGGCATCCAGCAAGTAGCGTGTCACTCTGAGCCCCGTCAAAGGTCGACACGCAATGTGTCTATGGTTCGTGGCTCGCTTTCCCTCTTCAGGGTCTTACCGTGTCAGCCTGAGGTGCTTTTTGCATAGCAAAAAGCCACGAAGGCGAAAGCGCGAGCACCTCACCATGACACGCTTGCTGATGTGCGTCTCCCATGCATAAGGCTCAGCGAGCCAAAAATTCTTCGGCATCCTCATTCACGGCAGCACCCCCGCCAGCCCCGTGTCATCCGTCATCATGATCCTCGGCAGCTTCAGCAAATCATCCTTCTGTGTGGCCGGGCGCGGATCCATGATCGTCGCCGTCACATATCCCTCTTGCCCCACCACGCTTCGCACCTGCGCATTCTGCATCGTGAGCGGATAGGCGAGATGGCGGACGGGCTTCCCCGTGAGCGCCTCGATGACCTTGCGACTCTCCTCCAACTCCCACTTCTGTTGCGAGACGGAGAGCGATGTGAGCCACGGATGCGTGACGCTGTGCGATTGGATGTCCATGCCCGCCTTGGAGAGCTCCTTGATCTGCGCGCTCGTCAGAGAGTCAGAAGATTTATCTATGCGACTCGTGATCACGTACCACGTCGCGGTGAACCAGTGCTTCTTGAGTACGGGGAATCCGCTCACAAACGCATTCTCGTTATTGTCGTCGAACGTGATGACAACGGGCTTCTCGGGGCCGCGCATCTCCCCCTTCGCAATTTTCACGAACGTGTCGAGCGAGATCGTCGTGTAGTGATGATCCTCGAGCCACTGCATCTGCTTCTCGAAAACCGACGGCGTCACCGACATCTTCCAGCTCCACGTGGATTTGGGATATCCGGCGGTGGGACGGATGTGATGGTAGACGAGGATGGGAATACTGAAGGAAGCAGGCTTCGCTACAGGTGCGGGGAGGGAACTCGATGAAGACGAAACGGATGACGTGTGTTTGAGAATTTTCGGGGCATGCGACGAAGACGATGCGCTCTTCGCGGATCCTCCCTGTGCATTCCCCACGCATGCGGATGCCGTCATGGCGAGTGCGGCAATGACGGAGAGAAGGACGAATCGACGCATGGAAGAGGAGAATTGAATAGCAGCGCTCAGCATACTTGACGCGGTAATTCTTCGGGAAGAGGATATTCGCCTTTCTCCATTCACCTATGGTCGAACTTGATTTGAAATCGGGGGAGCCCCAGAACGAAGCATATTTCGCTGGGTTTAACGCATGTAGGGACGGAAAAGACCGCGATGCTATCGCTCGTACTATCGAGGATCCATCATGCCGAGCATGTTTTATCCGTGGCTTCAACAGTATTTCCTTTTCCATCCTAAATAGGCACACCAGCGGAGAAGTCGAAAGCGGACAACAGGCCACTCGATGGGCTATAACAGGAAGAATTGAATCTGGTTTCGGCGAAGGAAACGTGCATAAAGTCAAAGCATAAGCGATTCACTCTTTCCTCCAAGCAATTCAATAGCTCAACGCACTGTTGACGCAGTAATTTCGCAGGAAGAAGATAATTCCGTTTTCTCACCCACTCATGAATCATCCAGGTACACCAGAGCGATCAAACATTGAACCGAACGGGGAACGCGTGCCGCCACCACCGCCCGGAGAATTTTCCGCGAAGGTGAGGGAACGTTACTTGGCATTGTTAAAAATTGGACAAGGGGACAGAGGCGGCAAACCTTTCCCATACTTTTTGAATAGTAAGGAAGAGGCAGCTTACTTCACCGGTTTCACAGAAGCTGCTGCATAAAGGTTCCAAAGAACATGTCACCTACAACACCGTTGACAGCGAATTTCCCCGGGAAGAGGATACTCTCCTTTCTTCATACCCCCATGCCCGGTCACAATAATCCCGCAGAGAAGCGCATCCATGAACTCGAGAGGATGTCGCCGCATGATTTGCATTCCGTACAATCACAGGTTGAGGAAGAGGCGAAGAGCGGCCTCTCGCGGGGAAAAAGCAAATTCCGCAGGCGGGTGAAACAGGTTCTGCGCGTGAGGGAAGAAGATGAGCAATTGCATACGGCTGTCGAAGCGCACCGAGCACAAGATAAGGCGACTGCGCGGGCAACAATCGAAACAATGCAAGCGGAGGCTTTGCAAGCCATGCGCAGGCAACAGGAACAAGACACGCTCAGATTGAGACAGAAAGAATATGACGAGGGGTATGAAGCGGGCAGGAGAGATAAAGAAGGCGGTCATGGGAATTTTGATTACTTTTATTCGGGTGCAAAGCGAGACGGATACAAAGACGGTTACGAAGGACTCCAACCCATGAATCTCGCCACCGGCCAACGTCGCGAACAGCCGACACCGCCGCCGCAGCGACAAGAACAGCCGTATGACGCGGGAAATTCTTTCTTGCGCCATCAATCTAGGTCGCCGTTTGTTGTGCAGGCCGATGAATCATCGGTGCAAGCCAACACATCTGACATATCGATGCATCGCTATGACGAATTGTATGCTGAAGGACAGCGAGACCAAAATGGTTGGCCTCCCACGAATCGAAGCTTAGTATTCGATAATCCGAAAGAACGGCAGGCATATGAGGACGGCTTCTTCGACCGAGTTCGCCGGAATTTTCCATCGCAACCACAGAGAGAGTCGGCGGGGACTTCTCAAGATACACGAAGAGCCATGCTTTCGAGAGTGGAAGAATGGCAGCTCAATACGGATGAATGGAGGAAGAGAGAAGCTGCGAAACTGCAAAGAACTTCTGGGGAGCGAGCCGTTACGTCGCCGGAGCAGCAACGTTATGACGAAGGATTTGAGATTGGGCGTAGGGATAGGCAACAAGGAACAGTGAACAATTCATATTTGTACAACGACTTTTATAAAAAAGAGGGATACATCGCAGGTTTTCATGGTGATTCTCGTGAGATTATTTCTACTTCGCAAGAAAGCGGACACACGGCGGCATCGGAAAGTCCCGAGGCGCTCTCAGCGGCGCGCTACGTCGCCGGCTACATGATGGGAGTTGATGAGGCATGGGGATACGACCATTCAAATCGCCACGATGATGATCCTATAAAGAAGCAGGGCTATCAGGATGGCCGTATGTACGCTCAGCAAAGTGACAGACATGAGCCGCTTGAGGGATTTGAGATACCTATGCTCCGAACACGCTACGAAGAAGGATTCCGAAAAGGAGTCGCAGAGGCGAAGGGCTACGACTACTCGGATCGTATGGCCGATGAGATGGCGAGGAGAGGATATCGGCACGGCCGTGCGTCTGTGCTGTACTCTCAGAAGCCGCAAGCAACAGACCAAGCTGCACTCCCCGAGCACCATCTGGCAGAGGAGTGGTACAACGCCGGATACGAACGAGGAGAATACGATAATTTTTACGATGCGGGAGATCGTGAGATAGAAGAGGAAATTCCACATAGGAAACGCGGATACCATGATGGCTTCACCGGCGCTCCCCGTGCCTATCCGTACGCTATCTCCCAGCAGGAGCTTTGGGATATATGGTTTGAACGGGGGAAAGAAGATAAGGATCTCCACAGACAGGACCGCTCACGCAAAATTATCGGGGATTTGGAGTGCAACGCCTATAATACCGGCCTCAATGGCCACGCTCGCAGGTCGGACCTCTCGAAGGAGCGCGTACGAGTGATGCCGCTGCAGCCTGCGCACCCAGTGCCTGATCAGCGCGAGGCGCCCTCAGAAGCAGAGCGACGTTATAACGCAGGGCATGCTCTGGGACTCGACGATAGAGATGACGGGGAACGCTGTGTAAACTTTCAAGATGCTGACACAAGGGAAGGATACAACGACGCTTTCGATGGAAAACCCAACAAGTTCACTGTCGCGAGACAAGCCCGCGGGCAATCCGCGGCGGGGATTCCATTCCGGGATCGCGAGCATGCTCGAGGAGCCCCAGACGATGGTATGGGATGGGGACGGGTTCTCTCGCCTTAGCTTTCGTGGCTTTTCCCGTGTCGCTCTTCGATACGTTTCTGAGCTCCGTGTCATGCTGAGCTTGTCGAAGCATAAACACGGAGCGAATGTGTCACCCTGAGCTCCGTCGAAGACACGCAATGTGTCTATTGTTCGTCCCTCGACAAAGCCTGTCCTGAGCTCTGTCGAAGGACTCGGGATGACAGGGCTCACCATGACACGCTTGCTACAGCGCGTCTTATGATTCTCTTCGGAGGAGTTCTATCTCATCTCTCAAATCGGCCGCCTTCTCGAATTCCAAATTCTGCGACGCAAGATCCATCTGCCGCTCCAGCTCATCCATGAGACGCTTCTTCTCGTCTTTGGGAATCTTCGTGTGATCGTAGTGCGGGCGACGCAGTTCGAGTTTCTTCCCCTCCTCCGCGATATCCCTCACCGCCTTCACGATCGTCTGCGGCGTGATGCCGTGCTTCTCGTTGTACGCCTCCTGAATCCCGCGCCTGCGATACGTCTCCTTGATCGCGGCGTCCATCGCGTCCGTCATCTTGTCGGCGTAGAGCGTCACGTGGCCGTGGACGTTTCGCGCAGCGCGCCCGATCGTCTGGATGAGCGCGTCGCGCGAGCGGAGGAATCCCTGCTTGTCGGCATCGAGGATCGCGATGAAGCTCACCTCCGGAAGATCCAATCCCTCGCGTAGACGATTAATACCCACGAGGATGTCGATGTCGCCGATGCGAAGTTGTCGAAGACTCTCGATGCGTTCGAGCGTCTCGACGTCGCTGTGGAGGTAGCGCACCCGCTGCCCCGCGTCTTTGAGGTACTGCGTCAGATCCTCGGCCATCTTCTTCGTCAGCGTCGTGATGAGCGCGCGCTCGCCTCGCTTAATGGTCGCGGCGATCTCCACCATGATGTCGTCGATCTGCTTCTTCGTCGGCTTCACCGTAATCGGAGGATCGATCAGCCCCGTCGGACGGATGATCTGCTCGACGAGGGACGTCTTCCCCGTGTGCGCGAACTCGTACTTGCCCGGCGTCGCTGACACGTAGATCCGCTGCCCCACTTTCTGCTCAAATTCGTCGAATTTCAGCGGACGGTTATCGTGAGATGACGGCAGACGGAAGCCATAATCGATGAGTGTCTGCTTGCGGCTGCGATTGCCCTCGTACATGCCGCCGACCTGCGGGATCGAGATGTGTGACTCGTCGATGATGATGAGGAAATCGTCGGGGAAGTAATCGAGGAGCGTGGAAGGAGGCTGGCCCGGCGCCTGCTCGCCGAAGTAGCGGACGTAGTTCTCGATACCGGTGCAGTAGCCCGTCTCCTTGAGCATCTCGATGTCGTACTCGGTGCGCGTGCGGATGCGTTCGGCCTTCACGAGTTCGTTGGCCGCGAGCAGTTCCTTCTCACGCGCGTCGAGATCCGCCTTGATGCCATCGATCGCGCGGTCGATCTTGTCCTGCGTCGTGACGTTGTGCGAGGCGGGGAAGATCATCACGTCCTGCAGCTCCTTGAGGATCTCTCCCGTGAAGCTGTCGACTTCCTGAATCGTCTCGATCTCGTCGTAGGGCATCTCGAGACGGATCGCCGTGTCGCCCCCCGGCGGGAAAATCTCCACCGTGTCGCCGAGCACATGAAACATCCCCTGCTTAAAATCCATGCCCGAACGGCGGTACTGAATATCCGTGAGGCGGCGCAGCAACTGATCGCGCTTGATCTGTTGCCCGCATTCGAGCTTGATCGCGAGCGCTTCGTAATCCTCCACATTGCCAAGTCCGTAGATGCACGAGACCGATGCGACGATGAGCACATCTCTGCGCGTCAGAAGATTGAACGTCGCCGCGTGGCGAAACTTCTCGATCTCCTCGTTGATGGACGCGTCCTTCTCGATGTACGTGTCGGTCGTGGGCAAATATGCCTCCGGCTGGTAGTAGTCGTAGTACGAAACGA
>CAIJNU010000007.1 GCA_903822115.1 uncultured Candidatus Peregrinibacteria bacterium
ACAATTTCCAAAGTTCTGCTCTATCATATACCACTATATTCTAGAATAATATATTTTCTTATTTTAGTCTAATATCTATTGAATTCAGTCGCGGATGCATGCAGAGGGCCAAGGAAGCGGAAGAACGCCTCGTACAGAATAGCGACGACTTCGCGCACGATACTGCGCCACTCGAAGGAGAAGGGCGCCGAGGATGCGGCGGGATACGTCCCCACCTTCCAGTGACTCTGCCACGAGAGCAGGGAAATCCTCGCGAGGTGGTAATTGTCGCTGATGGCAACAATGGAGGAACACGAACCCGTGAGCGGCTTCGTAAATGCGATGTTCTCCTCTGTGGAGCGCGACTGGCTCTCGAGTCTCAGACTCTCCGGCTTCACCCCATCTTGGATCGCGACTTTTCGCATGACCTCGGCCTCGGAGAGCCGCATCCCCTCCCCCCTCCCTCCTGTCAGAAAAATCTTTTTGAGCATGCCGCGCTTGTAGAGATCGGCAGCCGTCTGCACGCGACGGAGGATCGCGGGGCCGGCCTGCGACGTGATCACTCTACCGCTTCCGTTGCGCTGGGGCAGCACAGCGGCACCAAATACCACACCGCAATCCGCAGGAAGCGCTGCGTTCCCACGAAGAGAAATCAGCACGAAAATGAGTGTCAGAAGAATGCCTGAAACGCCGGTGATGAGCGCAACGAGCAGAAGCCGAAGCAGTATCTTCACCGCGCGCTTCATTGGACGCTGATCGTAATGTTGGAGGGAATACTCGGCAACATGGTATTCCACGGAGGCCAGAGGCTGATCGAAACCTTTTCGACTTCGGGGAGATTCTTGATAATGCGCAGGGCATCGGTTCGGGAGATCCCCGTGATTCTGTCGCGGATGCTCTGGTCGAAACGCGCTCCGGCGGCAGTGAGCGGATCGAAGATGTACTCCTGCGTCGCAGAGAGTTCGGCGGTGATCTTGATCCAAGAGAGATCATCGGCGTAGTCAAACACGCGGACGTCGAGGTTCTTGAGATCCACCGACCCCGCTACGAGCCGTTCATTCTCCGCAATGTGCGACAGCAGCTGTTGCCCAACGACATCGAGAATCGGCTTCGCATCGTACATGAACATCTTGTAGGTCAGTGCCCCCTGCACCGTCACGGATGTCACAGGTTTTCCGATGAAGGTGGTCGGAAGTACGAATCCCGTGAGCGTAGACTTCACGAGCTGATCATTGGTGAAAAGGCGTAATTGTCCGCTGCCAGCGGCATTGCGCGTCTCCAGAATCTTCTGAATCTGATCCTTCGCCTGCGTCGTGAGTTCCTGCACGAGGCGCCTCTGAGCATTGTCGATATCGCTCTTCTGGAGAACGGAACGGTACGCCGTGGTGCCGCCATTCGCTGCAACGCGGTTTTCGGCATAGAGCGTTTTGCGATCATTTTCGCTTAATGCCGCGAAATCCCACCGCACACCGGCGGGAACGTTGCCCCTGTCGCCAATGATCTCATCAAACATATCCATCGTCGCTGCCTGTGCGAGAACGGAAGTGCTGCCGCTTCCGGGAACCATCACGCCCTTCTGAATACGGAATATCATTCCCGCCTGATTCTGCAGTCGCGTCCCCTGCTTGAGAGAAACCGCGTCGGGAGTTTTGTTGATGATCGTCATGGGAACCTGGGCATTCGTGCCGATGAACTGCTTGCCGATCTGATTGGAAGAAATGGATCCGTGAACGGTGACGACCACGGGCAGGAGCGGCAACGTTTTGACGTGGGAAGGCGGCCTCTCGAGCGAACCGGAAGAGACGAGAATAAAGTTCGTGGTCTCCTGCAACATGTCACCGCGCGGCGAAATGCGAACGATGGCAGAGGGGAGGAGACGAAAAATGACGAAGAGAAAGAGCAGCGCGCTGAGAACAAGAAGCGAATATATTCGAATCTTCGGAAGCGAAAGCAAACCCATCCCCTGCAATCGCGATCGCCACTTCTGTCGCCAGATCTGCGGGGAGAAGACGAGCAGCGCTTCGTCGAGTTGAGGATGCGCATGGAGAACTTGCCTGAGAACGGTCGCCTGATCCAGAACGCGGATGCCATGTGATCTCGCAGCAGCTGCAAGCACACGACGGTGCGTTGCGAGCTGAAATTTGTGATGGAGCTTAGCGCACGCGCGCAGGAAGTCCTTGCCGTGCTCCGATTGCAGCAATCCCTGCGATTCATGGGTAGAGAGAACGACGAGCACATCCTCATCGGTCTGCTCGATGCGTTTTTGAAAACTGCTCCATGACTCCTCCTCCCTGCGGAAGAGCACCTGTAGTGTCTCCTGAGGCATGAGTCAGATAGTACCGAGCGAAACGTCCGCCGTCACGCTTCGAGCGCTTTGAGGGAAGCGAATTTTTTTCCGGCGATGAATTCGAGCATCGCACCGCCCCCCGTGCTGACGAACGTGTAGGCCGAGAGCGGATACTTGTAGCGGGCATGAAAATCGATGGTGTCGCCGCCACCTATGATGGACACCGCTCCCTTCTTGGTCGCGGCTGCAACGGCTTCGGCGATGCGCTTGGTTCCATGCGAGAAACGATTGACCTCGTACAGACCGAGAGGTCCGTTCCAAACAATCGTGGAGGCCTTCGCGATAAACTTGCGGTAACGCTCGACGGTCACTTTTCCCACATCGTATATGCTCATATCCCCCTCGATATTCTCCACCGGAAGATCGACTTTCTCAGCGTGTGCAGTCGGAGATTCACCGAGAACGACATCTCTCGGCACCACGATTTCCGCATTCTTCGCTTTCTCCCCTTCCAGCATGATCTCCTGTGCCGTCTCAAGGAATTCCTTTTCGTACCGCGAATGACCGACGTCAAATCCGCGCGCAGCGATGAACGTATTCGCAATACATCCGCCGAGCAGAATCGCATCCGCTTTCTTCAAGAAGTGTTCGATGACGGGAATTTTCGTCTCCAGTTTCGCTCCGCTCACGATCAAAACGAGAGGACGTTTGGGATTCACGACGACTTTCGAGAGGTGCTCCACCTCCTGCTGCAAAAGCAATCCCATGAAAGCGGGACGCATTTTTGCGAGAGCGACGACTGAAGCGTGCTTACGATGGCAATTCGTGAACGCATCATTCACGTAGACATCGCCAAGCTGCGCAAGCTTCTTCGCAAAGACCGGATCGTTCTTCTCCTCGCCGGGCTCGAAGCGCAGGTTTTCGAGTAGAAGCACTTCGCCGGGCTTGAGCTTCATCGCCATGGTCTTTGCCTCTCTACCGAC
>CAIJNU010000008.1 GCA_903822115.1 uncultured Candidatus Peregrinibacteria bacterium
AGAGGGAATAGAGAGGTGTCGCGAGAAGGGGGGAGATCAGGAACGGCAGCCACGAGCCTGACGCGAGAAGCGTCGCCACGAGGGATCCGAGGAATCTCAGGAAGCTTCCGGTTGAACGTGCCACGGTCTCGCGGAAATCGCCGGCAGGTAAGAGAGCAACGTGCAAGAAGAACCCCCTGACCCATACGGAGACGAGGAGGTAGACGAGGAGAAGGAAGAAAACCAGGAGAATGGCCGGCATGCTCTGCGCGATCATCCCGCTTATGAACGTTGATTGCTCGGCAGGCGTGAGTGTATCGATTTTCTGCGCCACTTCATCGGTCACGCTTTGGATCAACGCCTGCGTATCCGTTTCGTTGCCGGCAAGTTGCATCTGCGCCGAGATTTGCGCATAGCGCTGATCGCCGAGCAAATGCTGAATCTGCGTCATCACCTCCGCACCAACCCTCTGCTCCATCACCACCTGGAGGAGAACGCCAACGAGCGCAACGGCCGCGATGCCGCTGAATATCGTCCGCTTCTTGCGCACCATCAGGAGCCAGCTTCGCGAGAGGAGGGAGAACATAGGGATAGAACGGGAGAAAGACGTACTGAGCATGCCTCATTTGCCTTCCACACTCAACGACCCTCGCAACAGTCACCGCACCGACGGTGACGCCACCTTTCGTCCCTGTGCGGGGAGAAAGGCAAAGAAGAAGAGCGAGAGGATCGCGCAGCCCGCCGCGAAGAAGAATGTCGCGCGGGGCGAGAAGAGCGACCAGAGCTCGCCGCCAATCAGAGAAGCTGCGAGCGCCCCAAGCCCCATCACCATTTGCACGAGACCGTAAGCACTCGCAGATTGATCAGGCGATATGAAGTGACTTGCAAGCGCTTTGGAAACGCCGTCCGTGAGCGCGATGTAAGCGCCATAAACAGCGAAAAGAAGCCAAATATACGATGCCTGTGTATCGAAAGCGAAGCCGATGTACACGAGAGCGTAGAGGAAGATACCGGCAATCATAACGCGCTTGGATCCGATGCGATCACTCACCCACCCCGCCGGCGCGGACAGCGCCATGTAGAGAACGTTGTAAAGAACGTAGGCAAGGACAACGAAAGTGAGAGTCATACCCAACCCCTTCGCACGCAGAATCAGGAAGGCATCTGTGCTATTGCCAAGAGAAAAAACTCCAAGTGCAAGGAGGAGCAGACGAAACTCACCGGAGAATTCCTGGAGAGAAAAACTGAAAATGGGCGTGGCGGGCTGCGGCTTCTGACGTACTTCTTTCACAAAAGGGAACAGGAGAAGACTGAAGAGCGCCGGGATGGCGGCGATCCACAGAATTGAACGCATGTTGGGGGTGAGCTGCAGGAGCAGCAGTGCGACCAAAGGACCGAGAACGGCACCGGCGGAATCCATTGAACGATGAAGACCGAAAACCATCCCGCGGTTCTCAGGCGTCGAAGCAGAGAGGAGCATGGCATCACGCGCGCCCGTCCTCAGCCCCTTCCCCAGCCGATCCACCATCCGACCGAGGAAGATCCCCGGCCAAGACGCGCTGAGCGCGATGATCACTTTGCTAAATGCAGAGCTTGCATACCCCCAAACGACAAACGGCTTCCTCCTGCCGATGCGATCCGAGAGTCTGCCGAAGAAGGCCTTGAAGAGCGACGCAAACCCCTCTGCGAATCCTTCGATGACGCCGACGACGGCGACTGGAGCTCCGAGGACCTGCGTGATGAAGATCGGGAGGATCGGGTAAAGCATCTCCGAGGCGATATCGTTGAAGAAGCTCACGAAGCCAAGGAGCCAGACCTGAAACGATATACCTTCTTTGCGTGTGGGTGGTTTCATGGAGTGGATTCTACCATCCATCTCCTGCAGAGAAACCAGGAGAATTTCCCTCGTCACGCGCAGGAGGAGCGGCGGAGTCTCTCGGTGGCAGTGTGAGTCTCACTTTTATTGTCCGAATATCTGAGCCGCCATCTTCCGGGGTATCCAAAATCTCCACATCCACAAACCCAGCCCAATTCTGCTGGAGCGAATCCATCGTGGCTCTGGCATCATCACCCGATGCAAATCCATCGCTATCCACTCCATGAATAATTTCGAACCAATTCGAAACAGAAGAATCGCATTCCACCAACTCTCTGAGTTTTGTGGAAAATAATGTATAAAATAAAGGTATTTCTTGTATCCCCCTAGGTGCCAGCCGCAGCATCGCTAATACGGAGCAAGTTAATCTTGCCTCCAATCGATCTCTCACCTTCATCTGTTCTTCGTGGAGGACGGCCAACGTGGGAAGCTTTTCGCTTGCTGTTATTCCGTCCAGATATTCTGCCGTTTCTGCTGGATGATTCGCCATGGTCCGGCATTCTACAAACCAAACAAGACTTGTCAATATTCGGCAATATTGAACTTGGCAAAGGGGGGGGGCAGTCCGGCTTCGCTTGCGAGCTACGCCGAGACATCCTGCACCCTGTCTTGAAACAGCTCATTCTCAGAACAATCCCGGCGAAGCTTCGAACTTCAGTTCGAAGCGAAGACGGATGGTGCCCAGGAGAGGACTCGAACCTCCACGGAATTGCTTCCACTAGCCCCTCAAGCTAGCGCGTCTGCCATTTCGCCACCTGGGCATTCACCAACAAAGATCGAGCTGGTCGAAATCCAGCCCCGGAAGTGTAGCAAGGATGAGGAAGAGGGCAACAGATTCATATTTCCGAGCCCTTTTCAGGGAAGCATCGCTCTGAGCCTTCCCTTCTCGTCTTTGGAGAGGGGCAAGCCATCGATGAACTTTCCAAGGCCCTCCTTGGTAATCTTCGCGCCGCGAGTGAGCGCCTTGAGCTTCTCGTAGGCTCCCTCCACGCGATGCTTGCGAAGCATCGTCTGGATCGCCTCTGCCACGATCTCCGGATGCTCGGCGAGTTCGCGCTTGAGGACAATACGATCGAGAGAGAGCTTCACGAGACCTTTGTTCAGAGACGAAAGCGCGAGGAGGTGGTACCCGAATGCGCAACCGATATTGCGCTGCACCGTGGAGTCGGAGAGGTCGCGCTGGAGACGGCTGATGGGGAGCTTGGCTGCGAAGTGGTCGAAGAGCGCGTTTGCCAATCCCAAGTTGCCCTCGGCATTCTCGAAGTCGATAGGATTGACCTTGTGCGGCATCGTGGAGGAACCGACTTCGCCCGCGACGGTCTTCTGCTTGAAGACTCCGCGTGAGATGTACATCCACACGTCGCGCGAAAATCCGATGAGAATGGTATCGATGCGATGGAAGAGATGACTCAGCTCCGCGATGTCGTCATGGGGATTGATCTGCGTCGTGTACGTGAGCGGGAAGAGGCCGAGACTGCGCACGAAACGGTTGCGAAACGCCTCCCAACGAACATCGGGATATGCGCTTGCGTGAGCGGAAAAGTTGCCAACGGCTCCTCCGAGTTTCCCCTGCATGCGAAACTTCTTGAGACTCTCCATCTGCCGCTCGAGACGGGAAGAGAAGACGAGGAATTCCTTTCCGACAGTCGTGGGTGTGGCGGGTTGTCCGTGCGTGAGACTGAGCATCGCAACCCTCTCGGTCGCGCGCCCAAGAGAAGCGATGGTGCGCTGGAGCGTGCGAAGCGAAGGAACGATGACTTCCCTCAGAGCCCGATGAATGAGGATGCCGTACGCGAGATTGTTCACATCTTCGCTTGTGAGACCGAAGTGAATGAACTCCACGAAAGGACGAAGCTTGCGCATCGATTGCAATTTCTCCTTCAGGAAGTACTCGACGGCTTTCACATCGTGTTTTGTCTTCGCCTCAATCTCCTTTACACGGAGCGCATCGCGCTGCGAAAACTTCTCAACCATCGCGAGAAGCTGCTTCTCCTCTTTGCTTCGAATGGGCGGCAACTCACGCACGCCCTCCTCGTGAGAGAGCGCGATAAGATACTTCATCTCGATTTCCACGCGCGCGGCAATGAGCGCTTCCTCCGAAAAGAAACTCCGCAGCTCCCCAACCGTCTGTGCGTAGCGACCATCGAGGGGAGAGAGTGCAGAGGACATTGCGATGCCATTATAGCGGTCTTTCATGGCAAACGTAAGCCGATCCCTTGAATATCAGAAGGTGTTCATCCCTCCTCTTCCTCGTCGCTTTCCTCCTTCTTCTCCTGCTTGGGCTGGGGCTTCTTTCCTTCGAAGACCTCGAGGAATTCCTCCACTGTCATCGTCTCCTTCTCAAGGAGAACCTTCGAAAGTTGATCGAGTTTCTTGCGATGGGTTCGCAGGAATGTGAGGGCACGTTCGTACTGCTCCTGGATCGTCTTGCGCACGAAGGAATCGATCTGCTTGGCCACCTCTTCCGAGTAGTTGCGCGACATCGAGGGATCGGCGCCGAGGAAGATCGTGCCCTGCTTCTCCCCGTACGAGACAATGCCGAGATCATCGTCGCCCATGCCGAACCTCATCGCCATGCCGCGCACGATCTGCGAGGCGCGCTCAATATCATTCGATGCGCCCGTAGTGATCTCTGAGAAGACGAGCTGCTCCGCGGCTCTCCCACCGAGGAGTCCGCACACCTCATCGAGGAATTTGCTGCGACTCGTCGTGTATTGATCCTCCTGCGGCAAGAACCACGTGACGCCGAGGGCCGAGCCCCGCGAGACGATGGAGATCTTGTGCAGAGGATCGGACTCGGGGCAGAGATGACCGACGATGGCATGCCCGAGCTCATGGAAGGCCGTGATCTCCTTCTCGTGCACCGAGAGCTTGCGGGACTTCTTCTCCGAACCGATCGTCACCTTCTCCACCGCGTCGACGACGTCCTTCTGTGCCACGGTCGAGTGACGGCGCTTGGCGGCGAAGATCGCGGACTCGTTCATGATGTTCTCCAGATCCGCACCCGTGAGACCGACGGTCTGCTTCGCGATATCGGCAAGGTTCACATTTTTTGCGAGCTTCTTGTTGCGGGAATGCACTTCGAGAATCTTCTCGCGCGCCACGAGGTCGGGTTTATCGATGAAGATGCGACGATCGAAGCGCCCGGGGCGAAGCAACGCGATATCCAGAACATCCGGACGATTTGTCGCCGCCATCACGATCACGTTCGTCCCCTGTTCAAATCCATCCATCTCCGTAAGAATTTGATTCAATGTCTGCTCGCGCTCGTCGTGTCCCCCGCCGAAGCCCGCGCCTCCGCGCTGGCGACCGACGGCATCGATCTCATCTATGAAAATAATGCATGGTGAGTTGCGCTTCGCCTTCATGAAGAGATCGCGTACGCGGCTCGCGCCCACGCCCACGAACATCTCGACGAATTCCGATCCGGCGATGGAGAAGAACGGGACGCTCGCCTCGCCGGCGACCGCACGCGCGAGGAGGGTTTTTCCTGTTCCCGGAGCCCCAACCAAGAGCACACCGCGCGGGATTTTCGCGCCGATGCTCGTGTACTTCTTCGGATTCTTCAGGAAATCCACCACCTCCACCAGATCTTCCTTCGCCTCCTCCGCGCCCGCGACATCCGCGAAGCGCGTCTTCACCTGCCGCGCATCGGCGATGCGCGCGCGAGACTTGCCGAAGGAGAGCGCCGTCGATTGGCTTCGCGCGACGCCGCGGAAGAGCCAGATGATCCCTCCGATGATCAGGATGAAGAAGAGAAGATCCGGCAGTGCGGCGACCAGGAGATCCATGGTCTCGCGATTCTCGACCTCCACGACGGTGGTGTTCTTCGGATTGTTCCACCCGAGTTGGCTCACCGTATCATTCGCCTCCTTGTACGACTGAAGCATGTCGCCGTTCTTCTGCGTCGCATAGACCTTGTTGTCGCGAATGAGAATCTTCTGAAATTTCCCGGCGGAGTACCCCTGCGTGATTTCCGAGAGCGGAACGCTCTTGGCTGATGCGTACTTCTGTTCGCTCTCCCTCTGCGGATTGAGGAGGAACACGAACGACATCATCACGAGGGCGCCGAAGAGGAAGAGGCTGAGGAGCCATTGTCGTCTGCTCCTCTGCGGTGGTTTGTACGCTGCTGGCACGACACAAGAGTACCAGTCGCCGGGCGCGGCGAAAAGCTCGCTCATCAGAAAGATTGCGAAAATTTCCACGACCTCGCCGCTGCTACTTCATTTTGGCGCAGATGGCATCACAGCTCTTCTGATTCCTGTTGAACATCTTGCCGCCCTTGCGGAGGCAATCGAGAGCACCGACCTGATTTGGGGTGCAGGCGCTGCCGGGTGTCGTGCAACAGTATCCGGGCGGGAAGGTGAGAGATTTCTTGGTCTTGGAGGTGTGCGTGGCAGGGGGAGAGGGATTGGAAGTCATGAGTCCCGTGATCCAGAATCCCAGAGCGATGCCGAGACAGAGAAGCAGGAGAACGAAGAGAGCGTACGCAGAGCGGGGGCGATCCATATACGTGAAACTCTACCAACAATGTCCTTCTCCTGTCATCAGTTATTAGGTGATGGAATAGTGTGATGTCCACTCAGGTCGCACGCTTGGCGGAGGCGAGGGAGCGGCGACGCATCCAGAGGAAACCGAGAGCGGCGCCTGCGGCCATGAAGGCGACGGTGGCGGGGCCCG
>CAIJNU010000009.1 GCA_903822115.1 uncultured Candidatus Peregrinibacteria bacterium
TGTGTTCGATGACGAGGACGGTGTTGCCCTTTTCCACGAGGCGCTGCAGCACTTCGAGGAGCCGCTGGATGTCGTCGAAGTGGAGACCGGTCGTGGGTTCGTCGAGGATGTAGAAGGTCTTGCCCGTCGCGCGCTTCGTGAGTTCGGTTGCTAGCTTCACGCGCTGAGCTTCTCCGCCGGAGAGCGTCGTGGCGCTCTGGCCGAGGTGAATGTATCCGAGTCCCACGTCTTCGAGCGTCTGCAGTTTGTTTTTAATCGACGGGATCGCGGAGAAGAATTGCAGCGACTCGGAGATCGTCATGTCGAGAACTTCCGCTATGTTCTTTCCCTTGTAGGTCACCTCGAGTGTCTCGCGGTTGTATCGCTTTCCGTGGCAGCGCTCGCACGTCACGAAGACGTCGGGGAGGAAGTGCATCTCGATGCGCTTGAGTCCGTCGCCCTCGCACTCCTCGCACCGTCCGCCTTTGACATTGAAGCTGAAGCGTCCGGGCTTGTAGCCGCGCAGTTTCGCTTCGGGCGTCGTGGCGAAGATGTCGCGGACGTCGGTGAAGACGCCGGTGTAGGTGGCGGGATTACTCCGCGGGGTGCGGCCGATGGGGGATTGGTCGATGACGATCGCCTTGTCGAGGTGTTCGAGTCCCTCGATGGATCCGACATCCTGCGGTTTCGTGTGCGCTTTGTTGAGGACGTGCTGGAGCTCGGGTCCGAGGATGCCGTGGATCAGACTGGATTTGCCCGACCCTGATACGCCGGAGACGCCGATGAAGGTTCCCAGCGGGAACGATACGTCGATGTTCTGGAGGTTGTGGTGATGCGCGCCGCGGATCGAGAGCAACTTCCCGCTCCCTTTGCGACGCTTCTTCGGGATGGCAATGGATTTCTTCCCGCTGAGGTACTGGCCCGTGACGGATTGCGATTGCTTGATGATTTCCTCCGGCGTGCCCTGCGCCACGACCTCGCCTCCGTACTTGCCGGCTCCCGGGCCGATCTCCAGAAGGAAGTCGGCCGCCGCCATCGTCTCCTGATCGTGCTCCACGACGATCACGGTATTGCCGAGGTCGCGCAGTTGCACGAGGGTCGCGATGAGCTTCGCATTGTCGCGCTGGTGGAGTCCGATGGAGGGTTCGTCGAGGACATAGAGGACGCCCTGCAGCGCCGAGCCGATCTGCGTGGCGAGGCGGATGCGCTGTGCCTCTCCGCCGGAGAGCGTGTTCGCGGAGCGCGAGAGCGTGAGGTACTTGAGACCGACGTTCTCGAGGAAGGAAAGACGCGCGATGATTTCGGAGAGGACCTTCTTCACAATGGCGTATTCGTATGCTGTGAGTGCGGCAGATCCCTTCGGAGTTGGAATAAGTGAAGTGAAGAACGTCTCCGCCTCTTCGATACTCATATTCGTTCCGTCCACGATGTTCTTGTCCCCGACGGTCACGCCAAGGATCTCCTTCTTCAATCTCTTCCCTTCGCACGAGGCGCAGGGAAGTTCTTGCATGTATTCCTCGATCTGCATGCGTATGTAACTTGAGTCCGTTTCCTCGTGGCGACGCTGGAGGTTGGGGATCACGCCCTCGAATGTCGTCTGGTACGTCCCCCCGAATTTCATCGAATGGTAGTCGACGGAGATCTGGTGCGGGTAGCCGTGGAGGATGGTTTTCTGCTGCACGGGTGTCAGTTTTTCCCATGGCGTGTCCATATCGATGGCTGCGGCTCGGCAGAGGGCTTCGAGAATCTGCGACATGAAGCTGTTGCGGCTCGCGGATGTCGCCCACGGGTGGATCGCGCCTTCGGCGAGTGAGAGGCGGGGATTGGGAATGACCGAAGCTTCGTCGACCTGCAGAATGGAGCCGAGCCCGTGGCATTGCTCGCAGGCGCCGTGGGGCGAATTGAAGGAGAAGCTGCGCGGTTCGATCTCGGGGATGTCGGCTTCCGGATGATCGGGGCAGACAAACGCTTCCGAGAAACGAGTCTCTTCGTTGCTGTCGGTATCGAGAACGATGAGCGACCCCTCTCCTTTCTTGAGACAGAGCTCGACGGAGTCGGCGAGGCGCGTGCGATTCGGATTCACCGCCCCTTCCCTGGATTCGAGATCACGCACGATCAAACGGTCCACGACGATCTGGATCGTGTGTGCCTTCTTGGGATCGAGCTGAATATCCTCATCGACCGTCACGGTCTGTCCGTCGATGCGCATGCGGACGAACCCCTCGCGGCGAATGGCGTCCACGATGCGCACGTGTTCTCCCTTGCGCCCTTCGATGATCGGGGCGAGGAGGAAAATTTTCTTGCCCTCCGGCATCGATGCGATCGTCTCCACAATTTGGCTCGTGGATTGCTTGCTTAGCATCTTCCCGCAGGTCGCGCAGTGCACTTTGCCCACCTTCGCCCAGAGCAGTCGCATGTAGTCGTAGATTTCCGTAACGGTACCGACGGTGGAGCGGGGATTGCGCGGTGCGGTCTTCTGGTCGATCGAAATCGCGGGGCTGAGTCCTTCTATGGATTCCACTTCCGGCTTCTCCATCTGCGCGATGAACTGGCGCGCGTACGCCGAGAGGCTCTCGACGTAGCGTCTCTGTCCCTCCGCGAAGATCGTGTCGAATGCGAGCGAGGATTTCCCGCTACCCGAGAGTCCCGTGATGACGGTGAGCTTGTTGCGGGGAATCGACACGTCGATGTTCTTCAGATTGTGCATCCGCGCCCCTTTGATGATGATTCTGTCCATGGAGAGAAAAGGTGGAACAACACAAACACGCCCTGCGCGCTGCGCGGGGCTGAGCCCCAAGCTTATCACAAATTCTTGGCTCTGTCTAGGGTTCAGGAGGAAGGATTGGGAAATGGAAGGGGTGTGATTTCAAGATTGACCCAATAAAAACATGAGAATAGTTTGTTTGTACTTCCTCCCAAGCATCTATGGGTACTACTGCTTCTCACGGTACTACTCTGGATCGATATTTTCAGAAGGCATTTCCTGAAAAGCCAACGACGACCCCTTCCACACGAATTGGCAGGGGAATCGCATCTACGGCGAAGTGGTTGAGGGGGGGTTTTTCAGTCTGAACCCAAACCCGATGCCGCAGTTGCATCTGAGAGTGATGATGAGGTTAATGCTCAGATGCGGGTAAAAATGGAAGCTTTTCAACATGAGCAGATGGAAGGTTCTGTTGGCGGTTTTTTGTAGTAAGACGAAATTCAGGTAAGAAAATGGTAATTGACATAAACCTAAAACAATCTAAAGTGTCACTACTATTCTCCTTAGTACTATGAGTCAGGAAGAGTCTGTAAGGCTTGCCCCAGTGCGTGGGGCATGCGGAATGGATGCGTCTGAGGGTGTGACTGAGATTGGTATCACGTTGGCTTTGCTTCAGAATCGTGCGACAGCGGTGCGCATAGAACATCTTCGTCAAGATTATCGTCAGGGTATTTGTTCGCTTTGCGAAGGACCGATCGAAGAGAAGAGAGTGGAGGCAGGGTGCGTCACGTGTTTCAACTGCCAAGCAACAAAGGTTGATCCTCCCCGAGGAGGACAACGACCTCGCAACTTGAAAAAGTTTTGGATATGAAGCGAAGCGCTTCAGACTGGATAGAGAGTTATTTGTCCGTGAAGATCACTTCTCACGTGTATCATGCACATCGTGTTCACGGGAATTATCGAATCAATGGCGAAGGTGAGATCTCCGGAGGAGGGGAGACTGACTCTGGAGAGGCCGAAGAGCTTCACTGATGTTCGCATCGGGTCCAGTGTTGCGGTTGCGGGAACGTGCCTCACGATCGTCGCGCTCGATGATGCGACGATGACGTTTGAAGTCGTGACCGAGACGCTTCGCAAGACGACACTTGGGAGCGTGAATGCGGGAAGTATTGTGAATCTCGAGCGGGCGATGCCGGCCAACGGAAGGTTTGAGGGACACATCCTCCAGGGGCATGTGGAAGGAATCGCCGAAGTAGTTTCCATTTGCGACGAGAAGATGGGGAAGATGATTACAATCGTCCTGCCGGAGGATCTCGTTACTTTCGTCGTTTCCAAAGGTTCGATTGCGCTCGACGGAGTGTCGCTTACGGTTGCGAAGATCGAGGATCAGCACTGCTCCGTCGCCGTCATTCCCCACACCCTTGTGCACACGACACTCGGGACGCTTCGGGAGGGGGGAGAAGTAAACGTGGAAACCGACGTGATCGGAAGATACTGCGCGTCCCTGATACGCACTTCCCATTCCTCCCTATGAAAGAGCATCATCCCACGATCGAAATGGCCTCCCCGGTAGATCCGTCCTGGCGGATCGGCATCATCCACTCCTCCTTCTATAAGGAGGGAGTGAGTCATCTCGTGAAGGGCGCCCAGGAAATGCTGGAGCATGCGGGAATTCACTCAAAGAACATCCGCCACTACGAAGTGTTCGGCGCGTTTGAGATTCCGTTGATCGGCGCTGAGCTCGCGGCTCGCAAGGACATTGATGCGCTCATCGCGCTCGGTATTGTCGTTCAAGGGGAGACATCCCATGCGCAGCTTGTGACGCAGAGCTCCGCTCAAGCCATCATGGACGTGCAGGTGAAGTACCAGATTCCCTTCGCCTTCGAGATTCTCGCAGTGGACACTCTCGATCTTGCGCTGCGTCGGCTCGATCGTGGGGCGGAAGCCGCACGGGCGGTTCTGCATTCCCTGGCACTCCTCAAGCGTATACGTTCTTAATCCCGAGAGACTCTCACTGTTGGCGAGTATTTCAAGAAGACCAAAATTTCTCTTCTGCAAGATGTGTTTCAAACGAATTATTGAACAAACTTCGTGTTCAAGATAGACTTCCCGCACTTTCTCCCCGCTCGTATGCGCCCACGCCTCCTCGCACTCGTTCCCGCCTTCGTACTCATCGGCATGATGTCCGCGCAAGCGGCGTCGATATTCTCCGATGTGAAAGACGCGACGCCTTTCAAGATGGAGATCGAGGGGCTCGCCGCGAGTGGCGTGATCACAGGGAATCCCGACGGGACGTTTCGTCCGCTGGATCCCGTGAATCGTGCGGCGATGCTGAAGATGCTCTTCAAAGCGGCGGGTCGCACTCCCGATGAGGCTCAGAAAGGCTGCTTCCCGGATGTCGGGAGCGGAAGTTGGTACGAGTCATTTGTATGTGATGCTGTGATGCACGGTTACGTGCAGGGGTACATCGCGGATAATTCCTTTCGTCCCGCGCATCCCGTGACGCGCGCGGAAGCGCTCAAGATGACGCTTACGGTGCTTCATCTTCCGGTGCCCGACGACTGGAATGCGGGTGTAACGGCACTCGGATTGAACGATGTCTCTCCCTCTCAGTGGTTTGCGCGCTACGTTCTCGCGGGCTACCAGAATCACATTCTTCCGGTTACCGGGCAGAGCACTACGTCCTTCTCTCCGTCCGATCCGCTCTCGCGCGGTGAAGCGGCTGCCTACATCTGGAATGCGCTCCACGGATCCGCTTTCTCTTCGAGCACTTCCTCCAGCAGCGATACTTCCTCTTCGCAGTCGTCGGACAGTTCTCTCTCCGCTTCGTCCATGAGCAGTTCCTCTCTGACGGGCAGTTCATCGTCAGCGTACGTGCTCCAAGTGAATTTCCCCTTCACGGACAATCGTAATTTTCCCGGGAGTGATACGGCATCGTATCGTTTCACGATCACGACGCCCGTTGTCACCGACATCTCGGCCGTACTGCAGTCCGGACAAGCGGGCGGCATCCGCTGCATACTCTACAAGCTGGATGCCAATGGTATGTCGACCGAGTACTACCTCGGATTCCAGGAGAATTCCTCATGTCTGCTGCGCGTAGCCATGAGCGCCGGCGATTACCAGTTGCAGCTGCAGCCGACCGTTGCGGATGTCAGTTACACGGTCACGGCTCAGGCGGGGAAGGGAGACGGCAATGACGGCTTCTCGCAAGCGGTTCATCTCTCGCGAGGAAAGGTTTCCGTCGGTGCGCTCGACTCCAACGATCTCAGCGACTGGTACGTCTTCACGGTTCCCACTCAGACGCAACTGACCGTGACTCTCGTGAGTACGCAGAATCCGAACTGCCGCATCTATCCGTCAGCCGATGTGAATATGGCGAGCTTCTCGGGACCGGTATGCAATACGTCGTATCTCTATCAGCCAGGAACGTACTACGTCGGGGTGGGGCATGCTGCGCCAAGGGCAGAGCGCGAGACGTACTCCATTTCGGTGCGCTGATTGCGGATATTTCGACGCTCACACGCTTCCGTTTGGCACGGGAAATCGCTATACTGCGCGCTCCGTGGAGAATTTTCTGTCCATCCCGCAGGCGCTTGATCGGTTGAAGCGAGGGGAGTTTCTCATCGTTGTTGATGATGCGGATCGTGAGAACGAAGGCGACCTCGTGTTGGCGGCGGAGCACGTGACCGACGAGAAGATGGCATTTGTCATTCGCCACACCGGAGGCGTGGTGTGCTTGGCTCTCTCGAATGCGATCGCCGATCGACTCGATTTGCCCTTCATGGTTTCCAACAACACGTCTCACTTCAATACGGCGTTCACGGTGAGCATCGAGGCCGCGAGCGGCGTGACGACGGGCATCTCCTCGGCCGATCGCGCTCGGACGGTTCTGACGGCGGTCGATCCTGCGTCGCGGCCGGAGCAATTGCATCGTCCGGGGCACATCTTCCCGCTGCGCGCGCAGGAGGGCGGTGTGCTCGTTCGCGCCGGGCATACGGAAGCGTCCGTGGATCTCTGCCGACTCGCCGGACTGCGGGAGGGGGCGGTGATCAGCGAGCTGATGAATGACGACGGCAAGCTGCAGCGGTTGCCGGAACTTCAAGCGTTTTCCAAAGAGAATGATATTCCCATCATTTCCATCGCGGATCTCATCGCGTGGCGGCGTCGCAACGGCGCGCTTATTTACCGTGCGGCGGAGAGCGATCTGGAGACGGAGACGGGTATGTGGAAAATCTTTGTGTATGAGGAAGAAGTTTTTCATCGTGAGCATGTCGCACTCGTGAAGGGGAAGATCGACGCGTCCGCTCCGACGCTCGTGCGCGTTCACTCGGAGTGTCTCACGGGTGATGTCTTCCACTCGCGGCACTGCGACTGTGGAGAACAACTCCAACTCGCGATGGAGCGTATTGAAGCCGAGGGAGTTGGTGTGATTCTCTATATGCGTCAGGAGGGGAGAGGTATCGGACTCGCGAATAAAATTCGCGCGTATGCTCTGCAGCAGGGAGAAGGTCTCGATACGGTGGAAGCGAACGAGCGACTCGGCTTTCCTCCCGATCTGCGTGAGTACGGAATCGGTGCACAAATTCTGCGGGATGTCGGCATCGGCAAAATGCGCCTTTTGACCAATAATCCCCGCAAAATTTCGGGATTGCAGGGGTACGGATTGGAGGTGGTGGAACAGATGCCAATCGAAATAAATTTAATTTCCGATCGACAACGGAAGTATCTTCGGACGAAGAAAAAAAAGTTGGGACATTTTCTTCGTCACGTTTAACAAAAATTTTGAAAAATTCGCGAACGATGTTGAGAAAGAAGATGAAGGTTTCGTCATCATGAAATTTCTAGATACACTTTTCAAAAAATATATTGTGAGTAGAGTACGGAATATATTTCTTTCCCCCCGTTGGTATGCCGAAGAAGAAAAAAAAGGCGGTGAAGACGAAGAAGAAGACGGCGAAGAAGAGGAA
>CAIJNU010000010.1 GCA_903822115.1 uncultured Candidatus Peregrinibacteria bacterium
CCCTATCCCTACAATCCGCGCGCTTTAACCCCTTTCTCACACTATTATGCCAGCAGCAGAAGTAGCAGCCGCAGTCGCCCAAACCCCTCTCTTCGATAAGAACATGGCCGTCGCCATTACGATGGGAGTCGGCGCCATTGGACCTGCCATCGCCATCGGAATGATCGCGGGCAAGGCCATGGAGGCCATCGGCCGCAATCCGGACGCCGCGGGCCGCATCCAGACGCCGATGGTTCTCACCGTCGCATTTGCGGAGGCCATCGCGATCTACGCGCTCGTCGTTTCGCTCATCCTTAAGTTCGTCTGAAGCGGCAGCTTGCGTTTGGCTACCTGCGATTGGCTCCATTCATGGCCAATGGCTGGTAGCTAACAGCAAGATGCTTCGTTCTTCCGTCGCATTCCTCACTCTCTCTCCATGGAACTCCTCACGCAACTCGGCATCAACTGGCAGCTCCTGATTGCGCAGATCGTGAACTTCGGAATTGTCGTCGCGGTGCTGACGTACCTCATCTACAAGCCGCTCCTGCGCACGATCGACGCCCGCCGCGAACGCACGCGCAAGTCGGTGGAGGATGTGAAGAAGATCGAGTCGCAGAAGAGGGATATGGAAGTGTTCCGCGTCGAGCAGATGAAGAAGATCGACGCCGAGTGCGGCGCGTTCCTCGATCAGGCCAAGAAGGAAGCGGAGGCGGCGAAGGAGCAAATTCTCACGCTCGCGCAGAAGGAGGCGGATCGTCTGCTTGCAAAGGGGGAGGAGCGGCTCGCGGAAGAGCGTTCACGCGTGTTCTCGGAGGTGCAGAACGACCTCTCCAAGATCATCGTGCGCCTCACGGAGAAAATTCTCATGAAAGAATTCTCGCCCGCCGATCAGCAGAAGTGGATCGGCGATCTCCAGAAGGAACTTCCCGCTCTCCTCCGATGAAGCCGACGCCTCAGGACATCGCCCGCGCGCTCATCGAGACGTGCCAAAACCTTCCTCAGCAGGAAGTTTCCGACGCGATCGATGCGGCGCTCCATCTGCTGCACGTGTACGGTCTCGGCAAGGACATGCGTACGTTCTCGCGGACGGTGAAGGATGTGTTCGCAAAAGAATTCGGTGTTACCTCCGCCACTCTCCTCACGCACGGTGGCGATGCTTCCGGCACGGAGCAGGCGATTATCGGTGCGCTCGAGAAGGCGCTCGGAAAGAGTGTGGATCTCAACGTTACGAAGGATTCCTCGCTGCTCGGAGGTGCGCTTTTGCACGTCGGTGACGAACGCTTCGACGCTTCTCTTCGCGGCGCTCTTCAGAGAGTGCAGCAACATCTTACTGCGATTTCTCCTCTCGTCTCCTAAATCACCCTTCCCAATTTTCGTATGACGCTCAGCCAGACACTCCTCAAGACTCTCGAAGAACGTATCGGTTCGTACAAGCGCGATGTGACGCATGAACACGTCGGAACCGTCGTCGAAGTGGGTGACGGAATCGCGAAGATCCACGGACTCTCGCGCATCGGTGCCGCGGAAATGATCGATTTCGGCAATGGCGTCTTCGGAAGTGCGCTCAACCTCGGTGAGGACACGGTGGGTGCGATCGTTCTCGGCGACTACAGCAAGATCAAGGAGGGAGACACGGTGAAGGCGACGGGGCAGATCCTCTCCACGCCGGTCGGCGAGGAGTTGATCGGACGCGTCGTTTCTCCGCTGGGTGTGGCGAAGGATGGGGGACCGGCCATTCGCGGAGCGAAGCTCTACCCGATCGAGAAGATCGCGCCGCGCGTCATCGAGCGCAAGTCCGTCACGACGCCGCTCCAGACCGGCATCAAGGCCGTCGACTCCATGATCCCCATCGGCCGCGGTCAGCGCGAGCTCATCATCGGAGATCGCCAGACGGGAAAGACGGCGATCGTCATCGATGCCATCATCAACCAGAAGGAAACGCAGAAGACGGATCGTCCGGTCATCTGCATCTACGTCGCGATCGGTCAGAAGGAGTCGAAGGTCGCCAAGATCGTCGATCTGCTCCGCAAGCACGGCGCGATGGACTACACGATCGTCGTGTCGGCCGGCGCGTCCGAGCCCGCCTCTCTCTCCTACATCGCCCCCTTCGCGGGATGCGCCATGGGTGAGTACTTTGTCGATCAGGGCAAAGACGTCCTCTGCATCTACGACGACCTCAGCAAGCACGCGTGGGCTTACCGCCAAGTGTCGCTCCTCCTGCGCCGTCCTCCAGGACGCGAGGCGTACCCGGGCGACGTCTTCTATTTGCATTCCCGCCTCCTCGAGCGCGCGGTTTGTATGGATGACAAGTTTGGCGGAGGCACCCTCACGGCTTTGCCGATTATCGAGACGCAGGCCGGAGACGTCGCGGCGTACATCCCTACGAACGTCATCTCGATCACCGACGGACAGATCTTCCTCGAGTCCGACCTCTTCTACAAAGGCATCCGTCCCGCGCTCAACGTCGGTATCTCCGTTTCTCGTGTGGGATCCGCGGCGCAGCGCAAATCGATGAAGAAGGTCGCCGGAAAACTCCGTCTCGATCTTGCCCAGTATCGCGAACTCGCCGTCTTCGCGCAGTTCGGTTCCGATCTCGACGCTTCCACAAAGGCTCAGCTCGATCGCGGCGCGCGCCTCACGGAAATTCTCAAGCAGGGGCAGTACGAGCCGAAGTCCGTGGGCGATCAGGTCGCGATCATCTATGCGGGCGTCAACGGATACCTCGACGACATCCCCGTCGTTAAGGTCCGCGACTTCGAGAAGGCATTCACGGAATTCCTCCGCGCCAAGCACTACGATCTCCTCGAGAAACTGGCGATGGAGGTTTCCAAGGAGAGCGAGGAGCAGCTCCAGAGACTCCTTGAGTCCTTCAAGAAGGAGAAAGGCTTCGTCACTTCCAAGTAAGGTTCCCGATGGCTCGCAGTCTCCGCGATCTTCGGCGCAAGATGAAGGCGATCAAGTCCACGCGACAGGTCACGAAGGCGATGGAGCTCGTGGCCGCCTCCAAGATGCGCCGCGCCGTGCAGAATGCCGAGACCCTTCGCGCGTACGCCCAGACGGCGTGGAACATCCTGCAGCGCATTGCGGGTTCACAGTCCGCGGATCATCCGTTTCTCACGGAGAGACCGGTTGCCAAAGTGCTCGCGATCCTCTTCAGCTCCGATCGCGGGTTCTGCGGGAGTCTCAACGCACAGATGTTTGGCGCAGCAATGAAATACATCGACGGACTGAAGCAGATCAAGAGTTTCGAGAAGGTGGACTTCGTCGTGGCGGGGAAGAAGGGGCAGCAATTCCTCGTGCGCGCGAAGCAGAATGTGATCGCCGCATTCCCGGCGCTCAGCAATCACCCGACGTTCCCCGATGTCCTCCCGATCGCTCGCATGGCGACGGACGGATTCCTCGGCGGCGAGTACGATCACATCGTCCTCCTCTATCCGGATTTTATCTCTGCGCTCCGTCAGGAGCCTTCCATTCGCGTCCTTCTTCCTTTTTCGCGCACGGAGCTGCGATCGATGATCGACAGATTGCAGCTGCGCAAGACCGTGGCGACGGAGACGGAAAAGGAAGAGGAGGCGGTGCTGGAGTACAAGTTCGAGCCTTCTCCCGAGGAAGTTTTCCGTACCATTCTCCCCAAACTCACGGAGATGCAGGTGTATCAGGGTGTGTTGGAAGCCGCAGCCTCCGAACACTCCGCCCGCATGCTCGCGATGCGAAACGCCACCGACAACGCCACCGAAATTCTCGACGATCTTACGTTGACCTACAACCAGACGCGCCAAGCCGGCATCACCGCCGAGCTTTCGGAACTCTCTGCTGCCGCTGCGGCACTGGGGTGAGAGGGAGACGACGCAGTTCGCTCCTAATTCGCGGAAGCAAACAGCTCCACGGCAGCGCTATGCATTGCTTTGAGATAGTGGATCAATTGAATGGTTCTCTCCTTTTTCGGATGATCGGGATACATGCGAAGGGTGGCGAGAGAGCGTTCCAGCTGGTCACGAAGGAGCGTTTTCGTCTTCGGGATTCCGTATCGAGACATTCTCTTCGCTATGCTTCTTGCTGCGATTCCCAATTCATCGGGGACTTCGTCGCCAGGATAGAAATCTCTAAAGCACCGCTCTGCAACGCCATTGAAATATTCTGAATCGACTTTCATATTTCTAATTCAATGTTGATGAAGAGATTTGTCGAACTGCATCCGATATAGTCAGCAGCATTCGCATGAGTGCAAACCAATCTTCTATGTTCGGATCATTAGGATATTCTTCATACATGCAGAAACACTCCGCGATGCGTTGTTGCAGATGGGATCTGACTGCGGTAATGTCTCGGTTGGCTATTGCTTGAGCTGTACTCGATACTAGTATATCGAGATGGCGATTCGGAATCGGTAGATCGGGATATTCTGTCCTAAAGCAACATTTGGTAGCGACAGATAGGAGAGTGGCATCATTTTCCATGAATAGCATTATACCACAAAAAGATGCAGTCAACGATTCCGTGGAGTGCAAAAGTCATCTCCTCACATGTTGCTGTAGAACTGCTTCTTGCGGTTCTGTGTGCGGTACTCCTCGCGCTTGAGCGCGCGAATGCGCTGGAGACGGCGGGTGAGAGTCTTGCGTCGGATGGACCTCTCGCGCAGCAGCTTCAGGATGCCGGACTTCTGCACTTGCTTCTTGAAACGCTGTTGAAGGCGGTCAGAGGACTCGTCGCCGTGCTTGTGTGCGTGGATCGTCATGAGCTGGAAGAGAGTAGAGGAAGGGGATTGGTGAAGCAAGCGAACATCTGAACAGTATGACGTATACCGTATTTCGTATGGCGTATTGTGAGAAAACTTCATGGAGGAAATGCAATGGAAAATCAAAGAATTGAGCAAAATATTAGTTCAAGTATTATCTCATAGGAATGCGCAGTAGCAAGTATTGCATC
>CAIJNU010000011.1 GCA_903822115.1 uncultured Candidatus Peregrinibacteria bacterium
AGCCTTCGGGTGCGAATATTGGGTGAGGGTGATAGAAGCAGTTAAGATTCCCATGGTTATTCGAAATGGAGCCGCCCACGGGAATTGCCCGGCTTCGTCCCTCGGCTACGCTCGGGACTACGCCGGGGCATCCTGCATGTTTCGGGGAAAAGTCTATTCATTGAACAATCCCGGCGAAGCTTCGATCTCAATTGAAGCGAAGACGGATGGAGCCGCCGACCGGATTTGAACCGGTGACCCTTTCCTTACCATGGAAATGCTCTACCCCTGAGCTACGGCGGCGCTACTCACGGAGTGTACCGTTGTGTTTCGCATATTCACAAGGCTCAGGTCGGCAGGATGTCGCGCCAGGGGGTGGGCGGAAGGTTCTGGAATTTTCGCAGCGCGTTTCGTAGTGCATGGAGCGAGAGCAGGGCGCACTTGATGCGGCGCGGCCCCACCTCCACGCCGAGCATCGCGAGGATGTCCTTCGCGGTGAGTGCCTCCGCCTCTTCGATCGTCTTTCCGATCACCGCATCGGCGAGCATCGACATGGCTGCTTGGCTGATGGCGCATCCTTCCCCTTCCCATCCGATCTCCTCGATGACGTCTTTCTCGATTTGCATCGTCAGCGCGATATCATCTCCGCAGCTGGGATTCTTCTCCCGCAGCTCGACGGTTGGATGTGAGAGGGGAGATTTTCGATGCGGATGCCGGAAATGGTCGAGGATGTTCTCGGCGTAGAGATCCATGATCAGCGCAGGGAAGGTTGAATGTCGCGGATGGAGGAGGAGAGTGTGAGGACTTCCTCCTCCGTGTTGTAGATGGCTACGGAGAGGCGTGTGCTCGCAGGAACAGCGAAATATTTGTGGAGTGGTTGCGTGCAGTGATGCCCGGCGCGCACGCAGATGCCGCGTCGTCCGAGGAGTTCTGCAAGATCGTGAGGGTGGATGCCCGCGAGCGTGAAGCTCAAGGATCCCGATCGCTCTGCAGTTTTCCCTCCCACGATGCTGAGTCCCGGAATCTCCGAGAGTTCGCGCTGTGCCCTCTCGAGCAATGCCCGCTCATGCGCCTCGATGTCCTTCCACGGGAATTGCGTGAGCCAATCGATCGAGGCTTTTAGGCCGACCGCTTCGGCGACGGGGGGCGTGCCGCCCTCGAAACGCATCGGGATGTCGGCGAAGGTGAATCGATCGCGATGTACCTCATCGATCATCATGCCGCCTCCGAGCACCGGGGGCATGGCGTCGAGGAGATGCTCCCGCCCCCAGAGCACGCCGATGCCCGTGGGGCCGTAGAGCTTGTGCGAGGAGAAGGCGAGGAAGTCGGCATCGAGCGCCCGCACATCGATCGGATGATGGGCGACGGCCTGTGCCGCATCGATCAGCACGAGGCAGCCCATACGGTGCGCTATGGAGATGATTTTCTCCAACGGGGGAGCGGTACCGAGCACATTGCTGAGTGCGGAGAGCGCCAGCAGCTTCATGGATTTTTCCTCCAACATTTTTTCCAACTGTGAGAGATTTACCCGCCCCTTTTCGTCGACGTCGATCCATGTGAGCTCAATTCCTTTTTCCTCTTTGAGCTGGAGCCACGGGACGATGTTGCTGTGGTGTTCGGTGACGGGAAGAGCGATGACATCGCCCGGCTCGAGCGTCCGTCCCCAACTCTTCGCAACGAGGTTAATGCTCTCCGTCGCGCTCTTCGTAAAAACGATTTCCTCTCGTCGTGCGGCATTGATGAACGCAGCGACGCGCCCGCGCGCATCTTCGTACGCCTGCGTGGCGCGATCGGCGAGAGCGTAGAGACCGCGATGCGGATTGGCGTTCGCCGTCTCGTAGAAGTGCGTCATGGCATCGAGCACCGCGCGAGGTTTCTGGGTGGTCGCCGCATTGTCGAGATAGATCAGCGGATGTCCGTCGATGCTCTGCGAGAGGATCGGGAATTGCCTGCGGATAGCGGGAATATCGAGAGCCAAGGGGGTCATAGCATAGCAGGCGATAGGGCGTGCGTTGTGGATTTTCGGGGTTTCTCTGCTAGGCTCGTCCTATGCAGCAACGCACCATTCGCAATCTCTCCGCGGCTCTCTTCGTCGGTCTCCTCGTCTGGGGGATCTACTCTCTCCTCTTCTATGTGGGGATGCCCGTTCACCAAGCAACGCTCAATCCCGATGGTCAGAATAGCGTCGCGGCGGCGTGCGGCGATTCGGTGCTCTGCGGCGGCCTCGTCGGATTCTTCCCTTTCGTCTTCGCAACCATCACGCGAGCGGCACCTTTCCTCGGGTATCTCATCGTTTGCATCGTCCTCTACGGGATCTTCCTCGGGTGGCAGGCCGCTCGGCACGGAGAACTTACGCTGCAGCTGCGCTGGCGGCCGGCATACCTTCCGATCCTTTTCGCGGTGCTCGTCTGGATTCTTTTTACCTGCTTTAGTTTCGGAAGTACGGATGGCACGTCCCCCTTTCGACAAATCGTGGAGCCGACGACGCAGGCCTACGGAAATATCGGTGCGGCTCCTCTCAAATCACTTCAGGATAACTTTCAGGATCTCAAGACCCGCGGCTGTCTCACATCTTTGGGATCGTCGGATTCCGGGCTGAACGTGTACCAACTCAAAGAGAGCTGCATACAGCAATCGTTCTTCACGCGGGTTCTCGGTCAGATGCTCTTCATCGCGCTCTTCCTCTTCGAGCTTCTCGTGCTCGGAGGATTCCTCCTTCGTCTTTTCCGTGTACAGAGCAGAGGATTTTTGATGGAGTCGGTGGTGAGTCTGGGGCTCGGAGCATGCGGCATGGTAGTGATTTTCTGGACGCTTGCTCTCCTCTCTCTCTACAGCGCGCCATTCGGATGGACGCTGCTCATTCTCCTGCCGCTCGTTCTCTTCCGTCAGTCCTGGTACTGGTTGAAGGCGCTCTGGAAGCCCAAAGAGATCGAGGTCTCGTGGAAGAGCGCGACGATCCTGCTCGGATGGTTGCTCCTCTCCTACCTCGCACTCAACTTCCTTACGGTAGTCCGCCCTTTCCCGATCGGGTGGGATGATCTCGGAAGCTACCTCAATCGCCCGCGGCTCCTCGTGAGCTACGGCCACTTCGTTCCGTTGATGCCATCGTTCCAGTGGGAGTATCTGACGTCGCTCGGATTTCTTCTCTTCGGGTACGACAGCGTCTTCGGCGCGACGGCCTCCATGATGATTAACTGGTCCGCGGGGTTGCTCGCTCTTCTCTCTGTCTTCCTATTTGCGAGGACATTCCTTGGAGATCGGCGCGGTTTTCTCGCTGCTCTTCTCTACTACACACTCCCGCTCGTAGGACATTTTTCCTACGCGGATATGAAGATCGATAATGCGGTCTTCACGATGGGGGCGCTCGCGATGTTCTGTGCCTTCCTCTTCCTTTTCCCGCATGACAGTGGTGATGAGGCAGGGAGGATGATTTTCGCACCTCTCACTTCTGGATGGCGTGCGACAATTTCGAAAAATTGGCAGTGGCTCGCACTCGGAGGCATCTTCGTGGGATTCGGGTTCGGCTTCAAATCAACATCGGTTATGACGCTGATGGCCTTGCTCATCGTCATTGCCGGGACTGCGCAGTGGCTTGGCGTCTTCGCGGGACTTTTCCTTGTCCTATTCATCTTCCAGCGTTTCGGACTCCTTGCCTCTGTTGCCAGCCGTGTTGGCGGCGATGGGGCGCAGGCGATGCTGCCGATGCTTGGCCTCCTCTTCCTGATCATCGCTGTCATTTTCACGGTATTCTTCTTTATCAGGGTTCGGCGAAACGCCGTCACGATTGCCGGTTCCATCGCAATCTTCCTCATCGCATTCGCACTGGCGATTGCTCCATGGATCACGCACAACAACCTCAGTCAGGGGTTGTCGCCTTTTCATCTCACGCTCGGGATGCAGGATAATCTCGTCCCCGTCATCGACATTGCCGGGACGGCGCAGTCGTTTCCCGGAAAGACGATCAAGACACTACCGAAAGATCTCGCTCTCGATCCTAATAACGCCGCCTGCAAGTCCACAGGCGGAACGGAAGAACTTGATCGCTACTGGGGTTTCGCGAAGGGATGGGGGCACTATCTGACGCTGCCATGGCGCACGGTCATGAACATCGATTCCGCAGGGTATTACGTGACGACCATGCCTGCGCTTCTCCTCTTTCCGCTGATTTTTCTCCTTCCCGCGTTCTGGACGAAGAAAGAGAGGTGGTTACGATGGATATTTGCTGGGACGATGTTGTACATCGCGGAGTGGATGTTTCTCGCGAACGGTGTGCCGTGGTACGGCGTCGGTATGTTCCTCGGTCTCGCCATCGGACTTGAGGCGCTCCTCGTCTTTGCGCCGGACTCCCTGAATAGTTACGCCATCATCTTTCTCCTCTCGTGTTCGCTTCTGAGTAATTTTGCCATGCGCTTCTGGCAGTTCGAGCAGCAGCGTAATCTCCTTGAGTATCCGCTTGGCAAAATTTCCGCGGACGCGCTGCGTATCCGGACGATTCCTTACTACGACGATATTCGAACGATCGTCGTGCAGCGTCATGAGTCGATGCCCGATCGGCCGTACCTCTATCGCATCGGTACCTTCATCCCGTATTTCATTCCGAAGAACTCGGAGATCATCGGGACGAGCGATCAGCAGCTCGATCTCTTCAATTGTCTCAATCAGGAGAACAATCCCGCGCTCACGCTCAAGCGTCTCAAGGCGCTCGGCTTCAACAGCATCATCTTCGATACGAATACCGCGACGATCGAGCAGGATCCCAATGGCACGCTTCACAAGAAGGCGCAGGCATTCGTGAACTTCCTGAATTCGCCCTCCTTGAATCTGCAAATTCTGGTAAGCGATCCTGCCGCGGGCCTGGCGTTCATCCTGATCCCCTAAGGAAGGATGATGACTTAACCCAATATTTCTGGTACGCTACGCCGTCCATGATTCTCGCCGTCATTCCGGCATTCAATGAGGAGAAACGCATAGCGAAGGTTGTCGCCGCGGCGAAAGGTTTCGTGGATGGTGTGCTCGTAGTCGACGACGGATCGACGGATCAGACGGCAGCGTACGCGAAGGAGGCGGGAGCGCGCGTGGTCAGGCATGCGCAGAACTGTGGCGCCGGCGCGGCGACGATGACGGGAATCGATGCGGCGCACGCGCTCGGTGCTCGTGCGGTGGTGACGCTCGATGCCGACGGTCAGCATGATCCGAAGGAGATCCCCCTGCTGTTGAGACCGATTGAGGAGGGGCGAGCTGATATCGTTTTCGCCAACCGCTTCGGGAGGAAAAATGTGATCCCCTTCGTTCGTCGTCTCTTCAATGGCATCGGGAATGTGCTGACGCTCTTCGTCACGGGGAAGTGGGTGAGCGACAGCCAGTGCGGTTTCAAGGCATTCGGGCCGAAAGCCCTTAAGGAGATCGATCTGCGCATGAGCGGGTTCGAATTCTGCACGGAGATCGTGCGGGAGACGACCGAACATCGGTGGCGGATCGTCGAAGTGCCGACGAAAGTGCTCTACTCCGAGTACACGCTCGCGAAGGGGCAATCCTTCGCCAATGGCATCCGCACGGCGTTGCGCATTCTCCTGCGTTCCTTCCTGCGCTAAGCTCTTTCTGTATGACACTCACGCCTTACCAGATCGTGGCCCCCATCATCTCGCTCCTCGCGCTCGCATACGCCTGGAATCTCGTGATACGGAAAAAGAAATCCATTCTCGAGGCGTGCTTCTGGACGATCTTCTGGGGCGCGATCGCCGGCATCGCGCTAGACCCATCCGTCCTGCACTATCTTTCGGAGCTCACGGGCATCGCCAATCAGGAGAACGCCGTCATTGTTACGTTTCTCGGCATCCTCTTCTTCATGGTGTTCTATCTCGTGATGCGTTTGGAGGAGCTCGAACGTCGCTATACGAAGATCGTGCGGTCTCTCGCGCTGCGGGAGGCGGGGTTGGAAGGGAAGAAAGAGGAATACAAGGCAAACAAGGAGGACAAAGAACATAAAGAAGCTGCGGAACACGCCTGATCCATCCTTGTCATCTTTGTATCCCCTGTATTCACTGTCTTCTTCGTCTTCATGAAAACCATCCTCCTCATCTCGCCGTACTGGAAAGAAGAGCATCGCTGGATGGTCAGTTCCGTGAAATTGGCGGAGCTTTGGCAGAGGTTGGGATACAGAGTCGTCGTCGCGTGCATGGGAACTCAGACGCACACGGAGCAATTATCTCCGACGCTCACCGTGCATTTTCGCAAGGATTTCTTCCTGCGCGATCCGTGGAACTACGGGATTTCTTTCGGGTTTTCGGGTTTTGTTTTAAGGCTTTTGAAAGCGGAAAAACCAGATCTCATCGTCATCAATAAGCTCCTCTTCTGGACGACGCTCTCTTTGCTGCCGCTGCGACTTCTCGGTCATCGCGTCATCCTCCTCACGGACGCATTCGTCGGTATGACGTGGTGGCCGCGCGGAAGGATTCCGAAACTCTGCGCGTTTCTCTACGCGTGGACGCTCGGATGGCTCCTGCTTCTCCTCGCACATCGCGTGGTCACTTTCCATCCTCAGCCGCCGCGTCTCCTCAAGCGACTCGGCATTGTTGGCAAAACACAAGTCATCCCAACCGGAATCGATCCTTCGTCGTACGGGCCGCCCGATCGCGATGCGCAGCATGTCACGGCGACGTACGTCGGTCGTTTGGAATCCGTGAAAGGTGTCGAGGATTTTCTTGCAGCTGCGGACTCTCTCCGGGCGGATCATCCGACGCTCATTGTGCAGGTGGCGGGATGGTATCCCGCAGGTCATCCTCTCGTGTCGCAATATCGTGATCGCGTGGCGTTTCTCGGGCTGCGCAGCGATGTCGTGCAGATTCTTGCGAAGACGGATATTTTCGTCCTCCCGAGCTACAGTGAGGGACTGAGCAACGCATTGATGGAGGCGATGGCGAGCGGTTGTGCGTGCATTGCGAGCGAAGTGGGGGGCAATACATTTTTGATCCAAAACGGCGTCTCCGGCTTCCTCTTCCCGGCGGGGGACAGAGAAGCGCTTGCCGCGCATATCCGTCGGTTGATCGACGATTCCGCGAAGAGGCGTGCGCTCGGAGAGGCTGCACGCAGGAGAATCGAGGAGCTCTTCAGTTGGAGGGTGGTGGGGGAGGAGTACCGCAACCTCTTTGAGACGTTCCCTCGGGCGCGATGAAACCTCGCATCGTCATCCTCTCGGCTTTCCTCACGCCGTTTCGCAGTGGTGCGGAGGCGTGCGTCGAAGAAGTGCCGTCTCGGCTATCGGAACGCTTCGACTTCACGATCGTCACGGCGAAGCTGCGAAGTGATCTTCCGCGCAGATCGCTTCTGCCGGGGGGCGCTCCCGTGGAGCGGGTCGGAATCGGACATTCGATCGATAAGTGGCTCTTCCCCTTCCTCGCTCCGTTTGCGGCACGACGACTCAGGCCGGACATCATTCATGCGGTACTGGAATCCTTCGCCGGTCTTGCGCTCGTGTTCTGCCAGTTTCTCGTTCCTTCTGCCAAGAGAATTCTTACGTGTCAGAGCACCAACACGACGCTGTTCATTCCCCTCCTGCATCGCAGTTCCGATCGCGTCACGGCGATCAGTTCCGTGCTGATGGAGCGCGGGAAAAATTTTGGCAGGGAGGATATGACGCTCATTTCGAATGGGATTTCCTACTCTGAGATCGAGCACGCATGCCAGGTGGGGAAGAGGGAACCGGGTCGCATCCTCTTCGTCGGGAGGTTGGAGCCAATGAAGGGAGTTGATACGTTGCTTGAGGCATATGCTTCAATGAGTATTGGAGATTCTCATTTGAAAATTGTTGGTGATGGATCGCAGTGCTCCTCACTCGAGCGGCTGAGCCGCGAACTCGGAATTGCGGATCGCGTTTCATTTGCGGGGTATCTTTCACCTCCTGCTCTCTACGCGGAGTTCGCCTCTGCGGAGATATTCGCCGGCCTCTCACGCTCCGAGGCATTCGGGAATGTGTTCCTGGAGGCGCAGGCGGCGGGGTTGGCCGTGGTTGCGACGAAGGTGGGAGGAATCCCGGATATTGTGGCCGATGGCGAGACGGGGCTTCTCATTCCTCCCGACGATTCCTCGGCTGCAGCCGCCGCCCTTACGTGCTTGCTTGCCGATACCGACAAACGTCAACGATTTGCTCAGGCGGGCATGGCGCATGCGAAACAATACGATTGGTCCGTGATCGCGCAGCGCTATGCGCAGGTTTACGACGATCTCCTCGCTCGAACGAGCGTGGTGGCATCGTAGAATCTCTCGAATGTTCCCGCGTCGATCCACTCGTCTTTCAGAATCGTCGCGGTGAGAGATCCCGAGCGCATGTAGGAGCCCGAGACGTCGGTGATCTCGAGTTCGCCGCGCGCGGAAGGCTTGAGGGATCGAATGATATCGAAGCAACTATTGTCGTAGAGGTAACAGCCTGTAGAAATGAAATTCGATTTGGGTTTCGTCGGTTTCTCTTCGATCGATATCACTTTTCCCTCTCCATCGAATTCCACGACGCCGAAGTGGGAGGGATTGGGAACTTCTTTCACGAAGAGATGGCCGCCCGTTTTGAAGGAGCGGATGGCGGGGGAGAGATCGTCAAAGAAGATGTTGTCCCCGAGAATGGCGCACACGGAGTCCCCGGCGGCGAATTCCTCCGCGAGGCCGAGTGCTTGGGCGATGCCTCCCGGTTTCTCCTGCACCCGGAAACTGAAATCGCAGCCGAAGCGCTCCCCGCTCCCGAGGAATCCCGCCATCTGGTCCACATGCTCGTTGCCGGAAATGATCACGACCTGACGGATCCCCGCACGCCGGAGGATTTCCAGCGGGTAGAAAATCAGGGGCTTATCGTAGACGGGCAGGAGACTCTTATTGGTGACCTCTGTGAGGGGTTTGAGCCTCGAACCCGTTCCGCCGCAAATGAGGACGCCTTTCATAGACAGGGCGACACTATACCGCCTGGAAGCTCTTCCCTGCTACCATAGATTCGCATGAATCTTCTCGTTACGGGAGGCGCCGGCTTCATCGGTTCGCACTTCGTCCTGCGGCACGTTGCGCAGTACTCCAATGATCGGGTCGTTGTGCTCGACAAACTGACGTACGCTGCAGATCTTTCCTTCCTCGATCCGGTGAAAGATAGGATTCGGTTCGTGCAGGGGGATATCGCGGATTCCAGTCTCGTGAAATCTCTGATCGAGGAGGATCGGATCGACGCCATCATCAACTTCGCCGCCGAGACGCACGTGGATCGAAGTATCAGCGACGCGGCCCCTTTCCTCCATACGAACATCCTCGGCATTCAGAGCCTCATCGACGTCTGCCGCGCGCATCCCAAGACGCTCCTCTTTCAGATCTCAACCGATGAAGTGTATGGCGATCTGCGCGATGGCGATCGTCCAAAGACGCCCGATGATCCTCTGCTTCCGAGTTCCCCGTATGCCGCGAGCAAGGCCGCCGGCGATCTCCTCCTGCTCGCGGCTGCACGCACCTACGGGATCTGCGTACGCATCTCGCGCTGCACCAACAACTTCGGTCCGCACCAAGCTGATGAGAAATTCATCCCTACGGTGATCCGATCGGCGCTCGCAGGAGGGCCCATCCCGATCTATGCGCAGGGAAAGAACAAGCGCGACTGGCTCTACGTGACGGATCACTGCGACGCGTTGGAAATGATTCTCGCGAAGGGCGAAGACGGACGTATCTACACGGTTTCCGCGGATGCGGAACGCGAGAACATTGCTGTTGCGAAGGACATCCTCCGTCTCCTCCAGAAACCCGAGAGCATGCTCGCTTTCGTTACCGATCGTCCGGGTCACGACTGGCGCTATGCTCTCGATTCCTCGCTCTTGCGCTCGATGGGTTGGAAACCGCAAGTCACGTTTGAGGAGGGATTGGAGAGGACGGTGGAGTGGTATGGGGGCAAAAAGTGATCAGTGATAAGTGATCTGTGATCAGTGGGAAGTGGTACACTTTCGTGCATGAAGATCCTTCTCGCCACGGGCATTTACCCGCCGGATATCGGTGGCCCCGCCACGTACGTTTCGCAATTGGCTGCTTCTTTCTGGGGGAGCGGCGATGACGTCACCGTGCTCACGTACACGAAAAAGAACGTGCCGGCGGAGAAATCGCCGTGGAAGGTGGTGACTGTTCCAAAGTGGGGCGGGCCGTGTCTTCGCTGGTGGCGTTTCGCGAGGAAGCTGCGTGAGGAGGGGGCCAACGCGGACATTGTCTATGCATTCTCTCCGATGAGTGTGGGCATGCCGCTCTTTCTCGCACGATTGAAGAAGCCGAAGAAGATTCTGCGGTTCGGGGGAGATTTCCTCTGGGAGCGCTATACCGATTGGCACGGCCGCAAGCCGCTGAGTCAGTGGTACGCCACGCGACCCCGCCTCAGCATTCTGCTCAGTTTCCTCTTCCGTCGGTTCGATACCATCGTATTTTCGACGCGGTTTCAAGAGCAGCTCTACGGTCGTTTCTACAAAAAGCTTCCTCGTCACCTCGTCATCGAGAATGCCCTTCCAAAAGGGGAGAGTATCCTCCATGTGCGTCACGAACCCTTTCGACTCATCTTCATGGGGAGGTTTGTGCGGTTCAAAAATCTGAGATCATTGCTCTTCGCTGTAGCCGATCTTCCCCATGTCACGCTAACGCTCATGGGAGAAGGGCCGATGGCTCGGGAGCTCTCGGCGCTCTCCGAGAAACTGCGACTCAAGGGGCGGCTCACCTTCCTCCCGCCCACGCATGGCGTCGAGAAGGAGAATGTTCTTCGTGAGCATGATTTATTGATCATTCCCTCTATTACGGAAATTAGTCCGCATGTCGCGCTCGAAGCGCGAGCCGCGGGGTTACCCGTGCTCCTGACGACCGAGACGGGATTGAGTGAAGATCTCCGTGCCGGGATGTTCATCAGCCCGCTCCTAACTGTGGAGGAAATCACACGCGCCATCCTCGATTCCGAACATCGTTACGAGGAGGTGGCTGCGGCAGCATCGTCGCCTTTTCAGAGACGCGGTTGGGAAGAAATTGCGCGCGAGACGCACGAGCTATTCCTCAGTCTCCTATGAATCTTCTCATGATTTCCGGGGAGCGGGGGATCGTGGCGGGCAAGAAGACACCCTTCTGGTACACGCTGGAGCTTTTGCGCACACACTTCACACGCATAGACGTGATCTGTCCGCGAACGACCTCTGTATCGCCCACACTGCAGCCTTTTGAGAATGTTTTCTTCCACCCTTCGCCGTGGCCGCTCCTCCTCCAGCCGCTCTGGATCAAGCGGAAGGGGGCACAGCTTCATGCACTACATCATGTCGACACCATGACGGTCCTCGAGTATCCGCCTTTCTACAACGGGATCGGAGCGAAGCTGCTCGCACATGCAACACGCATCCCCTACGCGCTCGAAATTCACCACATTGTGGGCGATCCGGTGCCGTCGTCATTCTCCGAACGCGTTGGCCGTGCTCTCTCGAGAATGTTTCTCTCGTTCGATGCGTCGACATCTGCCGCTGTGCGTGTCGTAAATCGCAACGTTGGAGAAAAGCTTGCGGCGTGGGGAGTGGATCGGGGGAAAATCTCTGTCGTTTCCTCCTTCTATCTCGATACATCTCTCCTACGCCCAGACCTTTCTGTCGAGAAGCGCTACGATCTCGTTTTCTGCGGCAGGATCGCGAAAAACAAGGGCCTCCCCGAGCTCCTCGCCGCACTCTCAGATGTGCCCGAAGCGACGCTGCTCGTCATCGGAGAAGGGCCGGAGAAGAAACGCTGCGAGGATCTCGCTCAATCACTCAAGCTCTCGGGTCGAGTGACATTCGCCGGATGGTTGCCGACGCAGGCTGATGTGATGCGTGCGGTGCAGTCAGCAAAAATATTCGTGATGAATTCTCGCAGCGAAGGCGGCCCTCGCGTGGCACTCGAAGCGATGGCGTGCGGCATGCCGGTGATCGCGACGAAGGTCGGGGTGATGCCGGACGTGATTCATGATGGGGAGAATGGGATGTTGGTGGAGATGGACAAGGATGATCTGATTCGAGCGATACGTTTATTACTAAGAGATTCCGTGCGTCGGGAGCGCATGGCCCACTCCGCAGTTGGCGTGATGGGAGGTTTTGAGCGCAATGCGGCCATTGCTCACTATGCTTCGTTCTTGGCTTCTTTGGCTAGGGGCTCCTCATAGGTGCCTTTCGCCCGTATGATGGGAGGGTGAGACTCCTCTTCGTCACGCAGAAGCTTCATGGCCAGGACACATTCGCCATCCAGTGGGTGGAGGCGTTTCGCAGGAACGGATTTGATGTCACGGTTCTCTGTCTCGAAGATCGTGTTTCTCCACAGCCCTTCCCCATCGTTTCGATGGGAAAAGAACGGGGAAACGGAAGAGTGAGTCAGATACTTCATTTTTGGAAATCCATTTGCACGCTTCGCTATGACCGCGTGTTCATTCATATGAGTCCGATCTGGGGGATGCTTGGGGCGTGGTACTGGGTATTACGTCGAATTCCGACGTATCTCTGGTACACGCACTACAAGAATACGTTCTCATTCCGCGTAACGTCGGAATATGCCAAGAAACTTTTCTGCGCAACTGCTCAGAGTATGCCGATGCTGGAAGGCTCGCAGAAGAAAGTTGTGATCGGGCATGGGATTGATCTTGGGATCTGGCCGCGCCGAGACAATGTGACTAGCGATTCGAAAGCCCTCCTAGCTGTTCATCGTCTCTCAAGGTCGAAAAGATTGGAATTGAGCATCAAAGCATTATCGCTCTTACCTGTCGATTACACACTTGCTGTGTATGGCATTGAGGCTGAGCCGGAATACGTGGCGGAATTGCGGTCTCTGGTATCGCAACTCCAATTGAACGACCGCGTTATATTCCATGGGACAGTCCCCACGGAGACGCTGCCATCGATTTACACTCATCATCGTCTGATTCTGAATATGGCATCCGAAACGATCGATAAGACGATGCTTGAGGCGATGACGTGCGGCTGTTATCCAGTCACGACGAAACGCAATGCGGAGGCGATTGGAATTGCTGATACTCCGAACGTGGATTCGCCGGGGGCGATAGCCGACTTCATTCGTTCTTTTCAGCCAACTGATCCTCATGCTCTCTACCAAGTAGTGGCGAATCGCCACTCGCTGACCAGTTTGATTGCCACTATGTCTACCTACATTCTCCAAGGCACATGAATCGAGGAACTCTGCCATGTACGGCTCTCAGTATGACGCGCAATAACGCTGGCACCCTTGAGCCCTGTCTTCGGTCGAGTCTCTTTTGCCGGGAGCACCTTATTCTCGATGGAGGCTCTACGGATGGAACACTGGAATTAGCGGCAGAGTACGGCTGTAAAGTGGTACAACAATCACAGGAATTTCTCGATGCGACAGGGAGAATCATCAACTACGGCGGAGTGATGAATCAAGGCATCGCTCTTGCGGAATATCCTTGGATATTCAACATCGATTCGGATGAATTGCTGGATCAAGAATGCATTTTGGAGATACAAAAATGCGTCATGAATGATATTCCGAGTGCTTTTTTTGCGAATCGTTTCTATTCGCTCAATGGAAGGATTATTCGTTATGCATCTGCTTATCCGAATGAACAAATTCGTCTCTTTCATCGGGAGGCCATAGAAGGATTCATTAAAATGGTTCACGAGCGCGCTCTTCTCAAGCCAGGCATCCAGCCATCAATTCTCTCGGGAGTCATGTATGTGCCACTCGATACGATTGCCGCACTAAGAGGAAAATCCCTCAGGTATTTAGAAATTGAAAGAAAGGAATTCGGAGCTCATGGATGGATTCCATGGTTGTTCTTCACATGGAATAAATTCCTGCGAATGGGTCTTCGTATTTTACGAATTGGCAAGATTCGCTTGTTTCATCGTTGGTCGGATTGCCTCCCTCTTTCTTATGAGTGGTTGAATATATGGTATCCGTGGGGTCTCATTCTCAAAACTTGTCCTCTCTGGAGGAAGCATAGACCGACAGAGAAAATCACGCGCTGAAAGATTGCACTTTCTCGCACACTTCAGCGATTTGTTCATCGGTTAATTCTGCAAACATGGGAAGGGAGAGGATTTCTCGGCTCAGTTTTTCTGCACAAGGGAAATCACCTTCATGATATCCGAGAGATTGATAGGCCGGTTGCAGGTGGAGCGGGATGGGGTAGTGAATACCGGATTGGATTCCCTGTTCTCCAAGATATTTCTGGAGTGCATCCCTGTTTTTGGATCGTACGACGAAGAGGTGATAGACGGGCTTTCCGTAATTCTCTTCAGCAATAGTCGCTTCGTTGCCCCCAAGCAGCTTTCGGTAGGTGGCGGCATTCGTATGGCGACGCTCATTCCAGTGATCGAGGTGCTTCAATTTTATGCGCAGTACTGCCCCCTGTAGTCCATCCATACGCTCATTCCATCCGATGCAATCGTGGTGATACTTCTTCGGGGACCCATGATCGCGAAGGGCGCGGATTTTTTGTGCGACTGCAGCATCATTCGTTGTGACCCCGCCGGCATCTCCGTACGCACCGAGATTCTTGCCAGGATAGAAGCTGAAGGCTGCTCCATCCGCGAGGCCTCCAGTCCGTCGGCTCTTGTACAGAGCTCCGTGGGCTTGGCAGGAGTCCTCGAACACCAGAAGACCGTGTTTCTTTGCAATTGCGTTGATGGCGTCCATATCCGCGACTTGTCCAAAGAGATGTACGGGGATAATCGCCTTTGTTCTGGGCGTAATTACAGATTCGATCTTCGTCGGATCCATGAGAGCGGAACTCTCGAGACAGTCGACGAGTGTTGGGGTTGCCCCGATCTCGGAAACTGCTTCAGCAGTTGCGAAGAATGTATTGGCGACGGTGATGATTTCATCCCCCGGCTTGATTCCTGATGCTTGCATCAAGAGTGCGAGAGCGGATGTCCCGGAGTTGACCCCGACACAATGAGAAACGCCGCAGTAGGATGCGAATTCTTTTTCGAAAGCTTCAACATCGGGCCCCAGAATAAAAGAGCATTTGTCGCAGGTTCTGCGAAATGCCTCTTCCATTTCATCTTTCAAAGGGAGGTACTGGGCTCGCAGGTCGAGGAAGGGGATAGGCATAGATCAGTGATGGTTAGGAACGCCGCACCATTCACGTTCGGTTGCAAGAACAGCACCCGCGATGTATTCGAGATGTGCGGGCTCCAAACGTTGGTGGACGGGGAGAAGAATAGCAGAATTTTTCCAGTAATTGCCGCACTCAATTCCAAACTCCCTCACGAACGAGGACACGGATTGCATGGTCTCCTCGTCGGAGATATTCAGGACAAAAGCTCCTGGCTCTACTCCAGGATGAGGCGGGAAGAATGTGCGCGGGGATCCGAATAGAGTTCTGTACCAATTTTCGTTATTTTGTCTCTTTCTCATAGCCTCCTCTTGTCGTTCTATCCAATGCGCGAGATGACGAAGAGTATAGGCCTCCTTCCCCTCATCACTGCAGCCAAATCCCTTCCAGAGTTCCTCGTGCGTGAAGTGTTTGCCGACGAGGATTCCTCCAAACTGAACGGGGAATGCTTTTGTCAGTGAATAGATCACGTAATCCCCAACCTTTCCGATCCCCTCCGTTCCCCATCCATATGCACAGTCCTCGATGAGTGGGATGCGCCGTTCGTTTGCCAGTGCGCGCAGTTCCTTGAGGCGTGGATGAGGAAAGCCGAATTCATGAATGACGAAGATCGCCTGTGTATTATCACTCAGCTTTCTGCTCCACTTACAGGATTGTTCGATAGATGAGGTGACGCAGGACGAGATATACGGAGATTCGGTTGTGGTTGTGATCCACATTTCACCGTGCTCCTTGATTGTTCCATTCCTATTCAAATCACGTGAAAGGGTGAATATGGCGTATCGCGCCGCTGGAAAGAATGTGAAAGGTTTGTTCTCGAATTTTTTCTCCAGATGCTTGCGAGACACTTCTTCTGCTTGGGGCTCAGTGTTAACTCCGAGAACA
>CAIJNU010000012.1 GCA_903822115.1 uncultured Candidatus Peregrinibacteria bacterium
GAACCGGAGATTGGTACGCCTTCATCTCACCCCCCGAGGAAAGAAGTGTCTCACGAAATACCTGCAAGAAAGACGCACCATCCTCCGGCGCTCCATTGCGCAAATCCCGACGAAGGATCAGCGCGAACTCCAGCGCATCCTCCTGAAACTTGTCACCAATTTTCGCAATTCTTCTCATATTGCTTCCTAATCCCCTCTCATGGAAAGTCACACGCCAGCAAAGGCCCCAGTCGAAAAGAGCAGCCGATTCACACGGAAGAAAGTTGCTGCCATCCTCATTGTTGTCGGCATCCTTGCACTCATCGGAGGCGGTCTCTTCTGGCTCCATGAGCAGCAATTCGTCTACACGGACAAGGCTCTCGTGTCGGCTCCTCTCATCAAACTTGCGCCGCACGCCCCCGGAGAGCTCAAACACGTATTCATCAATCAGGGAGACGCCATCGCCCCCTACGCAGCCGTGGCTCGCGTCGGCGACGAGATGATCGCTCCGCAGGTGGGAGGCATCGCCGTATTGGTGCAGAAGGATATCGGAACGATCTATCAACCGGGACAGGCTGTGGTGACGATGATCGAACCGAAGGAACTGCGGATCGTCGCGCAGGTACAGGAAGACAAAGGGCTGAAGGATATTCGTGTCGGGCAGCAGGCACGCTTCACTATTGATGCATTCGGCTCGACGCAGTACGAGGGCATCGTGGAGAGCGTCAGTCAGACAAGTCGGGAGGGCGATGTGGTCTTCAATATTTCCGACCAACGTCAAGAAAACAGCTTCGACGTGAAGATTCAGTACGATCACGACCGTTACCCCGAATTGCAGAACGGCATGAGCGCGAAGGTTTGGATCGTGAAGTAACGTTTCTCCATCTCCCATGACAGAGAACTCCGCCACACATCACAACGGCATTCCGAAGTGGCTGATTCTGCTCACGGTCATCATCGGCACGTTCCTCGGCCGCCTCGATCAGACGATCGTGAACCTCGCCCTGCCGAAGATCGTCAACGACTTCCACATCACTGTCTCCTCCGCCGGTTGGATCGCCACGGCCTACATCCTCGCCAACGCCGTCTTCGTTCCGGTCTGGGGCAAGCTCGGCGATATGATCGGCCGCAAGAAAGTCTACGTCCTCGGCTTCACGATCTTCATCATCGGTTCCATCCTCGCAGGACTTTCCTGGAACCTCAGCTCCATGATCGTCTTCCGCATCATCCAAGCTATCGCCGGATCCGCCGATTACCCGACGGCCATGTCGATCATCGCCTTCACCTACAAAAGCAATAAGGAACGCTCTCAAGCGCTCGGCATCTGGTCTTCGTCCTTCGCGGCTGCGACGGTGTTCGGACCGCTGATCGGCGGGCCGCTCATCGACAACTTCGGTTGGAGATCGGTCTTCCTCATCAATCTCCCCATCGGGATCATCGGCCTCTTCATGGCGATCACCTTCATCCACGAGTCACGTTCGAAGCGCGAGTTCCCGGCTTTCGACTTTCAGGGGGCTCTGGTTCTCGGCATCGCCCTCTCCTCGCTCGTCCTCGTCCTCGACAAGGGTCTCTCGTGGGGCTGGCTCTCCCTTTACAGCATCATCTGTTACGCGGTGACCGTGCTCAGCACGCTGTACTTCATCCAAATCGAACGCAACCATCCGGAACCGATCGTGGATCTGAAGTTCTTCAAAAATAATATATTCGTGCAGGCACTCTTGAATAATTTCATCGTCTTCATGGGAATGATGGGCAGCGTCTTCCTCATCCCCATTTTCGCACAGACCTTCCTCGGATACGGCGCAACGGAAACGGGATACCTCTTCATCCCGATGGCGGTCTGCATCATGATCGGCGCACCGATCGGCGGAAGGCTCACAGGCAAAGTGCAGGCACGTTACGTCATCGCCGCAAGCACGCTCGTCGCGGGGGTCGGCCTCTATCTATTCTCCTACATCGATCCGCGTTCCGGTCCGCTCGATATCATCATTCCGCTCTCCATCATGGCATTCGGAATGGGGTTCGGTATGGCGCAACGCACCAATATCATTGCCGCGGCAGTCCCGACTTCGGAAGTGGGCATCGCCTCCTCTATTCTGGCGCTCGCGCGCAACATCGCGGGAGCATTCGGCATCTCCGTTTTTGCAACCGTCCTCCAAGATTCGACCAATAGCGCGGTTCTCCGTCTCGCGAAATTCAGTACGTATCATGGAACGAGTGCCATTCAGTACGCGCAGTTCGTCTCGCTCATCGAGTTGCAGGCAAGGATCATCGCCTACCACACCGTCTTTATCACATCCGCGGTTGTCGTTCTCGTCGGTTCACTTCTGGCACTTTCGATAAGAGCGGATGTGCGCAAAGGAGTGGAAGTGCACGTTGAGGGCTGAGGAATACGTTCTTCCCTGTCACGGAACCTCCGACTGCCCAATGTCATCGCAAGAACAGACTCTCGTTAAATCTTTGAATTTGCACGACCTCTTGTCGAAGAACGCGCAACAGTACGATGGGATCACCCCATGCCTTCTCCCACTCGCTGCGCGTTCCGCCCACCAGAGAAACGTCTCGTCTCAGCCTTCTCACGGTTCGTCTCGATGAGGGGGCCGGAGCGATTGCTTGCGCTCGTCGATACCATCGAGGATGGCAAGCCGATCCTCCCGATCCTCACGAAAGGGGTCACGCTCTATTCGCTCCTCACTCCACTGCACTGTTCGCAAGAGAAATTGCAGAGCATGCATCCCGAACTCGCATTGTTTTTCCGCCTGTCTCAGATCATCGAGTATCTCCTCTTCTCCATTGAAACGACAAGGAGAGAGCCCTCATCGCAAGAGGTGCGGCTGCTCCTTCCGCTGATCGCGCGGTATTTAACCATTCTCCCTTCGCAAGCCGAATTGCGCTTGGGAAGATGCTGAGACTTTCAATCTGGCACTGGCGAAAAAATTGAAGATATTGACTTTTGCCATGGGCATACTAGCGTAGGCTCCTTAACCATTTTCACTCTCTGCTATGGCACCCGAGTCAGCTGCAACTCCCGAAGAGGGTCGTCCAATAACTTTTCTTTCTCCGAAACTAGATCAGAGGCCCGCCCCTGAAAGTTTCGTGAATCGAACATTGCAGGATGTCCCCCTCTCGTGCCGAAATGTTCTCGCCAAGTCGCTCGCGGGAACGGGAGAAGCTCATTGGATCGGGAATGACGAGAAATTGGAATTGAATGATTTCGAAATGGATGCTTACAGGCGCGCTCAAACAATTCTCTGCCATTTGGCAGTGCGCGCCCCCTGTGCTCACCAATCGGGACACCCCGGCGGTGCGCTTTCAGCGTTCACCTGCGCATACATGCTTGCGAATCAGAGGGATCCCGAGACCGATTACCCCCTGATTATCAGCCCGGGGCACCTCTCTATCCTTACCTACGGACTGGACTACGTCCTTGGTCGGGAACTCGCAAGTCCTTATGGAATTATTGACAACTTTCGCACCTTGGGAGGACTTCCCGGCCATGCCGAAGCCGGCATCGGCGAGACGCCATACGGAACAGGACCACTCGGAAAGGGTCCCAGCTACGCCCTTGGAGTGGCTCTGGGAAGGAAGATGCAGAAACAATCGGGAATCGTGGATGTACTCGTGGGTGATGGAGAAATGCAGGAAGGACAGCCCCATGAAATGCTGCGTCTCGCACCGCAACTCAATATCGACAACATCGTGATGCACATGGACTGCAACGACGTCCAACTCCACAGGAGACCGACGGACACGATGTCTTCCGACTTTGCGTCTCTCGCGCACGCCGCAGGATGGCATGTTATCGAAGTGGAGAACGGCAACGATCCCGGGCAAGTGCGCGCAGCTCAGACCAAGGCCACGCAGTTGTGCGGAAATGGGAAACCCGTATTCATCTGCTACTACACGACGATGGGCAATGGCGTGAAAGTCATGGAGGAAGGGGTGAATGAAACAGGCCCAAAGATGAAGAATTTTCACGGATCTCCGCTCTCGAAAGCCGATGAAGAGAGAGCACTCAGAGAACTTCCCGATCTCGACGATGCGGTGGAGGCGTATGAACCGACGCGCAGAGCTCTCAAAACCGCCTACGATGCCGCTGGCCGCGTTGAAGTGGATCGCACTCTTCCCTGGAATATCGATACCCTTAAATCAGCGGGGTACTCCAGGACCGTTACGGAGAAGGACGGAGCGGCACGAAAAGATTTCGGAGCAGTGCACATCCTTAACCTCATGAAACATGATCCTCGCATCGTCGTCCTTCATGCGGACATCGCGGGCTCCGGCGGATTTGGTGCCGTGGAGAAGGAATTCCCCGATCGTGTCATCAACTGCGGCATTGCCGAAGCGAATATGTACTCCATGGCAGCGGGGTTGCGGCACGCAGGATTCCTTCCTGTGACGTACACGTTTGCCCCCTTTGCTGTTAATGAGGGGCGCGCCGCTCTCCGTCTCAATGACATTAATTTGAATCACACGAGGTGCGGCGCCCTGCATGACCTTACTCATGCCGGAACGAGCGTCGGAGAGGACGGAACTACGCATCAGGAACTGAATTACCTCAGCATTCCCTTCGACAACTCAGTCGTGTGGAGCACTGCGGATAGCAACCAAGCCGGGGCAATGGCGGAAGAGGGCATGAGACTCGTCGCGCAGGGACACACGAACGTCTTCACGATCTTCCCACGAACGGATCATCCTCAATTGAAGAAGCCGGATGGATCTCTGCTCTACGGACCGGATTACGAATTTGATGGAAAAGCGGATCTCGTGCGCGGCTGTGATGATTGCACGGATCGGGTGACGATCATCACAACGGGGATTACGACGCACGAGGCAGTCGCCGCAGTGGATGATCTTGGCGAAGCGGCTTCAAACGTCCGCGTGCTCAACGTTGCGAGCATCCGACCTCTCGATTCGGCAACGATCCTCAGGGCGGCGCTAGAAACGGGAACGCTCGTGGTCGTGGAAGATCACAATATCGAGGGAGGTCTCGCCTCCCAAGTGGCCGATCTCGTTGGCAGTTTCGGTCTGCCGGTCAGGGTGCGGCGACTGGGTGCAAATGGATATCAGGAATCCGCCCCCGCGAACGTGGTCATGCACGAAGCAGGTTTCGATCGTGCCGGAATCAAGGACGTTATCGATGAAGAACTCATGGAGCCGCGCCACGAAACAGTGCCAGAACTCATTGCGGCCATCGGAAGAATTGCCAGCGCACTGGGTGACCCGAATAATCGTTTCGCACTGAATGCAGCCCCCTACATCAGTCAACTCGCCACTGATGAGAGCTATATGCATAGTCTCCTGGATTCCTGGTCAGAGCGTCAGCGGGTTGAAAGGAATTTGTATGATGTGCAAACGAGACTCCGCGATGCCTTGGCTAAGCTATTTGCTCCAGCATAGGGTTACAACAAAATGCCGCAGAGCTCAGTCGCTCTACGGCATGGAATCCTGCAGGATCAGTTCTTGAAGACGAAGAACTCCTCTTTGGGGAAACGTACTTTCTTGTACGCAGCGCTCTGATCGTCGCTGGAGCGGTATCCCAAGGGGCACAATGAAACAACCGTGAGATTTTGGTCTGATAGTTGCAGATCTGCATCAACGAGCGCGGCATCGAATCCCTCCATGGGACACGAATCGATGTTCGCTTGCGCAGCCGCTGAGAGCAGAAAGCCCAACCCGATGTACGTCTGACACCTCATCCAATTGGCGAGAGATTCGGGAGATCGCCCCTTTATGGATCCGACCATCATATCGCGATATCCCTTCAGGCTCTCGACCGGGACGCCGCGCGTCTTGGAAACGAGATCGATGAATGCATCGACGTACGATTCGTCGATCGTCTTGTATGCGCAAAATGCGACCAAATGCGAAGCATCGGTGATCTGCGTTTGCCCCCATGCGTGCTCCTTCATCTTTTCGCGGAGAGCAGGGTTGGCGATGACGAGAACTTTGTAAGGCTGCAAACCGTAGGATGAAGCGGCGAGCTGCGTCGATTCGAGCAGATCATCCACTTGTTCTTGGGTCAGCCTTTTCGTCGGATCAAATTTCTTGGTGGCATAGCGCCAGTGCAAGTTGTCGTTATAGGTAGACATGAAAGAAAGGGAGAAATGAGTAAGAGATATCTCAGTGGGTGATATCGTCTCTGCATGATACAGCAATTCACAATTCCTGAACCAATTTCATCAACATTTTTTATCGGGTTTGCATATTTACTGAGGATAGTTGTCGACCGGACATATCTTTTCTTTCTCCAAAAGAAGAGAATGGGTCGGTCAGTCCTTCCCCAAATCTCCCATGGATCACCCTCATCGTTCCGACAATCGCGGCCCCTTCGGCGAAGCTCTCATCGTCATTTCCGTGGTCGTCGGCTACTTCTGGCTCCTTGAGCACGGCAAGGCTTCACTGCAAGGCACTTGGGAGTACGTGGGCTTCCTTGCCACCATCGTCGTCTTCTACTTCGCGCTCGTCCTCTGTCGTATCATCTTCTTCAACTCAACTCGCAGCAGCAGCGACATGCCATGGTGGACACAGTATGAACAGCCGAAGAAGGGTGACGATGCTCCACGGAAGAAGTGAACGTCAGCTTCGTGTGGTTTTAAGCGATTCGAACGTTCGAATCCCACCTGGATATGAATAA
>CAIJNU010000013.1 GCA_903822115.1 uncultured Candidatus Peregrinibacteria bacterium
GCCTTGCCCAGGAAAAACAATTGCATACTTGACCATGATGCTAATACCTAACTAAGGCTGAGCCCCAAACAAGGCCGCCACCAAAACTTTCTAATAATAATAAATCACCGCGCTTAACCCGGCCATCACGTACTGCAATATCTAATGCTAAAGGAATAGAAGCAGCAGAAGTATTACCCTGATCATCCAAGAGGCGCACGGGGAAACTCGCTTCGAAGTACCATCCGCCGCGCGCCTTCCCCGATACCGTGAGGGGGCTTTGCACCAGCGCGTTTGCCGCGGGTGATGTCACCACGACATCGTTGGTTGCGGAAGAAGCGCAACTTCCTCCTCGCTTGACCCCCGCCTGGGCGGCGTAACAGCTATTGGTGTATTTTTTCCCGTCACAACCGCAGAATCCGCCGACTTCCATGTACTGCGGGCAAACGCCCATTCCTTTCGCTACGCACTTGTTACTTGATTCATCCCAAACAAGACCGCTTTGGCAAAGACAATCGGATTCAATTGAAGACGAGGAGCTGGAGGGACATTGGCGGATGATCCATCCGCATGTGCCATCATCTCGCCTTTCGCAGTTCGGTCCGCCGATTGTTCCATCAGAACATTGCCAATTTGGCATGCCCATCGAAGGACCACATTCCTTCTTCGTACACTCTGCGACGGAATCATTCTCCGAGGAAATTTGTTCCGTTGCTCCCGAAGCGGAGCTCGGAGGATTGGAGATCGTTGTTGAAGATTGGAAACTGCAAGCGCTGAGTGCCAGAAGAATAACACCGAGGAATGAGATGTTCTTATGCATAATGTCTTCTTGGGTAAAGAAGCATTATATCCTCGGTTCATCAAAAGACCTATTTGTAGATTTGGCTTCTCATCTATACACGTGCATCGCGAGGTACATGGCGAGCATCCCGATTGCAAATCCGCCGCAAACCTGAGCGAAGGTTTTGAAGCGAACGCCATTATTGATGAACCACGCGGCGCAGAGAATGATCGCCCATACGACGGCGACGCCGATGATATAGTGATTCAGAGATGGCTTCATGAGCGAATGCTAGCACCAATTGGTGTTCCTGTTTCGATCGTCACACAAATTCCTCCTTTAATTGGTTTCTGCACGTCTTTTGTGTGAGACAATCACCGATATATCAAGTCTCCCCTCAACACCTTATGATTACCGCACATGCTCGAGCCATTCTCGCAAAAGATGAGCCGTTCAAAGCGACCACGATTCAACGACGCGATCTCCAGCCTCATGATGTCCTGATCGAAATTAAATTCTGTGGCATCTGCCATTCGGATATTCATCACGTTCGAGGAGAGTGGCGCGAAGAAACCTTTCCTCTCATTCCCGGACACGAGATTGCCGGAATCGTTTCTGAGGTTGGTTCCGAAGTTACAAAATATAAAGTGGGCGATCGTGTCGGCGTCGGATGCATGGTCGATTCCTGTCGCGAATGCAAGCATTGTCATAACGGCGAAGAGCAATATTGCATCAAGGGAAACACGATGACGTACGGCGCTATCGACAGGTTCGGCGAGCGGACGCATGGCGGCTATTCCACTCACATGGTTGTGACTGAAGATTTCGTTCTCCGCATTCCTGATGGCATCAAACTCGATGTTGCAGCGCCGCTCTTGTGTGCAGGTATAACGACGTATTCGCCGCTCCATCATTGGGGTGCCGGTCCGGGCAAGAAGGTGGCGGTGGTCGGCCTTGGGGGTCTCGGTCACATGGCGGTGAAAATTGCGCATGCGATGGGGGCCGAAGTCACGATCCTCTCGCACTCGCTCGCAAAGAAAGACGACGGTTTGCGTCTTGGAGCCGATCATTTCTTCGCCACGAGCGACGCGGAGACATTCAAGAAACTTGCCGGCTCCTTCGATCTTATCGTGAACACCGTCAGCGCGAAGGTCGATCTGAATGCTTTCCTTTCGCTGCTTGATGTGGATGGCGTCATGGTAAATGTCGGCGCTCCGGCAGAGCCTTTATCCATCAATGCATTCACCCTCATTTTCAAGCGCCGGTCTTATGCCGGATCGGTGATCGGAGGCATTCGCGAAACGCAGGAAATGTTGGACTTCTGCGCGAAGCACAATATCGGTCCCGATATCGAGGTGATTTCAGCCGATGCGATCGACGGAGCCTATGAGCGCGTACTCAAATCCGACGTGCGGTACCGATTTGTCATCGACATCGGCACGATGGCGAAACAGTGAGTACTGGCGAGATGAATTTCGAGTTAGGGAAGCAGACCAGCTTCTCTGCGCGGCAGGTGCTGCGCTACACATTCGGATCATTCGTTCTCAGTCCTTCCTGCGATTGGCTTTCTTCCACCTTGGTGCGAACCGAATGAGAAAGGTGAACACTCTCGCTTGAAATTTGTTCATGCCCTTCGCGACCATGTTCGTGTAGCAAATGTTCTGATATTCCTTCAGGTCATCTCCCTTGTAGCAGAGTTCGCCGTTTTTGAAGCAATAACTGCAGTATTTTTCGGACTCCCGTACGCCGGGATCCTTGGAGAAGGGCATCAGACAACTCTGGCAACTGGCACTCATATGTTGAGGTAGGTAATGGTAAATTGCAGGCATGTTGCGAAGCTCACCCAGAGGAGATAGGGGATTTGCGCGTAGGTGATCCAGGGCGCGTACGGATAGACGGCAATCATGGCCCAGATGAGTGAGCCGAGGACGAGCAGAACGTCGAGGGCGGCTAGAATATTATTCCTGAGGCCGAATTGCAGCGGCGTGAACGCGACATTCGCGATGAGATTGATGAAGAAGGGGATCGTCAACGTCCACGGAATCGTTCCATCAATCGCTCGCAGGAACACGCCGCAGAACGATACGGCGATGCCGATGTAGAGGAGAATCCACACGGGCCCAAAGAGCCAAGAGGGCGGAGCCCAGGAGGGTTTGCGGAGTTTGGAGTACCAACTGTATGCGGTCATGGGGAGATACTAGCAAAGAAGCTCGCAATTGTGATCTCCAGAGCTCTCAGTGGCCTGCTGCTGAAGGACGACCTAGAAGAGAGGCAAAAGTTGCTCTTAGGGACTCTAGAAAGTGACCAGGCACTTCATGCGCGGGTTCTTCAGCTTTGACTTCGAAACGAATAGGCGGCAAAGCATTGCAAAGTTCAGGATCACAGAGGCGCATGAGCGATCTCTTTTCATCCGTAGTCAGAGCATTCCTAGGGTTGGGACGATTGGCGAGTTTAGTCTCGATGGCATGTATTTCATTCCACTGCGAATTTCCTGCTTCTCTGCACCTCGCTCGATTCGGACTATGCTCGGTCCTCTCAAGAAAAGCTTGGATAACTTCTGCTGCGGGGCGCCCCTCGAGGGGATTGCGTTGAGTCGAAGTACGCTCAAGGGAATTCATGGTGCAGGGGAGAAGAATGGACATGGTTTACGCTTCGATGTTTCCGCGTCAAAGGGAATCAGTCGCTTCCCGTGAGATGTTCATTTTTTGAACAACAAAAGCTACGAAGGTGATCCCCTATATCCAATGCGTTTGCCAATCTCTCAGAGGGCATCTCATTTCCGTTCAGCGATGTAACGACTTGCATGGGAGGCAGGAATAGTATTCAAAGAGGAAATTATATCGCGCAGGCTTATCAATGCAGCGTCGAGCAAACGAAGTGGATATGTAGTGCTCTATGCAGCATGTTTCGGAATGATGCTACTCAATGCATTTCTTATACCTCTTCCCAAATTGCGGATGGATTCAGGAACGATACTTTCTTCATTGAGAGGAAGAGGCGGCTCAACTTGGGTCATTCTGCATAGATCCTTGAGCATGAGTTTCTCGGATGCGGTGAGAGTCGGACTTACGTTCTTTTGCATCGGGCGATAGGTGAAGTAACTTTCTATCTGTTGCACTTCTCTCAGGGCGGCAACGTCTAGCGTATTACGATGCGTACTGTTTGCAGCAGCCTTGAGGAATTCGTACGTGAATTCATTGACATCGGGTGTTTGCGTCTGAGCTTCAGGGGTACTCATCGGGAAAGTGGGAAGGAAAGGATGCGCAAGGTCTACGCCCCGTTTTCTTCCTGTCAAAGGAGGCCGTATTGCGCGGGTAAAGTGTTCAAAAATCGAACAACTCTATCCCCACCAGCGCACACTCCCGCAACGAGTGGTTTGGCAGAAATCCGAACATGCCTCGGTGATCGTTCACTTCACGAACAACTTGCACTCGTCACAATTTATTACTTTTTATGTTTCTTCTTCGAGCTGCTGTTGCCTTCTTCCAAGGATGAGCTGAGTGATGAGGAGGACGCACTTGCTTGCAGCGAACCCGATGCGCTCGGTGGGGGTGGAGAGGAGGCGGACAACTCGTCGGATTGTGATGACGATGATGAGGAAGACGAAGGCATGGGTGGCAGTGAAGCACCGATGAAGATCAGTGCGCTTGATGCCGTACCGATGCGAATATTTCCCGTGGGATCGCTCAGGGTCAGCATTACAGACTTCCCCGCATGCGATTTTCCGTTGGGAAGGAGTGGAAATGTGAAATTCTGCTGCGAGACTCCCGAAGGGAAAACCAGCCGCGTCGATGTCCTGACGAAATCTATACCGTCGTACGCGCTCCCATTCTCCGTCGTGCACATCACCGACCCGATCCCACTTCCGCGCCCGTTGCGCACTACGCGGATCGTTGCGGATTTATCGCTTGGAGAAGCCAAAAACATTGCCTGCTGAAAAGAGACCGTATCGATGGGCGTGGCATCACGCGTGCTCAGGATCGCACTTGAGAAGCATCCGGAAGCGAGGAGCTGTCGGAAGACGGTTGCATGGAAGAACGCATCGACATTGGATTGCGAGAGAGAATCGATGGAAGTCAGGAAGGGGTAGGATTGCGACATCTGGGACTCCAGCTCCAGACAGGACAAGCACTGATCGACGGTGGAGGTGATCGCCGTGAGCGTGGAGCTGATGAATGATTGCTGCGCAAAGCGGAGCGTTTGCTGGTTTGGGTACTGCGGTTCCCACGAAGGATCCCAAGCGTAGTTCGTGCTGATTTTCGAGAGTGGGGATCGGAGATCGCAGGAGTCTTGAGTGACGGGGGGTGGCAGCGGAGCAATGGCACTCTTCGAGATGCCAAACACTCTCAGGTATGGAAGCGCTGATCTCGATTGCGCGCTCCCGGAAGCGCTCACGGGAACTGTGATGGGTGCGCTCGACGAACTCAGGGAGTACGAGCCCGAAGCGGTATTCGGAAGAAGAGCGCCCGTCGAACTCAGAGAGACTTCCTCACTCTCATTGCAGTTCTTCGCTTCGAAGTCGCTCTGGATCTGAGGCACGGTGTCTCCCGCAATGAGGAGTTTCACGCGCAACGTCTGGCAGGAGTCGGTCGCAAGCGTACGGCCTGCGCACTGTGCGACGAAGGAATTGCGTTCCTCGGGGCGCAGTGCGTCCCAGGTGTTCGTGATGGCTTGCGGATCCCCGGACTTCGCGGCGCTCAGGAGTCCGGCGATGATCGCGTTGCAGTCGGACTGCGAGAGAGGGGCGGTTGAGAGGACGGGAGAGAGTGATTGATTTGCGGAGGGAATGCCGAGGGATGCCGTCAAAAAATCTGAGAGACTGCGGACGTCCCACGCGATGAGAACGATGAGAACGACGAGCAGCGAAGCGGAGATGAGGGCGAGCGAATGATGTTTCCGCATGTCCTTAAGATAGCCGTTCCTGCAGGGAGA
>CAIJNU010000014.1 GCA_903822115.1 uncultured Candidatus Peregrinibacteria bacterium
CAATTTCTTGAATTGCATGCCATCTGCTGAGAATCCTGTGGCAACGAAATTCTTCTCAAAGAAATATCGAAGTCGATAGAATTCCATGAAGAAATACACAGGGACAAGAACGATGATGATTGCCGAGATCCAGAACATAGATTCATTGTATATCGTTATTCATTCCTATTCTCGTTTCTTCAGAGAATTTCAATTTTCTCTTTGGCTTGCGGAAAATGAATCTCGGCGCAGTTCCGTGCTTGCACGGAACGAAGACGGATGGTGGGCAATACTGGACTTGAACCAGTGACCTCCACAATGTCAATGTGGCGCTCTAGCCAGCTGAGCTAATTGCCCGAGTGTGAGTGAGTTGAAGGAGCGAGGGGCAACGCGCCACAGTGGCGGCTTTTCTGTGCATTCGCAGAGCGACTGCACTTCCAGCTGCCTGTCCGGCGTAGCTCCGCAATGCGGAGCGAAGTCGGAAGCTAATTGCCCGGGTTATTGGGGGGTGAAGGAGCAGAGGATATTCCCCAAAGCCGCGGGAGTTTATCAACTCTGCATCTTCTTGGGAAGCGGTACACTGCTCCCATGTGGAACGCACTTCTCGATTACCTCTTCCCACGGCGCTCCCTGACGGGTGCGGAAGGGGAATGGGTGACCTCCGCCGAGAGAGCGAAGCTCGTGTCGCATCCGGAAATCCTGGAGACATCGGTTCTGCGTCACCTGGGCCTGCGCCATTTGGATCGCATCGTCGCGGGGACGAACTACCGCGAGAGCCCGCTTCTGCGCGGCGCAGTTGCTTCCTTTAAGTACCGTCGCATTCGCGGGATGGGGGAGGAGCTCGGGGCGGTGATGATCGGCGCATCGAATTTGCTCAATACGAAAGATGCCTCTGTGCTGTGTCCGGTCCCGCTCCACTGGACGAGGAAGTTTGCCCGCGGATTCAATCAGGCGGAGATCCTTGCGTCATGTCTCGCGAAGGAGAGGGGTTGGGAGGTTCGTCATCTCTTGCGACGTGCACGCCCGACGGGCTCGCAAGTCGGGAGAAAGCGCAACGAGAGATTGCAGGCATTGCGAGGGAGTTTTCGCGTCGTCGACGATGCAGTCATTCCTTCATCCGTGATTCTCATCGACGATATCTCGACTACGGGCGCGACACTCGAGGAATGCGCGAGAGCATTGAAGGATGCAGGCGTCGTCATGGTGCAGGGATTGGTTCTGGCACACGGTTGAGAGAGGAAAAGGCATCGAATTCTTCGGGAAAGTCGGGGACGTTTCACACCCGTGCAAATCGCACTTTTTCTCTTCTGTGCGCAATAGATTATGGGTGTGGAAAACTTTTTAGTTATCCACCGCCACGCTAACATGCACTCCCTTGGTCAGCATCTTGATCTCCGCGTTGGCGTTCCTGGTTCTCATCTCGATCCTCGTTCTCATCCATGAGTGCGGGCACTTCATGGCGGCACGCGAGGCGGGAGTGGTGGTGGAGGAATTCGGCTTCGGGCTTCCCCCGCGGGCAAAGACGCTCTTCGTCTGGCAGAAGACGAAATTCTCGCTCAACTGGATTCCCTTCGGCGGCTTCGTTCGTCTGAAGGGGGAGAATGCTATGACGCAGAAGGAGCGAGTGGCGAAGGGCAGCTTCATGGCGGCGCCGATCTCCTCGCGGATCGTTATTCTCGTCGCGGGCGTCGCAATGAATTTCCTCTTTGCTTTTCTTATTTTCACGATTGGGTTTTCCCTCGGACGCTGGATCCCCACGTACCTCTCCTATGCGGATCTGGAATCGGCGGCGAAGACCGGAGACATTTCGATGAAGCCGGGGATCATCATCGGACGCGATCTGCCGGGACAAGGTGCCGCGGCGGTGAATCTCCCGACGCCGAGCATGCTCCTCAAAGTGGACGGCAAGGAGGTGAAGAATCCTGAGGAGGTGGCGCCGCTGCAAGCGGGGAAGAGCTCGGTGACCTACACGGTGCTGAGCGGTCCCGATCTGAAGAAGGAGGTGACGGTGCAGGTTCCGCTCGTCGACGGGCGCGCCGGCGTGGAGCTTCAAGCATTCCCCCGCGATCTCACCGCCCCCCTCAGGACGCCGATGCGCGGAGCGGTTTTGGCGCTTCGTGAGGGCTGGGTTCTCACGGTGCAGACCGTAGAGGGGCTCTGGCAACTCGCGAAGTCGGTCACGACGTCGGGGAAAGTCCCCGAAGGCATTACCGGCATCATCGGTATCGCGGAGTTCACGCATCGTTCGGTGCAGCTCGGTTTCATGGTTTACCTGCGCTTGATCGCGACACTCAGTTTGAGCATTGCTATTCTCAATATCCTTCCGATTCCGGCGCTCGACGGAGGACGACTCGTCTTCGTGTTGCTCGAAGCGATTCGTCGCAAGCCTGCGAATCAGCGGGTGGAAATGACGACGAACATCATCGGGTTTGCGGTCATCGTCCTCCTCATCGTTATCGTGACCTATCACGATATTCTCCGTCTCTTCTAGCATGCCGACTCTGGCGGTCGCTCCCGGCGCGTCCACGGATACGAAGCTTCGCGATCTCTGGATCGAGATCTTGCATGCCATCGAGCCCAAGTTGCAGCGCAGCGCGTTCATCACGTGGTTCAAGGACACGGCCGTTCTCGGGCTCGATGCGGGCACGCTTGTCATCGGCCTGCCGCTCCCGATGTTCCTCTCGTGGCACATGGAGCACTATCGCACCGATACGCTCGCCGCCGCGCAGAGCCTCGATCCTTCCATCTACCAAATTGTCTATCAGGTCGATGTGGGTCTGAAAGACAATCACCTGCGCTCCGTGGACATCCTCGCGCTCTTCCCCGAGCAGAGACGTCGCAAATTGGCGGGGCGGCCGGAGGTGCGGCTCGCGGAGGGGCTCGTGAGCAAGGTTCTCAATCCTCGGTACTCATTCGAGAATTTTGTCGTGGGAGCGAACAACCGCCTCGCGCAGGCGGCGTGCCAGTCCGTGTCGGTGCAGCCGGGGGGCAAGTACAATCCGCTCTTCCTCTACGGAGGAGTGGGGCTGGGCAAGACGCACCTCTTGCAGGCGACGGGCAACGCGATCCTCAAACAGATGCCCAAGGCGACGGTGGTCTACACGACGACGGAGGACTTCACGAATCAGGTGATCGAGGCGATCCAGCATCAGAAGATGGAGCAGTTTCGGCGTCGCTACCGCCTCGTCGACGTCCTCATTATCGATGACGTGCAGTTTCTCGCGCGTACTGAGCGTACGCAGGAGGAGTTCTTTCACACGTTTAACGCACTCTACGAAGATCGCAAGCAGATCATCATTTCGGCGGATCGACCGCCGCAGGAGCTCAAGCTCGAAGATCGGTTGGTGTCGCGCTTCGAGCGCGGCATGATCGCGGACGTGTCCGAGCCGGACTACGAGACGCGCATCGCGATCCTCACGGAGAAGGCGAGCGAGTACCAGATCTTTCTCGACTCGACGGTGCTGCAGTTCATCGCGCAGCATGCGACGAGGAGCGTGCGCGAGCTCGAGGGCATTCTCATGCAGGCGGTGGCGCTCTATGAATTGGAACAGCGCATGCCGACGGTGCGGGGGATCGCGGAGATCATGCGCAAGCTCAACAAGGATCCACTCGTGGAGGAGCCGCCGGTCGGATTCGAATCCACGCCGAAGCGCGCCCCCACCTTTCAAGATGTCATCGAGTGCGTGAGTCGCTACTACTCGGTGTCGGTGCAGGACATGATCGGCGCTTCGCGTGTCCGCGAGATCCTCCTCCC
>CAIJNU010000015.1 GCA_903822115.1 uncultured Candidatus Peregrinibacteria bacterium
ACTTCCTGCAGGTGGCGCATGAACCACATCTTCCGCAACGAAAAGTGTTCAGGCGGGAGGTGGGGGAAGCATTGATGGCATCGAACGGAGCTCGCTTGCGAGCACAGCGATTGGTCGGTCAGTCGCACCATGTGTCCGTTCGCGTAGCAGATGCTGAGAAATTCGTGAAAAGTGAAGACAAGGCGCACATTGGGAAGAATTCGCTTGGTCAAGCTGAGCAAATCAATACCATAGGTGAGGAAATGATGAAAATGAACGATGTCGGGCTGAATGGTGGTGAGAAAGTCGCAGAAGGCCTCGATCAGACGGACTGAGGATGTCCGATACCAGTAACCGTTGTATTCAGCCGGTAGGAACAGGAATTCGTTCGGCCGCTGATCGAAGCCAGTGATGCAGGCTCCGGCTTTATACAATGCCGGATACGAATTGTCGGTCGAAGCCAGAAGGACCGGTTCGACATCTGGCTCGTTCTGCAATCCCTGGAACAATTCGTAGGCGATCCGTTGCGCACCGCCCCGTATCAATTCGGGATGGAAGAGACTGACAATGAGAACTTTGGTGCTGGTCTCAATTTTGGTCATTTAGTGCTTCGCCAGAGTCGAGAAAGCTTGGGGCGCTGGACCGTGGATGCTCTCCGTCACTATATCGCCCCAGACTTTGGTGAAGTGCCATCGATTCACCAGCCGCCCGCCTTCGTGAGCTGGACTGGATGTCGACCCCTTACCCTCGAAATGCACGAACGGCAGGCAATGCAGCCAGGCCGGCTTGCCGGCGATGAAGCTCTTGAGGCACAGGTCAGCATCTTCGTAATATCCGTAGAGGTACTCCGGCGAGAACCCCCCCAACGATTCGAACCACTCGCGTTCGATAGACATGAAGGCCCCTGTCACCGCTGGAACCGGGCGTGAGACAAGAAAGGATTTCGTCTGCGGCGGCGCTCCCTTGCCATAGTGTTCCACTCGGAGCATCTCGTAGCGCGCGGCTTGCTGATCCCGAAAAGAGAATTCTACGTCCACTTCAAAATACATACCCCCATGCATCAACGACCCGTCGTCGTAATACAAGGGTACGCCAAACAACGCAACTTGCTCCGAGGGCATATCATTCACTATCCGGCTATGCTGCAACGGCCATTCCGGATCCATCGGAAAAATGTCTGGATTCACTATTAGCAGGCGATCACTGTGCGCGGCGGCAGCGCCAACGTTATTCGCGACGCCAAACCCCGCGTTGCCGGGCAGAAGAATCAGCGTGATGGGCATTCCATAGATCCGGTTCGCAATAGTAGCGTCCTTGATGAGTAACTCTGCCATCTCGGGACTATTCGAGACGTAGATGAATTCGTAGTTTTCGATACCACGACACTTCGAGAAGAGCGCGCACTGAATCGTCAGCAGCTCAGGCTTGCCCAACAGACATACGATGATCGATGCTTCCGGGCGAGCCAACGCCATCCCAATGTGAACTGTCTGCCCGCCCAGGGCGATCCGGCTCGAAACCTTCAGATTCAACGCGATCAGCAAACGTCCTAATCCACCGTCGAAGTAGGAGAAAGTTTCCACGGGAGGACGCCCGACGGCTTGGGTCTTGCCCAGATGGTCAAGCGCAAGCTCCCTGAATTTCTCCTCGTCGACCGAACGGACTGGACATTTGAACGTCCTGCGCTCGGCACCCACCGAGAGGATCACGTCGGCTAGTCCACTCATGGCTTCGGACCCTGCGATTGTCACAATCGCCCAGAAAGCTAGGCTTCTGTCCTCCGGCATTTGCAGATGGTCTGTGACATCCTTGCGTCTATACCGATAGAATTTGGTCGTGGAACCCCGCACACCAAGCGCGTTGCGCAGCACCAGTTTGCTGACGGGATCCTGTTCATCATTTACCCAGCCCACGATGAGATATTGTCCGTCTTTGCCCCCATAGACTAGGTCTATGGCGACTGCGGGAAATCCAGCTGTGTCGGTAAGAACGAGCGCCTCATAACGAGGGTCCGCAAGACGATCCTCATACCTACCCCAAAATTCATAGTGGTGTAAGGCCGAACGAAATTCTCCCGCCGCGATGGCTCCTGCGATGTCCGGAAA
>CAIJNU010000016.1 GCA_903822115.1 uncultured Candidatus Peregrinibacteria bacterium
AGAGCGATTCGCCCATAAACTCCTTCTTGCGAAGCGCATTATATTCATTCGTCCAAAGCTCGCGATCACGCCACGCGCGGTACTGCTCGAGCGTGAGCCCTTTCTTTTTGGCTTTCTTGAGCTCTTCTTCCGCCTTCTCCTTGGCTTTCTCGGACTGCTTGGCATCATTCGCGGAGGCACGTCCGCTCGCAATCCACTTCGCAATCTTCTCCTCAACCGTCGTCGCCTTCTCGGCGTAACGCTCACGGGAGAGACGCCTAATCTTCTCCATGCGTCCGTCGTCCTGCTGGAATGCGGGAGGCGGGAGCGTACTCACGGAAAAGGGCTTACTGGGAATGCCGTTGATCATGAGTCGCATGTAAGCGTGGTACTTGGGAAGACTCAGGATGTCTTTTGGCAGCACCATCTCCTCGAATTGGAGGCTGAGCGGCTCCGCATCGTCAGAGCCGACCTGGAAGCACACCATGGATCCGACGTTGCCGAAAACGGCATCCCGAAGCGTCGTATTGCTATTCCCCTCCCCGATGAGGAGCTGGTTCACGTACTGATTGGCCATGGTCAGATTGAGGCGGTACTTCCGCGCCTCGGAGAGAATCGTGGCGAAGGATTCGGTGGCGAAGTTCTGGAATTCATCGACGTAGAGGTAGAAGTCCCGACGATCACTCTCCGGGATATCCGCCCTGCTCATGGCATCGAGCTGAAACTTCGTGACCATCATCGATCCGAGGAAAGCCGAATTGTCCTCTCCAAGCTTCCCCTTGCTGAGATTCATCAGGATGATCTTGCCCGTATCCATCGCGTGGCGGATGTCCACCTTCGAGACGACTTGCCCCACGATGTTGCGAATCATCGGCGTCGTGACGAGCTGTCCGATCTTGTTCTGCACCGCCGCGATCGCCTCGGTGCGGTACTTGTCCGACCAGCTCGTGTATTCATCCTCCCAGAAACTCTTCACGAGGTGATTGGTGACGCGCTCCAGAATCTTCTCGCGGAAAGCGTCATCCGAGAAGATGCGCATGATGCCGAGCATAGAGTTGTTTTCCGCATCCAGAAGCGCAAGAAGAGCATTGCGGAGGATGTACTCCATTCGTCCGGAGAAGGCATCGGGCCAGAGCTTCTTGAAGACGCTCATGAGCCCCGACGCGACGAGGGGACGCTGCTGGGCATTCGGGCAATTGAGCATGTTGAATGAAACTGGGAAGTCGCGATCGGCGGGATCGAAGAGGATGACATCGTTGGTGCGGCTCGCGGGGATGAAACGCATCACCGCCTCCACGAGATCGCCATGCGGATCAATGACAGCGACACCGCGTCCCGCATGAATATCCGAGAAAATCATGTTCTCGAGGAGAGTCGATTTTCCCATGCCGGTCTTTCCGATGGTGTACATGTGCCGGCGGCGATCGTCCGTGCGGATGCCGAACTTCTGCCGCTGACCGCGGAATACCGCTTCCCCGAGCACGGTGAGATCGGGATTGTCCGCCTCCTCTTCAACAATCGGAAGATCCACGGGCGGCTCCAGCTTCTTACTCACGACCCAATCGAAATTCGGCGTCTTCACGAGGATGTTCGGCACGTGCCAGAGAGTGGCAACTTCCTCTACGGAGAGCAGAAAAGCCGATGAAAGACCCTGAACGAAATTCGACCGCATTCGAGACGATGAAGGGGCAAATCCATTGCATTGGGGCAACGTGAACTGTCGGAAACTCGATGCGATTTCCTCCACCTTGGCTCTCGCCTCCTCGGTAAATTTCTGCGGTGCGATAACACTCACTCTCACGGACGCCTCGAAGAGAAGATGGTTGAGCTTATCGACTGCGGCCGTAGCCGCATCTTCCCGATCGTGGCTGCGCATCCCGACCTTCCGCTCATCCACGTTCTCATCCAACATTTCCTCTCCGGAAATCATGGAAATATTCTTCGTTGCTGGCTTCCCGAACCATGCCCGAAATCCGCCCATGAAAATATCCGCGGGAAGCAGCAGGAGCCTGTTCCATCCTCTCGCGAGGTGGACGCGAGTGAAGAGGCGAGCATAGACGGGAGAAATCTTACTGATGCCGCGCAGGAGAAGTGGAAAGAACGCCAGCGCGCGGCGACGGAATTTGTGATTGATTGGGGCAATGACAATTTGAATATTGCCCCGCATTTTTGCCTTCGGATAGCGAACAAGTGCCGACGTCATCCCCGCGATCGTATCGATGTTCTGCCGCGACACGAGATCAATGAATTGCGGGTAACGCTTGATCGGATAGAGCTCCGAGTTCGTGAGTGTGAGATCGCTGATAAAGACCGACTCCCCTTCCAGCGGATCGAGAAAATCGGAGGGCACGCGATCGATCTCCGCATCAGGGAACTGCGCGTAAATCTGACTCTCGATAAGAGTCGCAGACTTCGTGGAAGATCTCGTGAAGAGGGCGATCTTTCCTTCGCTAAACCCCAACTCCAAACTGATGACTGCATCCTTCCTCTTGAGCGAATGCAGGGTCGAGAGGACCGCCTCCATCATCATCGGACCTCGCACGGCGCTCGTCTCGTCGGGATCGGGAAGCGAGGGGCGGATGCGCAGGAGAACGGTGTTGCTTTTTGCGGGGGGCATCGCAGGGAGTATACAGGACGTAGGACAGAGGACTTAGGACGTGGGGAAAAGAGGATTCTTCGGAAAGATGTACGTCCTACGTCCCAATTCCTACGTCCTCTTCATCACGCCTTGCTCAGCAGATCTGCGATCAGCTCGAGCGCAACGGTATTGTAGGCGTAATCCATGCGCATGTGCCCGAGGATGCCCACGGCTCCGCGATGTCCTCGTACGTGATATTCGGTAACCATCATGCTGCAGCTGTGAATCTGCGGGAGGATGTGCTCGTCACCGATGTAGTAGTGCACCTTCTCATCCACATCAATCTTGGAGAGAACCTGCGAGAAGCGCTTCTCGAGCACCTCGGCCACGCCGGTGGCAAGCTTGGGATCTTCCAAAAATTCCGGCTGACGCAGCACGTTCGACAGACCCATGTAATACACCCCCGGTTTGTGCGGCACCGTCGCAAATGCAACGTCGGGAATCATGCGTGAGAGGAGCGAGACGGCCTCGTACACATACTCCTGATCTTTGCGTTGGAAATACTGCTCCCGCAGTTCCGCGAATTTCTGGCGCACCTGCTTCTCGTGGAGCGACGGCTGCATGAATTCCCGCACGAAGACGCGGTAACCCTTCGCCGTTGGGATGCGCCCGGCGGAGACGTGGGGCTGCTGCAGGAATCCCTCGTCCTCGAGCATGCCCATTTCGCTTCGAATTGTGGCGGAGGAAAGACCAAAATCAGCGCCCTCGAGGAGCCTCTTCGAACCCACAGGCACCGCAGTCTGGATGAATTGATCGATGATGGCGACGAGCAATTTGCCCTGCCGTTCGTTCATGAGCTGAGCATAGCACTCATGACGAAAGAGTGCCAGGAAGGACAAAGACGCTGCAATCTCTCATTTCTTCCCCGCCACGCTGCGGTCGAGACCGCCGTGGCCCGCCGCCATACGCTTGCGGAATCTCTCGACGCGCCCTCCCTTGATATCTTTCTGCGCCTTGCCCGTATAGATCGGATGACAACCGCGACACACTTCAACTGACTGTTCCTTCACCGTCGACGGGATCTGATAGACGGCCCCGCAGGTGGTGCAGGTCATCTTCGCCTTGGGGAACGCCTCTGGATGGATACCCTGTTTCATGGCCGGAGGATTGTAACGAAGATCCGGAGGTTTGCAACAGAATTGAAGGAAAGGCACACAGAGAACATCGACGAAGTCGGGAATTGACAAAGAAAACGGCACTTATAGACTCTCCCTCCAATGTGGAAACTACGGAAAGCTCCTGCCAAAGAAGAGAGGATTGTAGAAGAAATCCTCGCCGCTTTTCCGAATGTAGCATCCAAACGTCCTTCCCCAGAGGAAGTAGAAACGATCATGCGTCCGTTTGGCGCGATTTCCTCTAACGCAGAACTTCGTATTAATCAGCTATTGTTCGAAAAGTGTGACCTTCCGATCCTTTTTGGGATTGGCCCTTGGATAGAGGCAAATCGCGTCGTATCAGGAAAAAGAGAAGAGGCTAAATTCGCTATTCGATTTTTGCTAGACAATGTCTGTCCACGAGTCTTGGCTCATCTTCCGAAAGCCGTCGAACATGCTCCCGGCCCCGTCGACCCGCGCATCCTCGGTCTCTTGAACAATCCTCATCATCGGCAGGAGGAGGAAATCTCATAGCACAGCTCCTCGGAATCGTCGGCATCTTCGGAACCTGTCCTGAGCACAATCGAAAGATACTTCTTTATCACTTCTTCGACCCCGCCACGTCGTTCACGAACGACGTGGCCCCGCCTTCTTCTTCACCGGAGCCGCTGTCGCCGCTGCTTCCGTCGCCATCTTCTTGGCCACCCTCTGCACGCGACGACCCTCCTTCTCGATCGCTTCCACCTCCTCCACGCGCAAATCCTCGGCGGCCTGCAAGATCGCCTCCTGGCTCTCCTTATCCTCCATGACCACGTTCATCGTCGCCACTTTATCGCGGGCATTGAGTCGCATGACGATCACGCCCTGCGTGGCGCGACCGCGCGAGGGAATATCCGAGAGACGCATGCGAATCATCTGACCCTGCTTGCTGATGCACAGAAGATCGCCGTCTTCTCCCTGCTGTAGAACACATCCTCCCACGATGTCGCCCGTCTTCGCCGTCAGCTGCGCCGCCTTCACGCCCGTGCCTCCCCTTCCCTGGAAACGATACTCGGTGACCGGCGTCATCTTCCCGAGTCCGTTCTCCATCACGACCATGAGCTGGCTATGCGCGGGATCCCGGATGAGCGCTGCCTCCACGACGACGTCGCCACCGCCAAGCTTGATACCGCGAACGCCCGCGGCACTACGACCCATCGAACGCACGTCATCTTCCTTAAAACGAATCGCCTTCCCCTTGCGCGTGAGAATGAAGATCTCATCCTTGCCGCTCGTCGCGACGACCCACTTGAGCTCGTCGCCGGGCGGAAGCTTCTGCGCAATCAGACCGGAGCGACGGATATTCTCGAATTCGGACACCTCCGTGCGCTTCACCGTTCCCTTGTTCGTCGCCATGAAGAGGAACTTCGCCTCCTTGAGATCCGCCTTGAGCATCGCCGTGATGCGTTCTTCCGGCTGCAGCTGGAGCAAATTCACGATCGCCTGCCCCTTCGCCGCCCTGCCCGCCTGCGGCAACTCGTAGACCGGGAGACGGAAGATGCGACCCGTGTTCGTGAAGTAGAGGAGGTCATCGTGGTTCATGACATGCAGGAGCGAGAGCACCTCGTCATCCTCCTTCGTCTCCATGCCGATGACGCCCTTCCCGCCGCGGTGTTGCGCGCGGAATTGGGACGGACTCAGGCGCTTCACGTATCCGGCGAGCGTGAGCGTGACCATCATTGGCGCGTTGGGAATCGTGTCCTTCGCTGAGAACTGCCCGACTTCGTAGGGCACCACCGTCGTGCGGCGGCCGTCGTCGTACGTCGCCTTCAATTGCAGCAATTCATTCTTAATGACGCCGTCCATCTTCTTCTGACTCTTGAGGAGTTCCTCGCACTCCGCGATGAATTTCTTCTTCTCCTTGAGCTCGTCTTCGATCTTCTTGCGCTCGAGACCCGCGAGCGTCTGGAGGCGCATCTGGAGGATGGCGTCGGCCTGGATCTCCGACAATTTGAACTTCTTCACGAGATTCACATGCGCGATCTCTTTCGTCTCGCTCTTCTTAATGGTGGCAATGACCTGATCGATGTGATCGAGTGCGATCTTGAGTCCCTCGAGGATGTGTGCCCGCTCTTTCGCGCGATCGCGATCGAAAATGATGCGCCTGCGCACGACCACGCGACGGTGTCCGACGAAAATTTCGAGGAGTTCGAGAAGATTCAGGAGGCGAGGCTGCAAGCCATCCGCAAGCGCGATCATGTTGTAACCGAAACTCGTCTGAAGGTCGGTGAGCTTGAAGAGCTGATTCAGGACTTTCTGCGGATAGGCGTCCTTCTTGAGTTCGATGATGATGCGGATGCCGTCGCGATCGGACTCGTCGCGGATGTCGGAGACACCGACGATGATCTTCTCGTTCACGAGCTCTGCCATACGCTCGATCCGCGAGGACTTGTTCACCTGAGAGGGACTTTCGTTGATGCGGATTTGGTAGCGGCCGTTGCCCATCTCTTCGATCTCCGCCTTTCCGCGGATGACCACGCTCCCCCTTCCCGTCAGGTACGCCTGCCGGATCGCTTCCTTGTTATACACGATCCCTCGCGTCGGGAAGTCCGGCCCCTTCACGAATTCGAGCATATCTTCCACCGTCGCATTCTCATGCTCCATGAGATGCACTGTCGCATCCACGAGCTCGCCGAGGTTGTGGGGCGGGATGTTCGTCGCCATACCGACCGCGATTCCCACCGTTCCATTGAGGAGGAGGTTCGGGATCTTGGACGGGAGCACCATGGGCTCCTTGCGCGACGCATCGTAGTTCGGAATGAAATCCACCGTGTCCTTCTCGATATCCGAGAGCATCTCATCGGCGATCTTGTCCATGCGACACTCCGTGTAACGCATGGCCGCCGCTCCGTCCCCGTCGATCGATCCGAAGTTACCCTGACCGTCGACGAGCGTGTAGCGCATGGAAAAATCCTGCGCCATGCGGACGAGCGCCTCGTACACGGAGGAATCGCCGTGCGGGTGATACTTTCCGAGTACGTCTCCTACTACGAGCGCCGACTTGCGGTACTTGCTCGCGGAGCGCAGTCCCAACTCGTGCATCGAGAAGAGGATGCGTCGGTGTACGGGCTTGAGTCCGTCTCTGGCGTCCGGGAGCGCGCGCGCGACGATGACGCTCATTGCATAGCTCAAGTAGCTCTCCTCCATCTCCGTCACGATCGCTCGCGGCGCGAGTCGACCGATGTTCGAAAGCGTCTCGCCGCCTCCGGAGAGGGGCTGCTGCTCGGGTTTCTTACCGGAATCGCTCTTCTTGTCTGCCATGGGAAAAACGGCGGGAAAGGATGTTCCGGTGGATTGTAGCGGATTTCGCGCAAGAGGAAAGGGGTGGGGCGAAAAAGAAGAAGGGAAAGACGAGGAAGACAAAGAGGACAAGAAAACACTGGACTCCCCGTCTTCCTTGTCTTCCCTGTATTCCTCTATCATCCTCTCATCCTCTCCGTCGTCTCCACTCCCATCGGCCCTTCGACGGAGCTCAGGACCTCTCCTCGTTATTGCTGAACGGATATCTATGCTGTCTATTGTGTCTACGCCCATCGGCAACCTCGGTGACATTACGCTCCGTGCGATCGAAACCCTGAAGAAGTGCAGTACCGTCGTCTGCGAGGACACGCGCGTGACGGGAAATCTGCTGAAACAACTGGGTATCGAGAAGAAGGAGCTCCAGAGCTTTCACGGCTACAGCGACGAGGGAAAACTCTCCTTCATCCTCGGAAAACTGAAGCGCGGTGACCATCTGGCTCTGACAACGGACGCGGGAACTCCGGGCATTTCGGACCCGGGGTTTGCGCTCGTGTCGCGCGCGCGCGAGGAGAACATTCCGATCGAAGTGATACCGGGCCCCTCCGCCTTCCTCACCGCGCTCTCGGGAAGCGGCCTTCCCATCAATCAATTCGTCTACCTCGGATTCCTCCCGATCAAGAAAGGCAGAAAAATCTTGCTGGAGTCATTCCTCAGAGAAGAGCGCACCGTCGTCTTTTATGAATCGGTTCACCGCATCGAGAAAACCCTGAACGAACTTGCCCAGTCGCTCGCCAGTCAACCGCATCGCCGCATCGTCATCGCGCGGGAGCTCACGAAAATGCACGAGGAATTCATCGCGACGGACATCGAAAATCTCACGGCGACCGCACAGACACTGATGAAGAAGGGTGAATTTGTGATCGTGATGGAAGCGGCTTGAGGACGCGACAAAGCCCGGAGAGGAAATATGGAGCCATCTGCTTTTTCCCTTCCGAAGCATCTGCTATCCTCGCTCTATGATTGCGCATCTTCGAGGCACCGTGCATCGATGCAACCTTGGGGAGGTGACAATGGACGTCGCGGGAGTGGGATACCGCGTACAGGTGCCGCTCGAGGTGTTTGAAAAATTGCGCGAAGGAATGCCGGCCATGCTCTGGATTTCAACGTACGTTCGCGAAGACCGTTTCGATCTCTACGGCTTCCTCGACCACGCGGGGCAGATGCTCTTCGAGGAACTCCTGAAGCTCGCGGGGATCGGCCCGAGGACCGCTCTCGAGCTCTGCAGCGTCCCGCGCATCCTCCTCCTCAAGGCGGTGCACGAGCAGGATCCGCGCATCCTCTCGGGCGTGAAGGGTGTCGGGAAGAAAACGGCGGAGAAGCTGGTGATTGAGTTGCGATCGCTCCTGGAGAAGCACCCTCTCATTCTCGGCTCCCCCGATGCCATGCAGGAATATTCCGGAATTTTTGATCAAGACGCCATCGCCGCACTCGCCCAGCTCGGCTACGATTCCCCCACAATCATGAACGTGCTTCGCAGCCTCCCCTCGGATCTGCGTTCCACCGAAGATCGCGTCGCCGCCGCACTGCGTTCCCTCTGATTCCATGCTCCATGTTGACGTCACCGCCACGCTCGCGAAGTCCATCACGCCGTCGATGGGCATCCCCGATCAGGAGATGGTCGCCCTGCGCACATCGCTGCGCCGGTACATCGCCGATTGGCTCTCCGAGCGCTCGCGGGGCCAACACGCGTGGTCCATGGATCCCTACGACAAGCAAGCCATCGAACGCGTGAAGGAAGCGGCGATTCGCGTGAAGGGCGAAGGCGTCACGACGGTGGTGTGGATCGGCATCGGCGGATCGGGGCTCGGCCCGCGGGTCATCGCCGAGGCCTTCGAGGGACCCGATACTCTGGAATTCATCGTCCTCGATACGCTCGATCCCGCCGTGCTCTCCGCCTACCTCTCCATCATCAATTGGAAATCGACGTTCGTCGTCGTGGCGAGCAAGTCCGGCGACACGCTCGAACCGATGGCCAACTTCTTCCTCTGCTGGGAGCAGCTGAAGAAGGCGCGCAAAGACCGGGCCTGCGAGCGCGTCATCGCCATCACGGATGCCGAGAAGGGATTCCTGCGCAACTTCAGCCTTGAGGAGAACATCCAAATCCTCGCGATCCCCCAACCGGTCGGCGGGCGCTTCTCCATCTTCACGCCCATCGGCCTCCTCCCGATCGCGCTCATGGACGCCGATCTCGACAGCTTCGTGCGCGGCGCGAAGGAAATGGACACGCTCTGCCAGCAACCGGTGATGGAAGACAATCCTGCTGCTCTCCTCGCGAGCGTGCAGTACGTCCTCGACACAAAGCGCGGATACGCGGTGCGCGTCATCATGCCGTACAGCCAGCGTCTCGCATCACTCGCACGATGGAACCAGCAACTCATCGCCGAGAGCCTCGGGAAGAAGGAAACGGCGAACCCGATTCCGGTCGCCGCGATCGGCACGCAGGATCAGCACTCGCTCCTCCAGCAGTGGATGGCGGGCCCGCGTCGCTGCTGGCACCTCTTCTTACGCGATATCGAGAAACCGCGCCTGCACCTCCCCGAAGACCTCCCACCGCCCTTTCAGCACCTTGCGGGAAAGACGACGGGACAGCTCCTCGACGCCTGCTTCGAGGGGACGAGCGCCGCCCTCACCTCCGCGAAGCGCCCGCACGCCACCATCTCCCTCACGCGTCTCGACAGCTACCACCTCGGACAGATTTTCTTCCTCCTCATGGCCGAAGTCGTTCTCCTCGGCAAGCTCTACCGCATCGATCCGTACGGTCAGCCCGCGGTGGAGATCGGCAAGCAACTCACGAAGGAAATTCTGACGCACGGACGTGAGCAATGAGGAGATAGTGCTTGATAGGACTCGAAGCCGCCCCGTATACTTCCCTCCCGTTCCCCCTCCCTCTTCATGGCACAAGCAATCACCGATGCGCAATTTCCCGCCGAAGTCGAGCAATCTTCCGTTCCCGTCGTCATGGACTTTTGGGCTCCGTGGTGCGGACCCTGCAAGATGATGACGCCGATCGTGGATGAGCTCTCCGCGGAGTACGGCGATCGCGTGAAGTTCGTGAAGATGAACGTCGATGAGAACGGCGAAGTCGCGAGCAACTTCAACGTCCTCAGCATTCCCACCTTCATCATCTTCGTCGGCGGCGAAGCGAAGAAATCTTTCATCGGCGCCCGCTCGAAGGAAGACATGAAGAAAGAAATCGAAGACGCCTTGAACGCCGCATGACACACTACGTGCTCAGCATCATCGGGATCATCGGATCGTTCTACATGCTGAAGTACCGGCAGCAGGTCGGGGACATGGTCGGCGAAGCGGCATGGATGAAGAGCATCGGCGGCATCTACAACGTCATCATTATCGTCTCCATCCTGATCTTCTTCTGGAGCCTCGCGGAACTCACGAATACCGCAGATGTCCTCTTCTCTCCGATAAAAACGCTCATACCGTTCTTCCGGCCGACGCAGCCTTCTTCGATATGATGAGGGAAAGAAGCGTCAGGAAGCGAAGATCGTCGCTCCGCGCTCCACGACCGCATCGACCTTGAGTCCCACGGTCTCTCCGGGTTGAGCGCTCTTGATCGGTACGCGATTCGACTGAAGGGAAGCGATCTTCTGCTTCAGTTCCTTCTTGCCGCGCTTGATCAGGACTCTGTCGCCGATCTTGATGATGGACTCCACGTCCACGACCGCGACACCGATCCGATCATAATAGTGAGAGATCTTCCCGAGAACCTTCTGCTTCTTTGTCGCCTTCTTTGGCGCCTTCTTGACGGCCTTCTTCGCCTTTTTTGCGGGTTTCTTCTTGGCGACTTTCTTCACCTTCTTTTTCACAACCTTCTTCACCTTCTTCTTCGCGATTTTCTTCTTGATGGGCTTCTTCTTGCCCTTCTTCGCTTTGCGTGGTGGCATGATAGGAGGGGGAAAACACCGCCATTGTACTCGCCTGAAAAAATATGGCGTCTCAGTTTTATTCTTCGTCCAGGGAATCTTCTCCTGTAGAATACGCGCAACGGTTTGGGGCTGTAGCTCAGTGGTAGAGCACCTGCTTTGCAAGCAGGGGGTCAGGGGTTCGAATCCCCTCAGCTCCACCACGGCGTTCGCGAACGCCGTGGTCCACCAAAACCAAATCACGTCACGATTTCCTCCACCCTCCCTTGCTGCGCGGCCAGGTGGATCTCCATGGCGCAGCGCTCGCCGACGCTCATCGATTGGCCGTAGAGATAGCCGGAGTACGGCGTCGATGCGGTGCCCGGAGAACCCGGGATGCGCAGTGAAACGTCAAAAATGACGATGTCCTCGCGCCCCTCCTCCGCGACGACCGCTCCCTGCAGCGCGAAGGGGCCGATGATGCCTTTGCGGGAAGGATCGATGTCCTTGGGCAGAGCCTGCGTCGCCTCTACGAACTTCTCTCCGAGCTCGAACGCCTTCTCGAGGATGGACTCCTTCACCGTACACGCGATGTGGCCGGTCTCGATCCTCTTGAGCGCGATCTTCCCTTCCACCTGCGCCTGCTCCGCCGCCGTCATGCGCAGGAAACCGTCGAGGTTGGTCTGGCGGCGCGTGTCCGTGCCGAGCAATTCGAGCTCCTCGGTGAGCGGCGAGTAGAAGAAATTGAAATTCACCGGAGCCCCGACGATGAATTCTTCGATCGTCGCCGTGCGCCAATCCGCCGTTACTCTCCCCTCCTTTTCAAGCTTCGATCCCACACTCTCCCACTCCTGCGGACTGCCCACGACGAAGAATGCGCGCTCGTATCCTCTCTGCGCCTCCGCCGCCTTCACGAGAACGGGGCGATCGATGTCCTCGGGCTTCGCGAAGATTTCCGGCGTGCGGATCTTGGCAGCATCGAGGAGATGATACTGGTTGAAGGGCTGGTCGCGTTCCTCGAGCTTGAGGAGCGTGCGCGATCCGAAGATCGGCACCCGGAATTTGTCTTCCACCAGCGAATATTCGTCGAAGTAGACCCAGAAGTAGCGGTTGTGAACGAAAATTGTGTTCATCTTTCGCAGTTTCTCCTGCACCTCTTCGTCGAGAACATCCTGGAAATCGTCGACGACGATCACGTCATCGATGCATCCCTTCTCGCCGCGCGTCTTGAAGTACTGGCTGTAGGTTTTCTCTCTTCCCCCGCGCGCCACCGCCACCGTCTTGAACCCAAATTCCTTCGCTCCGTGGCAGACATCCAATGCACTGTGCCCCCCGAGCACGCCCACCGTGAGTTGTTTGAGATCGTAACCGGAAAGGAGGTCTGCTATGTTCATGGTGGATAGTGTAATGGAGATTTGAGAATTTGGAATGATGCCGAAGATTGTTAATTTCACGCTTCGGACTCGTCGAAATCCTCACCCCAGCACTTCCTCCAGCCTCCCCGCCACGATCGCCTCTTTGATATCTCGAACCAAGCGGCGGCCCGTGCTCATCGGCTCCCGGTACTTGAGCGCGGTATAGGGCGAGCCTTCGATAAAGGGATTCGTGCCGGCAACGATCCTCGCGGAGATTTCGAAGACGAAGATCTCGAGCTTGCGCGTGATGATTGCCTCGAGGCAGAAGGGGCCGAAGAGTCCTTTGCCGCAGAGCGACTTGCTCACCTCCACCACGCGCTCCCCCATCTCGAAGAGATCGGGAAGGAGTGATTCGCGGACGACGACCGGCATGTTGCCGACGATCGTGTAGGACGTGTGGATGTTCGCGGCGAGCTGATCCTCCGCGCGGATGCGACCGATGGAATCCGCGTTGGATTCGTAGCGCTTATCCATGCTCATGATCTCGAGCTCCTTCGTGAGCGGCGAGTAGAAGTAATGGATATAGAGCGGCGCACCGATGATGTACTCCTGAATGACGAAATCGTTCTCGTCGGGATACTTGCGGTTCTTCACCTCGTAGAATTGCTCGGCCGACTTCACGACGAAGTACCCGAATCCCCCGCCGGCGCCGTGGAACTTAATGATGACGGGACGGTCGATGTCCTCCGGCTTCTCGAAGACGCGGGGAAGTCGCAATTGCGATTTTTCCAGCCACTGCCGTTCCATGCTGCGGTCACTCTCCCACTCCAGAATTTCCTTCGTGCCGTAGTACATCGCCTTCATGCGCTTCACGCGTTCGTGTCCAAGATACGAAATGAAGGATCCGTGAGGAATGAGAATCACGTTGCGC
>CAIJNU010000017.1 GCA_903822115.1 uncultured Candidatus Peregrinibacteria bacterium
ATTTTTCCGACAGTGCGTGCATAAGGCGATAGCTGCTCGTTCCGTCTTTCCAGAACATCAGAACGTGAACATTCAACCCGCACAGGCTCGTCACGGAGCGCTCATCGGCGCTGCGAGTATCTGGCGCACACTGCAGACGCAATGAGCGGCTTGATGTGTGGACAGTGAACACCGATCACTCCTCAATACACCTCTTTTAAGTAACAAACTTCACAATACAATTTCTCCCGTCTCTCGGGCGCGTACGTCGTCAGCATTTCTTTTTCGCATTTCATGCAGGGTCGCTTCCAGAGTTTGCGCGGATTGCGCAGCGTCACGCGTCCTCGGTATCGCTCGTCGGGATGGAGGCGGGGGACGGGCAGACGCATCGAGCGGTAGAATTCCAGTTCCTGCTTGATGAGCTTGAAGGGGCGCAGCGTCTTCTCACATCGGATCGCCCAGTTGAGGACGTCATCGGGAATATCGTCGATGGAGTCGGGCAGTTGCTCGGCATCGATCACCTTCGCGACTTTCGGCATTTCATCCTTCTCCTCCTGCCACTTCCATCCCCGCGCGAGCACTTCCTCTTTCGTGAGCGGGAACTCGTCCTGCGCGATGGTGTCGTTGTAGGCGAAAGGGCTCTGAGCGATGGGAGGGTACTCGCCCCACTCGCCGACCTGCCCCTCCGAAGCTCCGGAGAAGCGAAGGGGGGTCTTTCTCATTCCTTCTATGATCTTTGGCACGAGCGCGTCGTACTCCTCCTTCGTGTATTGCTTATTGAGGATGCAGTACTCCTTGTGTCGCAGGCCGATGCAGCCGAAGAGACTGTGGGAGTTGTAGCACTCGTCGCAGTAGGTGATGTCGTCGCTGTCCCACGAGTGCAGGGAGAAGCGCATGCGCGAAGAACGGACGGCGCTCATGCAGTCGTAGATCAGTTCCGACTGCGGCGAGTAGTGGGCGCCGTGCGCGTCTTTGGTCGGCTGAGGGCACGGGCAGACGAAGCTGCAATCTTCCAGGTGCATGGCGTCGAAGCACTCCCGGATATTCTTGCAATTGCGCAGGTGATCGCCGGTGCTGTTCTCGCACGCGGTGATGTGCGACGCGCGCGTGGGCAGCGCGAGAGCGAGAGAGCGAAATTGCTCGGCGATCTTCTGCAGACTCGCATGTGAAGAGAGTTGGGAGCGAAGCGCCTCGAATTCCTTCGCATCGACCGGTTGATTGAAGACGTGGAATTTCTTATTCACGAGGTTCTTGCACCCGATGCAGTCGCTGCAGCCTCTGCAATCCTGGCAGAAGAGGAGACCGCTGCCGTTCTCGCAGTCTTTACAGAAGGAAGAGGTCTGGAGATTGAAACAGTAGACGCACTCGTAGCAGCGCTCGCAGCGTGTCACGTTGCTGCAGTCGGCACAGTCCTTCGAGTCGTTCGCCTGGTAGCAGTAGAGCGAGTCCTCATTCACGACGCAGGAGACGCACATGTAGCAGCGCTTCGTGTACATGCAGTAGGGCGAGTACGCGCTGCCCTCATCCGGAGAGAGGAGCATGCCGAGGCGGGGGACAAGGTCTCGAAGTTTCGCGAACTGATCGAAGAATGACTCCGAGAGATTCACCTCTTTTCCGTACGAAAGCGCATCCCACGCGTCGCTCCACCACGCATCTTTCTCGTACACTTTGTACGGTGCATCCGCTCTGAAGAAAGAAATGAGGGAGTTCCCGGTCATGTCACAGGTGCGGCGGTGGAGGGATCGCTCGTTGCGAAACGCGAATCGTCGTTGCATGCGACACCGCGGACAGAGGTTCGGAGGGGGAATCAATTCCTTCTTCTCGCCGAACACGGGCGAGATACTCTCGAGAAATGCGAGATCATCCTGCGTGACCTCAAACTGCTGCTGGCACTGTCGGCAGGCGGGCATGGGAAGGGAGTATAGCAAGAAGTACGAAGTGCGGAGTACGGAGTACGCAGTATCAATACTCCGTACTTCATACTCTGTACTTTGTTCTCCTCAATACACTTCTTTTAGATAACACTCCTCGCAATACACGACTTCGGGGCGGTCAGGGGAATAGGTGGTCTGGATGCTCTTAGCACACTTGCCACATGCTCTTCCCCAGAGTCTGCGGGGGTTTCTGAGTGCCATCCTACGGCTGTGTCGCTCGTCGGGGTGGAGATGGGGGATGGGCAGACGCATGCTCCGATAGAACTCAAGTTCCTGCTTGATGATCTTGAATGGTCGCTTCGTCGCCTCGCACTGTATCGCCCAGTTCAAGATGTCATCGGGGATGTCATCGATGGAGGGCGGCAGATGCGCCGCCGCAATGATTTTCGTCACTTTCGGCATTTCATCCTTCTCCTCCCTCCACTTCCAGCCGCGCCTCTGCACTTCGTCTTTCGAAAGCGGGAAGTATTCCTGCGCGACGGTCTCGTTGTAGGCGAATGGAGAGAGTTCGACGGGGAAGAATTCCCCCCACTCTCCGGCCTTCCGCATTGCGGCAATGATCTGCGGAACGAGACGCTCGTACTCCTCCTTCGTGTACTGCTTATTGAGGATGCAGTACTGGCGATCACGGATTCCCACGCAACCGAAGAGATACTTCGCGTTGATGCAATACTCCGAATACCACACATCGTATGTGTGCCGGGAGAAGGTCGAGAGGAAGGTGTTCTTCGCGCCGTACATCCCGAGGTACTCGTAGCAGAGTTCGTTCTCCTCGGTGTAGTTGTTGTCGTGGCAGTCCTTTAAGTCCACGGTCTGCATGCAGTATGCGCAATCCTCGCAACGATCCACATAGAAAGACTGGAACGTGTTCTTGCAGTTATAGATATGAGTTCCACTCACGTTCTGCACGCTACTGCTTGGCATGTAGTGTCGCGGGGTCGCGAGCTTTACGGTTTCCATCTGCTCCCGGTATTTCCGCATGGTTTGCGCGTCGTTGAGGTTGATTGCTGCTTTCAAAGTCTCGTACTCCTCCTTTGAATACGCCTTGTTTCCGATGTGATACTTCTTGTTGCGCAATCCCGCGCAAGCGATGCACTCACTGCATCCCAGCATGTCGTAGCAGAGAAGGAGGTGGTCCGAGTGGAAGCAGTCCTGGCAGTGGAAGCAGTGATAGAGTTTCCGGCAATCGGTGCACTCATAGCAGAGTTCGCATTCTCTGGTGACGAGGTTGTCGACGCAATCTTTGGAGTAGTACGCGGAGCCGTAGAGGCAATCTTGCGAGTACACGGAACCGAAGGTGAGATAGCAGCTTTTGCAATCGCCGAGATAATTGCAGTAATCGCAGTTTTCGGAGTTCACTAGGTAGAGGCCGATGCGCGGGACATCCCTCTGCAGAGCAGCGAATTGCTCGAAGAAGGATTTTCCAAAATCGTACGCGCGGCCACTCGCTTCTCCGTGCCATTTGTCGCTCCACCAGCACGAAGCACAATGGACTGGGAACGGTTTCTCGCTCGAATACATGGCAAGACCGTTTCGACCGCAGAGAGTGCACGCGCGTCGATGAAGATTTCTCTCATTGCGAATGGCGTATCTTCGTTGCTGTCGACACTCCGGGCACAGCGTCGGTGCAGGAACCATCTCTTTCTTTCCGTTGAACACCGGCGAGATCTTCGCGTAGAACGCGAGGTCGCTTGGCGCGATATCAAACTGCTGCTGGCACTGGCGGCAGGATTGCTGCATGGAGAAGAAGTATACCTCCAATACCATTTCCTCTCGTATTGTTTGATGTCTGAAATGACTTCAAAAGGGAGGGGAAAGCTTGTCCGGCTTCGCTTGCAAGCTACGCCGAGACATCCGTAAATGAATAAACAAAATCGCGGCGTAGTTCCATGCAAAGCATGGAACTACGACGGATGGTGCTCCCTACTGGAGGAAGTGAGAACTGTTCTCGAAGGATAGGACTGCCCGGCTTCGCTGCGCTACGCCGCGGCATCCTGCACCCTGTCTTGAAATAGCTCATTCTCAGAACAATCCCGGCGAAGCCCCGCACATGCGGGGCGGAGACGGATGGTGCCCAGGAGAGGACTTGAACCTCCAAGGGATTGCTCCCACACGCTCCTGAAGCGTGCGCGTCTGCCATTTCGCCACCTGGGC
>CAIJNU010000018.1 GCA_903822115.1 uncultured Candidatus Peregrinibacteria bacterium
CACTGCATTCCAAAGATGAGAAGATCGTAGCAAGGTGTTTCTTTCTTCTTCACCTCCGACGGTTTTCCCGCACTTTCAAGAAGTTCAACCGCACGAATGACGTAGGGCTTGTTGTTGCGGTGAATGGATGCGGCTGCCACGGGATCGCTTTCATTGAGGAGGCGATAGAGCCTCTCACCGCCGTCTTTCTCATACTCTTCTTCCAAAGACTTTCGTCGCGCGGGATCGGCAGCTGTCGGAAATCGCAGTTGATCGATAACGGAACTGACGTACAGCATGGATCCTCCGACGAGAATCGGACAGTTTCCGCACTTATGAATTTCATCAATCGTTCTCAGTGCTTGTACTTGGTATGCAGCAGCAGTTGCTTCCTGCTTTGGATCGAGGACATCGAGGAGGTGATGCGGAATGCCGCGCATTTCGCTCGGGAGAATTTTCCCCGTGCCGATATCGAGAAAACGGTAGAGTTGCCGAGAATCCGCGTTCACGATTTCGGCGCCAATCGAGCTCGATTGCAAAGCCTCAGCGAGATCCAAAGCGAAATCCGTTTTCCCGCTTGCGGTTGGTCCAACTATGACGACCAAGGACCGAGAAGATCGCTTCGCAAAGCACAGAACATCGTTTGCCAGTGCGTCGTCAAGGAATGATGACATTCGTCTCGCAGAACATAGAGAAAATCTCCTGCATACTATGGGGAAACACAAAAATTTGCTAGAATACACGTGACAGAAACAGATGTCTGAAATCCTTTTTCTCATTCACTTCACACTTCTTCCATGCATCCCCGCATCCAATCCATTGCAGCGCACTTGAGTAAGACCGGTTCCATCCAGAATTTCATCGTTCCCACCGTCATAGAGAAGACGCAGTTTGGCGAGCGCGTGTACGACATCTATTCTCGTCTCCTCGAGGAACGAATCATTTTCTTAGGAACGGCGATCAATGATGACGTTGCGAATGCGGTGATCGCACAGCTTCTCTTCCTTGAGAAAGAAGACATGAAGAAGGACATAACTCTCTACGTGAATTCTCCCGGCGGACAGGTGACGTCCACACTCGCCATGTACGACACGATGCAGTACGTCGATCCTCCGATCTCCACGATCTGTCTGGGGATGGCGGCATCCGGCGGTGCAGTGATCCTCATGGGCGGCGCGAAAGGAAAGCGCTTCGCTCTCCCCCACTCCGAGATCATGATCCACCAGCCTCTCGGCGGCACGGAGGGTCAGGCGACGGACATTGCGATTCACGCGGAGCACATTATCAATACGAAGAATCTTCTCAACGAGCTCATCGCCAAGCACACGGGAAAGAAGCTCGAGCAGGTGAAGATTGATACCGAGCGCGACAAGTTCATGACGGCCAAGGAGGCACTCAACTATGGATTGATCGATCGGATCATTGAGAAGGTGTCGCAGAAGTAATGGGACGATTTTGACGATCCTTCGGTGGCTCCAGACAGGCACCGATGATTCCTAGGGAATTGTGTTACGATGATTGACGTGTTTACGTTGATCAAAAATTCAGCGCTTGGCCGTCGTGGAAGATTGCAAACATCTCATGGCAATCTCGAAACGCCATTCTTCATGCCTGTCGGGACATCAGGTGCCATGAAGGGCATCACACATGAAGAATTGCTCTCCCTCGGTGCGGAGATCCTTCTCTGCAATACCTACCACCTGCACCTGCGTCCCGGTGAAGGGGTCGTGGAGGAAGCGGGCGGATTGCATGATTTCATCGGTTGGGAGAAGCCGATCCTCACCGACTCCGGCGGATTTCAGGTGTTTTCACTCAATCAACTGCGCAAGATTTCCGATGATGGTGTGACGTTTCGTTCCCATCTTGACGGCAATGAGCTGTTTCTCGGTCCGCAGGAATCGATCACGATCCAGCACAAGCTCGGCGCGGATATCATCATGTGCTTCGATGAATGTCCGCCATCCACGGCGAAGAGAGCGGATATCGAGAAAGCGGTGGAGCGGACGCTGAGATGGGCGAAGGAATGCAAGAAGGTGCATGAGAAGTTGTGCGAGAAGAAGACAGGGAACGCAAGTCCCCTCCTCTTTGGCATCATTCAGGGAGGACTTGAGCGGGATTTGCGCACGCAGTGCGCCGAAGAACTCGTGAATATCGGTTTTGATGGATACGCAGTGGGAGGGTTGGCGGTCGGAGAATCGGAGGCGGACATGTACTGTGTTTTGGATGACGTGTGCCCGCTCCTTCCAAAGGATGCTCCGCGCTACCTCATGGGGGTGGGTCGCATCGAGCAGATGCGGACGGCTATAGCGAAGGGCATCGACATGTTCGATTGCGTGCTGCCAATGCGCGAGGCGCGGCATGGAACGCTCACGCTCAGTGATGACTCAAAGATACGCATCCTCAATGCGGAGTACGTCCATGATCACACACCCATCGATGCTTCCTCCCCTTCCCTACCGAGCCGCCTCTACAAGAAGAGCTACCTCAATCATCTGTTGCGATCAAACGAACGTCTCGGCGAGACGATTGCATGCATGCAGAATCTCGGGGTGACGCTTGAGAAGGTTCGGAAAATTCGGGAGGCTATCGGTTCTGATGAAAAGATATGAGATGTAAGACGCAAGACAGAAGAGGAAAGGACGAAAGCTAAACTCATTTCTTACATCTTACGTCTTCCATCTAACTCACGATCTTCACGATCTCAATCTCCGTGAACTGCTGTCTATGACCTGCGACTCTTCGATAGCGCTTGCGTCGGTGTGCTTTCTGAATGCGGATTTTGTCTCCCTTTCCCTCCGACAAAACTTTCGCCTCGACCGATGCCCCCTTCACGTAGGGCAGACCGATCTTTACATCGTCACCGTCGGAAGTGAGGAGGACTTTCTCGAAAAGCACGACGCTCGCGGGCTCCTTCTTGAGTAGAGGAACCTTGAGCTTCATCCCTTCCGAGACGATCTCCTGAAACCCGGCGATATCGACAATGGCGAACATGTCAGAGTGTAAATGACCGACGGAGTCTAGGGAAAAGAAGGGTGTGCAGCAAGGGAAAATACTCAAATCGAAAAAGTAGGCAATGCAGGACTCGAAGCTTCTGGGAAGACGAAGATTATCCGATGAGAGTTTGCGACTATTGCCATTTTTCTCTATACTAAAGGCTCACGTGAAATACGTATCCCTCACGATCTTCGGCTTGAACGTCCTCCTCGGCAATGTGTGCCTCATGGGAACGGCAGAGGCGCAGAGCATGCCCATGCCTATGAGTGCGATGCATCAGGAGATGCATGGCATGACACACTGTAGTCATGTGGGATCCGCGATCGAAGCGACTTGTAGCGCTCATCAGCTCCAGGAAACTGCGACACTGCGCTCCTCGACAGATCATTATGGAATTCAGGCTGCATCGGTTTATCCCTTCTCGCTTATCACTCAAGCTTTGCTTGTCGTCGGTGATTCTTCGAAAATTCGTCGAGTCGAGTATCCACCGCCACTCACGAGTAATTCGACGGTTGTGTTGAATCAGTAGGAAAGAGTGCACCTCAACGTTTTCTACGTTTTTGTGTTTCTTTCCTTCTTTCTATGTCTATCAATCATTCTTCAGATTCTCGTATCCTCAAAGTTCGTATTGAGGGAATGACGTGTGCGAGTTGTGAGCTTCTCCTTGAGAGAGAACTTCGGAAACTTGACGGCGTCACGAAGGTACAAGTGAATCATCGAACAAAGATGGCTTCTCTTCGTTTCGAAGCTCATCCGCCCTCGATCGATACGATTCGTCGAATCGTGACGAAAGCGGGATATCGACTCGCTGACGATGGTGCTGGTGATATTGCGAATGCCAAAGACACGAAATGGCGCGACATTGCGGCATCGCTCCTCTTCTTCTTCGTCATCGTATTCCTCTTGCGAGCGTTCCACATATCCTCGCTCGCCCCCTCCACTTCCGCGGCTCTGTCGTTCGGGAGCATATTTCTCATCGGTTTGGTTGCAGGCGCATCAACGTGCATGGCCGTATCAGGCGGATTACTTGTCGCAATCGCAGCGAAGTACCATGAGCGCAATCCGTCACGGTCAGCTTGGGAGAAATTTCAACCCCTCTGGCAGTTTAACGTAGGACGTCTCCTGTCGTATTTCGTGTTCGGAGGAATTGTCGGGGTGCTGGGGCAATCCATTACATTTAGCGCTCAGGTGACTGCCATCCTTAATATTCTGATTGCACTCGTCATGATCGCTCTTGCGCTTTCGATTCTTAAAATTCTTCCCTCTCGTCTTTCCTTGCGACTGCCGAGGAAGCTCACGCATGGTATTGCTTCCATATCAGACAGCGATCATCCGCTTGCGGCATTTGGTCTCGGTGCTCTTACGTTTTTCCTTCCTTGCGGATTTACTCAATCGCTGCAGCTGGTCGCACTCGCGTCCGGGAGTTTCTTTAACGGAGCGATAATCATGGCGATGTTCGCTCTTGGGACGATGCCATCACTACTTGGTATTAGCGCGATTTCCGCGAACGCCAAAGGGAGATTCTCATCTTTGTTCCTGCGTTTCAGTGGAACGGTGGTGCTCGTCCTTGCCCTTTTCAATCTTTCGAGCGGTCTTGCCGTCGCCGGCTTTGATCCGGGAAGTTTCTTCTCCACTTCGACAACGGGAGGCGCCGCTCCGACAGTTCAAGACAATGTCCAAGAAGTTTCGATGCGCGTAACGGAATACGGGTACGAGCCAAACGTCCTCACGATCAAAGCCGGAGTGCCCGTACGATGGATCGTGGACGGTACGCAGGCGACGGGATGTACGGGAGGAATAATGATTCCTTCTCTGAATATTTCGCGGCAACTTGCCAGTGGACCAAAC
>CAIJNU010000019.1 GCA_903822115.1 uncultured Candidatus Peregrinibacteria bacterium
CGATCATCGGGCGCGACGAAGAGATCGAACGCATGATCCGCATCCTCAACCGCAAGACGAAGAACAACCCCGTCCTCATCGGCGAACCCGGCGTGGGAAAGACCGCCATCGTCGAGGGCCTGGCGCAGCGCATCGCCGCCGGAAATGTGCACGATTCCCTGCGCGACCGCCGACTGCTCATCCTCAATATGGGCTCACTCGTAGCGGGAACGAAATATCGCGGAGAGTTTGAGCAGCGCTTCGACGACATCATCAAGGAAGCATCGAAGAGCGGAAATGAAATCATCCTCTTCATCGACGAAATCCACACGGTTGTGGGCGCAGGGAGTGCGGAAGGTTCGCTCGACGCAGCCAATATCCTCAAGCCGGCCCTCTCCCGAGGGATGCTACGCGTCATCGGCGCGACGACGGTCGATGAGTACCGCACCGTGGAAAAAGATCGCGCGCTCGAGCGCCGCTTCCAATCGATCCTCGTGCAGGAACCCCTCGTGCCGGACACCATCAAGATCCTGCAGGGACTCCGCCAGAGTTTCGAGGAGTTCCACCACCTCACCATCACCGACGATGCGATCGCCGCCGCCGTGCATCTGAGCAAGCGCTACATCACGGAGCGCTTCCTGCCCGACAAGGCCATCGACGTCATCGATGAGTCCGCAGCGGGAAAGAGTCTGCAAGCCGCCGTCGCCTCTTCGAATCCCGAAATCAAGAAGACCGAAGAGAAGCTCGAACAACTCCTGCGCAAACAACAGGAAGCCGTGAAGGATCAGAAGTACCATCAGGCGCTCAAGCTCAAGCAGGAACAGCAGAACCTCAAGGAGAAGCTCGAACAGATCAAGGGCGCCGCGGACGGAGACAAGCGGTCACCGGTACAGATCACCGAGGACGACATCGCGCAGGTCATCGCACGCATGACGGGCATTCCAGTGACGAAGCTTCTGAAATCCGAAGCCAAGCGCCTCGCGAATCTCGAGCTCGTGCTGCGCAAGCACATCGTCGGACAGGACGACGCCATCCGAAAAGTGGCGCGCGCCATCCGTCGGAGTCGTGTGGGCATTAGCGATGTCCGCCGCCCCATCGGCAGTTTCCTCTTCATGGGACCGACAGGCGTAGGCAAGACGGAGCTCGTTCGCGCAATCGCTGAAGAAGTGTTCAACCGCGAGGATGCGCTCATCAAGATCGATATGTCGGAATTCATGGAGCGTCACAACGTCTCGCGCCTCATCGGCGCCACAGCCGGCTACGTGGGATACGAGGAGGGAGGCCAGCTCACGGAAGCGGTCCGACGCAAGCCGTACTCCGTCGTTCTCTTCGATGAGATCGAGAAGGCGCACCCCGAATTCTTCAATATCCTCCTCCAGATTCTGGAGGACGGCGTGCTCACCGACGGGCAGGGCAAGCAGGTCGACTTCACGAACACGATCATCGTCATGACCTCCAACATCGGCGCCGATAAACTCACGAAGCAAGCGGCGAAGATCGGTTTCAAGATCGAGGCAGAGGCCAAGGCCGAGGAAACGGAGTACGAAGAGAAGTGCAAAGAAGTCCTTCAGGAACTCAAAGATCACATGCGCCCGGAATTCCTCAATCGCATCGACCATGTCATCGTCTTCAATGCTCTCAACCAGTTGCACATCCGCCGCATCGTCAAGATGCATCTCGACTTGCTCGCGGTGCGCCTCAAGGAGCAGGGATACAAGATCGACATCGATGCCAAAGCATTGAATCTCCTCGGTGAGGAAGGCTTCGATCCCGAGTACGGTGCGAGACCCGTGAGACGCGTCATTCAAGAACGCCTCGAGGCGGAGATCGCCGAGCACATCCTCAAGGGCATCTACCGGAAGGGCGACACGATCCGCGTGGTTCTCAAGGGCAAGAACGAGTTGGAATTCCTGCGCGGGACAGAGGCTGTGAAGGAACAACCCGTCGCCGAAGAGGAGAAAGTGGCAAAGATGTGAATTCTTGGCGCAGGAAACGAGGTTTCGAGTGACTCTGTCACCTTGGAGAAATGACGGTTTTGTGCTAAAATAATGAGATTCATTGAATCTCAAATCATGCCGATCGAACCCGTCAAAATCCCGCAGAACGTCTACGTCGAGGACCGCGTCGTCGGACCCCTCACGCTCCGACAGACGATCATCATGACCCTCGGGGGCGGATTTAGTTACGTTCTCTACATGTCTCTGGAGAAGGTTAGTGGCGGACAGCTCGGACTCATTCCGACCGTCCTTGTGTGGATTCCGTGTGCGCTCGCGGTGCTCTTCTCCATCATCCGCGTCAACGATCTCAGCTTGCTGCGCATCTGTCTCCTCCTCTTCGAGCGAATGGAGAAGCCGCCGAAGCGCTCATGGGCGCCGCGACAGGGACTCACCATTCACATCCGCACCTCCGCCGCAGAGCAATTGCAGAAAACCGACAAGGAGAAAGAGCGCGATGAACGCGCCGCCAAGTCGCTGCTCCAAACACACGAGAAGATTGACGAACTCAGCTCCGTGCTCGACCGCCCCATGCAGTCAGAGGAATACGAGGAGAAAGTTCAGCCGCAAACTATCAAGCAACCGGATGAGGAAGAAATCCCTCCCGAGAAGACTCCCCGCCTCCCCGTGAATCCGCAGCGCATTTCGACGGACGGCGACGAAAACGACGATGGTCTCTCCGCATTCCAAGACGTCTTCCGCGATATTTCCCCGAAGTTCTGATATGGCAACATCCGATCCCTCAAAGGCGAAGAGCACCGTACGACAAGCGAAGAAGAGCATGCTCAGCTCCACACAGCGATTCCTGCCGATCGCGGAGATTCATCACGACACCGTGGTGCTGAAGAACGGCGGACTGCGTGGGATCCTGATGGTTGAAGCAATCAACTTCAACCTCAAGAGCGAGACCGAACAGCAAGGGATCATCGCCGGATATCAATCGTTCGTGAACACGCTCTCCTTCCCCATCCAGATTAGCGTGCGCTCATCGAAAATGAACATCTCACCCTACCTTCAGCATCTGCGCGGCCTCGGAAATGTGCAGAAAAACGAACTCCTCCGCCAGCAAACGCTCGCCTACGCCGACTTCATCGAGAAGCTCGTGGACGTCGCCGACATCATGCAGAAGCGCTTCTACGTCATCATTCCGCTGGATCAAAACGTCCGAAGCAAGACGCTGCTTGAACAGTTCTTCGGATGGATCAGTCCCGACGATTCCTCTGCGAAAGTCGCACAACGCCACCGTGAATTCGTCTCCGCCGAGAAGCTCCTACACGATCGACTGAACCTCGTCGAGACCGGCCTGCAGAACGTCAGACTCCAGACGCGACGTCTCCCCACGCGCGAGCTCGTCGAACTCTACTACCAAATCTACAACCCCAAAACGAGCATGGAACAGAAGCTCCCAGCGGAGAAGGATCTGCAGACGAATAAGGACACACTTTAATCGTGAGAGACAAACGATTGATGTTGTTTAAATCCAAACGAACCCGATTGACATAGCCGCTTCTCAAAGTACAATAACCGCCTCGATGGACGCTGCTCGTGCAGGGGCGCCCCTCGACCCTTACTCTTCCCACTTGCACCACTCTTTCTCCTATGGCAAAGACACTCGCAAAGAAGAAATCGTCCATGATGGACGAACTCCTAAAGGATTCTCCGCCCGTACTTCGCGCCAAACCCGGTGAACTCATCGAGGGAACGGTCGTTTTTCGCGGGAAGAACAAACTCCTCCTCGATCTCCAGGGCGTAGCCACGGGAATCGTCTCTGGAAGGGAGCTGCGCGATTCGTTCAACACATTCCGCGATCTTCGCCTCGGCGACACGATCTCTTCGCTCGTGCTCGAGGAAGAGAATGACGAGGGCATGGTCGTACTGAGCTTGCGCATGGCGAGTCA
>CAIJNU010000020.1 GCA_903822115.1 uncultured Candidatus Peregrinibacteria bacterium
AAGAAGTGCCGAATGTGCGCGAGGCGGATGCGGATGCGTCGGAGAAAATGAAAGAGGCCCGTGTCATCCTCCGGCTCCGCGATGATCTGCACCCACACCTGATCGTTGCTGCCGATCTTCGAGATCACGGAGAAGAGGCGCGAAGTCGAGTCCTCCTCGAACTGGTCGAATGTCTTGATGGGATACACGTCGTGCTCCTTGAGATCGATGACGGCGCCCGCGAGCGAGCGCTTCTTGGCATCGAAGAGGAGCGTGTAGTCCTTCGTTTCCTTGATCTCCGCTTCGGGGAAGGTGGCGTAGACGAGTCCCTCGATTGTTTCGAACAGCTTGTCTTCTACGACGATGAAGAAGTACGAGTACTGATCGAAGCCGTAGTACTCCAGCGAGACCCTGCGTCCCGTGAAGGTATTGCGCATGTTGATGAGGAGTTCCTGGAATTTCGACTCCAATTTCATATTCCCCTCAGTCCCTTGCGGGATGACGACGTGCAGGAAGCGGAGGGAGGGGGAAGCCATATATCAATGGTATTTCAACATAGTATTCTACCGGTTTTTGTGTCATAAGGAAACGGCATTTTGCCTTTCTGCTGCGGTAGATAGGGGTTTATTAACGATGGTCCGAGGAGGTTTATTGGCGGCGAGTGATCAGGGAAGTGGAAAGTGATCACTCATCAATGCACTTCTTTCATCCGGCTCCGCTTCGCTGCGCCGTGATCAATATTGAGGAGCCGGGCATCAATATACTTCCTTCAGATAACACTCCTCGCACACGACGCGCTCGGGTCGATCGGGAGAGTAGCTTGTCGTGATGCGTTTGCGGCAGTTGCCACATGAGCGCTCCCAGAGCTTGCGGGGATTGCGCAGCTTCATGCGTCTGCTATGGCGCTCATCGGGATGAAGATGCGGGACGGGCAAGTCGTGCTCGCGATAGAATTCCAGCTCCTTCTTCACGATGCGGAAGGGTCGCTTGGTCTCCTCACATTCGATGGCCCAATCCAAAATCTCGTCAGGAATATCTTTGATGGAGAGGGGGAGTTTGGAAGCCGGGATTACCCGCGAGACTTCCGGCATATCGTCGCGTTGTTCCCGCCATCGCCACCCCTTCTTCAGGACATCTTCTTTCGCGAGAGGGAAATAGTCCAATGCCGTCGTTTCGTTGTAGGCGAAGGGTGCGCAGGTCGTTGGAAAGAATTCCCCCCACTCTCCGTTATTCCGCATGTGTTCGATGATTTTCGGCACGAGCGCTTCATATTCTTCCTTCGTGTACTGCTTATTGAGGATGCAATGCGTCGCGGGCTTCATGCTTACGCAGCAGCACAGATCCGATCCGGTTTGAACGGTATCGCAGAGGATGAGTCGCTTGCCGCTCCACGATCCGTGCGTGAAGAGTGTGTGGTACGAGCCGTACCCCAAACTGATGCCTTCATATCCCAGCTCCGCGTCCGTCGTGTGGCAGACGTCCATCAGATCCTTCACGTGGAATCCCGTGTAGACGTACGCGCAATCTTCGCCGTAGGAGAGGTCGAAGCAGTTGCGGACGTTGCGGGAATTCTTCAGGAAATCCCCCGAGACACTCTCGCAATTGATGATCGAAGCCGCCCTGTGCAAACTCCGCTCGTCCATTTCCAGAAACTCTCGCAATAGTTGTTCGCGTTTTCCTCCGTTGAGTGCCTGCGAGATTTTTTTAAGCTCGATTGCATATACTTCAGACGTGACCTGCTTGTTTCGGACGAAGTGCCGTTTGTTGCGGAGATTCGTGCCAAAAAGGCAATCGCTGCATCCACGGCAATCGGAGAGGAAGAAGCTTGAGGAGCAGTTGCTGCAATCGCGGGAGCAGGAGAGCGAGTGGCTCTTCTCGACATTCGTCACCTCGTAGCAGTGTTGCGATTCCAAACAATCGAGCGTATCGACGCACCCAATCGATTTGATGACTTGTGTGCCGTAGAGACAGTCTTCGTTGTACTCGCCTGCATGGATGAGATAGCAGTTCTTGTTGTAACCGGAGAGATTCACGAATTCAGAATTCTCATTGCTCACGACGTTGAGTGAGATGCGCGGAACGGTTTCCTGCAGTGCTCGGATCTGCGGGAATATCGGATGGTTGAAATCGACGTCCCGGCCGAATTCCTTGGAGTCCCACCGATCCGACCACCAGCAGTCCGGGCAGTATACCGTGAAGATGCTGTCGCTCGGGTAGATCGAAATGACGGACTTCTTGCAGAGGTCGCAGGTGCGGCGGTAGAGACTGCGCTCGTTTCGAAATCCAAGTCTGCGTTGTTGACGGCAATCGATGCAAAGCGTGGGAGGGGGGATCTCGAACGTCTCTCCTCCGAATGTCGGCGCGAATTTCTTCAGCATTTCTACGTCGGCCTCGCTGACGTCAAATGCGCCGAAACACTGACCACAAGTACGTTGCATCGGATGTATCGTAGCGAACAACTTGTCATTTGCTGAGCGGGACCTTCCTATACAGAAAATTGGCTTACTGAAGCGAAATATATCATGATGAATTTCACAGATCTCTGTGAACATTACGCGTTTACCCCCTTATCCCAAATGTCTTGAAACTGCTGCAAGTAGAGATTGCGGACTTCGGGATGGCGAATGATGATGGTCTTGGGGTGCGCGATGTCGCAGACAAAGTGACAGACGCGGTCGTCGGTGAATCCGATGTAATCCTTTCCCATAGGAAGCGACTCGAGCAATCTCGTGCGGCGCAATTCTTTCGAATCCCTGCTGGCGAATTGTTCCGATTCCTTGGAAATGGTGTTGAGTGCAATGGCGTAGATTTTTCCTCGATAGCGCTTGTTGCGAAATGCGAGTTCCTCAGGTGACTCGTCGGACATGCCAGCGATGTTCCAGTAATTCTGCATCGAACCGAACGAGAGATATTCGTCGCTGCACAAATCCGGGAGTTTCAGGTACTCCTCACGGAAAGCGTCCAGACCTTCCCGCACCTCGATCAGCTCATCGCTGTCGTCGCCCGTATCCTCCCGATCGAGATCGAGGAAGGGGAGGAGTGGATCGAGATCCTGGAGCGCGAGTTGGAGCTTACGCAGATTTCTCTGCTCCGCGGCGAGTTTTTTCGTGAGAGATCGTAGCGTCATCGGCGAATAGATGGATTGCTTCTGATTCACTCTCAGTGCCTCCACAAGCCCCCGATCCTGCAGCCGCTTCATCGTGCGGTAGGCGGTCATCACGTTCAGGCCGCTGCGTGCGATGAGCTCGGACATCGAAGCGCGCCGCAATTTGAGCAGGTGAAGGTACAGCGTCGCCTCCTCCTCTCGGAGGCCGGCAAGCGAAAGCAGACGACGAAGGCGGCGTTTCATGGAAGGGGGGAGTATAGCACAAACCTCAATACACCTCTTTCTCCGGCTTCGCTTCGCTACGCCGCGATTAATCATGAGGACCGGATGCCCCGGCATAGCCCCTGCCTGCCGGCAGGCAGGCGTAGGGCGAAGCCGGGCACTAATATACTTCTTTCAGATAACACTCCTCACACAGAATTCTTCCATCGTATTCTTTCGGCCAAATCGTCTCCGCCTGGCGCTTACATTTGCCGCACGCGGTTTTCCGCAATTCTCCGGTGAAGGGGACGAGACGGAAATTCTCCTGCAGGCGGCGCGCGTAGTATGAATTTGGCAGGGGCGAACCAAGATCTTTCGAGAATGCGAGGTCGGGGGCTTGGATCTGGAAGGGGCGCTTCGCGATGTCATCCCAGAAGACGCTCTTCGTGATCTCCTGCGTCGCGTCTCCTGAGAGGTCGGGAATCTTCGAAGGATCGAGCGCGTCCATGACACGCGGTTCTTCTTCCTCTTTCATGCGGAAGCCCAAGCGCTTCCCTTCCTCAAGCGAGAGAGGCCAGTGGAAACCGGCGATGCTCTCTTCGTAGGGATTCGCGGCGAAGTGTCCGGGGAAGAATCTTCCATACTCACCGGTGCGTTTCATTGCGGCGACGCATTCAGTTTTCTTCCTCTCATATTCTTCAGGCGTGTACTGCTTGTTGAAGATGCAGTATTTTTTTCCGACGAGTCCGCAGCATCCGAAGCAGTTCTGACATTGGAAGCACTGCGCGCAGTACTCCATGTATTTGCACTGGACGAGGTTGTAGACGAAGCGGACGTCGTAGCATTTATCCTGCGCGAGAGACGAGAGGTAGGCGATCTCACAGCCGAGGAGGCTGACGCAGTCGAGGCCGTTTATCACGCCGATCCCTGAACGCATGATGTTGACGCAATCTTCGATCTTGTTCGTCACGGAGAAACAGTCCGTACAGTCTTTGCACTCGTAGAGGTAATCACCGGTGCATCGCTCGCAGAGATCCATGAATTGCGCGCGATGCCAGGCTCGGCGAAGCATCATATCCAGGAACCGGCGACGCGCATCTTCGTAGATGCCACGCGAGTGGAAATCGAATTCCTTCGCCCTCTTCTCGAATTCCTCCTTTGAGAGCTGTTCGTTTCCGATGCAGTACGATTTGTTGCGAAGGTTACTGCAGAGGATGCAGTGCTGGCAGTTGCGGCAATCATAGAGGAAGGCGCTGTCGCTGCAGTTCCAGCAGTGGAGGGCGAAGAGCGTGCGAAAGCAGTGATGGGAATTGACGATGTCGAGTGAATTCTCGCAATCGAACGCAAAGCAGCAGAACTGGCAGTTACGCACGTTGACGAAACGATAACAGTAGCGAAGGTCCTCACCCTTGAAGCCAGAGTGGCACAGGTAGCAGTTCTTCGAGTACCACATATCGTCTGCGTACTCACAGTTCTCGTTTCCGGTTCCCATGTTGTGCGCGATGGGACAGCGGCTAAAGAGCTCCCACATCTGCGGGAAGAGCGGTTGAGCGAGGTCGACTTCGGCGGACGGCGGATCGGCATGCGCGATCCATTCATCCTTGTGCCAAACGGGATACGGACAGTTTTCGGAGAAGACCGAAATGATCTGCTTCCCCGTCTTGTCGCACTTCCTCTTATGGAGATTCCAGTGCTGCCAGAACGCGCCGAGCAGCTGCAATCGGAAAACGGGATGCAGATCCGGTTCGCCCTCGATGCCGATTTTTCTCCGAAGTCTCATCTCATGATCGCTCACGGAGAAGGATTTGCCGGTGACGCGGCAGGTGCGATCCACGAGACTACTCTACATCACAAAGGGGATGAGGATGAAGAAGGCTGCGCACGCGATGGCAAGGAGCCAGAGTAGCCCCAGTCCGAGTCGTCGCAACCACTTCGGCAGTGCGTAGGCACCGTCGATCACGAATGCGATTACCGGAATGACCATGAGGATGCTGTACCGAAAATCCTCGCTCGAGGAGTAGGGGGTTTGAATGCGGAAAACGAAGTGAACTGCCAGCAGAACAAGAAAAGCGACGGCCAGAGGCAGACTTCGACGAAAATTCTTCACGATATCGCGGCAGAAACCGAAGACGAATAACGGAACGGCGAGGAGCGCGAGAGCGAGCATTCCCTGCGCAAGATGGAGGAGGGGATAGAAAGAAAACTCGCCGAAGAAAGCCGAACGGAAGAGGTAGGTGAGGAAGAACTGGCGACCCAGAGCGTCCGCCCATGGATCGTTGAACGGATTTTGGAAGATGAAGACGGGCGGGAAGGCGAAGAGATGGGAGAGTGAAGTTTTCACGAGCAGACCGCTCGAGAGAGTGTTGAGATTGCCGACGATGGTGAGTTTCCCCTCGGTGACGTAGCGCAGCAGGTAGAGCCAATCGGTGAGGAAGAGGAAGATGACGGCGGAGATCCCGAAGAGAATCGCCTTCTCCTTCCAACTTATTTTCTTCAATGCCAGCAGAATCCATGCGATTCCCACTAATGGGATCATGTTGCTCTTCGTGAGAATGCCCAGAGCGATGGTGACGCAAGCGGCGATCCAGAAGCCGCGGCTGATTCTCCCTTTCGTATTCCACCAACGCAGCAGCAGGGCGAAGGAGAGAAATGCGAGAAGGTGGAGGAGGGAATCGTTGTTGATGCTCGGTGACAAGAGGAGGAGCGAGGGGGAGACTGCGACGAGGCTCGCGAAGAGCGCGAATTTCCATTTGTTCTTCTGTTCGGGATAGAACATCGTGCCGATCCATAAGGCGACTGCGAGGGTGCCGATTGATAGGAACACCGAGAGCAATTGCATGCGCGCTTCCATGTTGATGCCGGCTATGTCCACGATCGACGTCATGCGCAACCAGAGCGCGGAAAGGAAATAGTAGAGCGGGGGTTGGAACGATTCCCATCCCTGCATGGTGGAGGGAATGCTCCAATGGCGCAGCACGTACAAGATGTATTCCAAATGCGCATCGTAATCGTGGGAACGTACGGATGCGGGGGTGGCGATGAAGTACCACCATCGCGCGACCACTCCCCCAAAGAACATCCAGGGCAGCATGGAGCCTTTCAATCTTCGTATGTTCTTACTGACAACGAAAATGCCGAGTCCGATGATGGCAAAGAAAAGGAATTGTTGGAGAACGATGACGGGATCGGTTGCCGAAGGCTGCATATCAATTCCCCCCTTTCCTCCGTAATCTTCGACGATGAAGCGCAGGGAGTTCTCTCCACTCTTCAGATATTGGCGAAGGTCAACGGTTTGCTTCAGAGTGAAATCGCAACTCTCGTCCTTCTTCTTCAGCACTTCCTTGCCATTGATGGTCAGCTGGTTCAAACAATCGTCGGCGGCGATAGTGAAGTGCACGGGGTGCAGCGGCGAGAGCAGCATGCGGACATTCGCGGTCAGCACGTCGCCGTTCGAATCGATGGAGAGCGGCATGGATCCGATTTGCTTCTGATGATCGTCATAGTGGTACGACACCGCGCTGAAAACGGGGATCGTCTGTTCCCAGAAGATCGTGTAGAGACAGAGGCCGAGCAATATGAAAGCAAACTCCCGCAGGAACGCGTGCCTCTTCTTCGCGACACTCTGAGATTTCTTCTTTCTCATTGTGGAAGACAGGATAGCACAAACCAAACGTATTCATCTAAAATACCGAATACTCAATACTGAATACTAATACACTTCTTTCAAGTAACACTCCTCGCACAATATTTTTTCCGGTTTCTCAGGCGCATAGGTGGATTGAATCTCCTTCCCGCATTTCATGCACTCTCGTTTCCAGAGATGACGCGGATTGCGCAAGCTGAGCCGCCGATCGTAGCGCACGTCCGGATGGAGGCGGGGTGCGGGAAGATCCTGACTACGATAGAACTCCAATTCTTGCTTGATAATGCGGAAGGGTCGCTTGGTCTCCTCGCATTCGATGGCCCAGTTGAGAACGTCGTCGGGTATGTCTTCGATGCGATCGGGAAGGAGAGAGGCGGGGATGGTCTTGGCAACGGAGAGCTTGGCATCGGTCATATGCCTCCAGTGGTATCCCTCCGCACGCGCTTCCTTTTCCGTAAGTGGCAGATATTCGAATGCGAGGGACTCGTTGTAACCGAATGCGGAGAGGGATGGCGGGAAATACTGTCCCCATTCTTCTTCCTTCTCCATGTGAGCGATGATCTTTGGAGCGAGAAGTTCGTATTCTTCCTGCGAATACTGTTTGTTGAAGATGCAGAATTTCTTGTGGCGCAGTCCGCTGCAGCCGAAACAATCGCGACAATGGAAACACCACTCGCAGTAGAGCAGGTTCTGGCTGTGGAATACAAAGAGGCAGTAGGCCGTATTGTAGGTTTCGATCGTTCCGAGCGTCTCGTAGGCGAGCTCGGGCTTGATGTACATATTCGAACAGTCGTAGTTGTCCTTCACCTTCACGCCCACGGTCACGTATCGGCTGTCCTGACTCTCGTTCACGTCGTAACAGTCGAGGCAGTTGCGGGAATTCTCGATGTAATCGCCGGTGCAATTTTCGCAATTCACGACGTTCGCGAAGCGGTGCGGGGTCGTTTTCCGCAGTTTCTCCAGCTCTTCCTTCATCTTCTTCATTCCTTCGGAAGATCCGAAGAACTCCTTCACGCGTTTCTCGTACTCCTCCTTCGTCAGCTTTTCGTTGCGGAAGTGATACTCCTTCTGGCGCAAGTTAGAGCAGAGGCAGCAGTTGCTGCAGCCGACGAGATTGAGCGAGAAGAAGCAATCGCGGCAGTTTGTGGAGAACGATAGCGAGACGCAGTGGTAAGATTTGTAGACGGAGAAGCAGTCGTAGCAGAGCTCGCTATCGTAGAGGTATGAGCAGTCGACGGAGTCCTTGCAGCTCTGCAGCAGCTTTCCGTAGTAGCAATCCTCGCAGTATTCGGAGGAGTTGATGAGGTAGCAGTCCTTGCAGTAGCCCGTTCCCGCGGTAAAGTCAGAATTCTCGTTCCCGATCACCATCATGCCGAGACGTGGAACGTCGCTCTGGAGCTTGGCGAATTGTTCGAAGAAGGGTTTCTCGAAGCCAAACTCGCGGCCGTACTCCGTCATGTCGACGCTGTCGGCGTTCCATTCTTCGTGCGTGTAGACTTTGTGATTCTGTCCCGGCAGCGGCTCCTCGTGATAGACCGACACGATTTCCTTTCCCGTGAGTGATCCCTTGCGTCGGTAGAAGTTGCGTTCGTTGCGGTGGCACGTTCGCCGTTTCAATCTACACGCGGGGCAGAAGACGGGAAGGGGCGGATGAATTTCCTTGCCTGCGAATTTGAAGACCATCTTCTTCTGGAACGCCTCTTCGTCGGGGAAGATCTCGAAGTCGGCATGGCATTGGCGGCAGGTCTTGTGCACTGGGAGCAAGTATACATGATGGGTGATGTGAGAATTTTGAATTGTGCATTGGTTGTATGTTGTGATTGTTTGCATAATTCACAATTCAAACCCCACAATCCACATCAGTACACCTCCTTCATCCGGCTTCGCTTCGCTACGCCGCGATTAATCATGAGGAGCCGGATGCCCCGGCATAGCCCGCAGGGCGAAGCCGGGCACTAATATACTTCTTTCAAATAACACGCCTCGCACAGAACGGATTCTTCGCGATCGGGAGCGAATGTTGTCTGGATTTCCATCCTGCATTTTGAACAGGGGCGAGTCCAAAGACGACGGGGATTGCGCAGGGCCATCCGACGGCGATGTCGTTCATCGGGATGAAGTGTTGGCACCGGCAGTGACAGTTGCCTGTAGAAATCCAATTCCTGTTTGATGATTTTAAATGGTCGCTTGGTTGCCTCGCACTCGATTGCCCACTGCAAGATGTCATCCGGCGTTTCGTTGATGGTTTTGGGAAGCAGGCGACCGGGAATGATTTTTGTGGCATTCGGCATGTCATCGAAGGAGTCTCTCCATGTCCATCCTCTTTCGATCACTTTTTCTTTTGAAAGCGGAAAGTATTCCTGCGCGACGCTCTCATTGTACGCGAACGGAGAGATCTCCACCGGGAAAAATTCTCCCCACTCGCCCGTCTTGCGCATGTGCGCGACGATCTTCTCTGCGAACTCTTCGTATTCCTCCTTGGCGTATTGCTTGTTGAGAATGCAGTACTGCGCATGCTTGAGGCCGATGCATCCGAAGAGGTCGTGACAGCCATTCACGCAGAGTTTGGAGTACGTGCAATTGCTCACGTCGGTGAATATCTGGTCGCAGAAGGCGATGTTGCGCGCGCCATCTCCGATCTCGTGATTTTCGTAGCAGAATTCCGCTCCCTTGAGTGAGCCGAATACCGTCACATCTTGCACCTTCTTCATGCGGCGGCAGTTGTAGAGATTCTTGCAATCCTGCGATTCCTGGACATCAAAGCAGGAGACGCATCTTTGCGTGTTCCAGAGGTAATCTCCTGTGGAATCTTCATTCTGTGTGCCGCGCAGCGCTTTACAGGGAAATTTCTTCGCAAATGCAGAGCATGTTTCGCGTAATTCGGAAATCTTTGAACGGGATGTGAGCTGGTACTTCGCGAGACGAACTCCATATTCTTCCGATGTCAGTTGCTCATTGAACATGCAGTAGCGTTTATTGCGCAGATTGACGCAGCCCAGACACTCCGAACAGCCGATGCATTGTGTGAGGAACCAGGAGTCAGAACAATTCTGACAATTCTGACTAAAGAGAAGGTGGTAACAATTGATGCAGTCGATGCACTCGTGGCAGAGTTCGCACCGCGTGATTTGAAGATTGTCCACGCACTTTTTCGAATCGTAGAGGTAGTTGGCGTAGAGACAGTCTTCATCGAAATCCGCTTCAAAGATGAGGTAGCAGTTCTTGCACCATCCACATTGATTCGTGTAGTCCGAGTTTTGATTGCCGGAGCCTGAACGGGCGAGTTGTGGAACTTCGAGGAAAAGCTCTTGGAACTGGGCGAAAAAAGGTCTCTGAAAATCGAAGTCGCGACCGAAAGAACGTGCGTCCCATTTATCCGAGAACCATTCATCATTATCGAAAACCTTATACGGCTTTTCCTTCGCGTAGACGGAGATGATCTCCTTTCCGGTGGAGGAACAATTTCTCCTGTAGAGCGTTCGCTCATTGCGCCAATTCAAACGCCTGCGCTGCCGGCACTCCGGGCACAGGGTCGGCGGCGGAATCAGTTCCTTCTGTCCTGCAAAAATCGGAGAAACTTCTTCCAAGAAAGCGAGATCGTGTTGGGATATTTCGAATGCCGTCTGACATTGGCGGCAGGTGTGTTGCATTGGCATCAGTATACCTCCTTCATCCGGCTTCGCTTCGCTACGCCGCGATTAATCATGAGGAGCCGGATGCCCCGGCATAGCCCCTGCCTGCCGGCAGGCAGGCGCAGGGCGAAGCCGGGCACTAATATACTTCTTTCAAATAACACGCCTCGCACGCGATTGACTCCGGTCGCTTAGGCGCATACGTCGTCCACGTGTCCTTCCCGCACTTCGCACAATTCCTGCTCCAGAGCTGATGCGGATTGCGTCGTGTCATCCGACTTCGATGGCGCTCCATGGGGTGCAGGCGCGGGAGGGGGAGGTGCATGCGGCGGTAGAAATCAAGTTCCTGCTTCACGATTTTGAAGGGCTTACCGCTCTTCTCGCACTGGATGGCGGACTGCAGAAGATCGTCTGTTGCGTCATCGATGTTGTCCGGGAGGGAAGAGGCTGCGACCACTCTCTTTGCCACGGGAATTTCCTCGGGCTTATCGCGCCACGTGAATCCCAATTTCTTCGCCTCGTTTTCAGAGAGGGGCAAGTAATCCTGGGCTGCGGATTCGTTGTAGGAGAAGGGCATCGTGTGGGGCGGGAAGTACTCTCCCCACTCTCCAGTTTTCGTCATGTGCGCGATGACCTGCGGCAGGAGTTTCTCGTACTCCTCTTTGGTGTATCGGGTATTGAGTATGCAGTATTCCTTGTGCCGCAGTCCGATGCATCCGAAGCAGTGCTTGCAGGAGATGCAGCTGTCGCAGTAACGCAGATCATTCCCGAAGAAGGTGTAGCGGCAGAAGGCGAGATCGATGGAGCCGCGCGAGACCGATGAGAAGTAGATCTGTTCGCAGCGCGGCCAGCCGGCGGAATAACACGAGATGATATCCTTCGTATCCGCCATGGAGATGCTCTGTGCGCAGTCCTCGGCGTCGTGTCCGTCGAAGCACTTCAGACAATTTTTGGCGTTGTACATGTGATCGCCGATCACGTTCTCGCAATTCAAATTGTGCAACGCACGGTGGATGGATGCTTCGCGCATGCGCAGATACTCCGATCGTGCCTCTTGCCACTTTGCGTACGACCCGCACAGGAGCGCCGTCTTCGCAGCGGCGAACTCTTCTTTGGTGCAGGGGGCGTTGCGGAGGTAGTACGAGCGATTTGTGAGATTACTTGAGAGGAGGCAGTGGTCGCATCCGATCAACTGAAAGCAGAAGTGGCAATCATTGCAATTCTTGGATTCTTCGAGCGATGTCACGTCGTAACATTTGTCGCAATCGACGCACTCGTAGCTCAGCGTGCTGGCGTTGGTCAGCATGCAGTCGACGACGTCTTTCCCGTTCTCGATCCAGTAGCTGAAATGCGTGTCCTCGCTCGTTGCGATCAGAGAATTCATGTAACAATTCTTCGAATCGCGAATGTGACTGTTGTAGTCGCAATTCTCGCTGCGGAAGACGGACGTCCCTTCCCGTGGCACGACTTTCTGGAGTTCCTCGTACTGCGTGAAGAACGGTTTGTTGAAATCGAACGGTCGTCCATACGTCAGTGCGTCCCACGAATCCCCCCACCAGATGTCGTTGCGGTAGACCGTGAACGGACTCTCGGGCGGGTACGCGCTGATAATCTCCTCCTTTGTCTTGTCGCACGTGCGGCGGTAGAGCTTCCACTCGTTGCGCGATGCCATGACTTTGCGCAGACGCTCGGTAGGGGAGAGGGTTGGAAGCGGAATGCCTCTCTCGTTCAACTGCGCGATCTCTGTGTCCGAAATCTCGAAGGGTTCGCCCGTGATCGAGCAGATACGCGTTTGAGGCATGGCACCATACTAACACTTCTCGCCCATTCGACTCAGCCTCTCCCTCGGCAAGCTCGGGATCGGCTTCGCTCAGGGTGAATCCTGCAGTATTAGACTTCTTGAAGGTAGCAGGATTCACAATAGACGGTTTCGGGTCTCTCGGGCGAGTACGTCGTCTCCACCGGTTCCCTACACTTCATGCAGTCGCGTTTCCAGAGGTGGCGGGGATTGCGAAGGGCGAAGCGCTCGCGCTGTCGTTCCTGAAAGCATTTGCGGGGAAGGGGGAGCTTCATCTGACGATAGAACGCGAGTTCCTTCGGGATGATTTTGTACGGTTTC
>CAIJNU010000021.1 GCA_903822115.1 uncultured Candidatus Peregrinibacteria bacterium
AGCGATCCAGTCCCATTCGGACAAGGGCATCACGGCTGAGCTATGAAAATGCACCTCTCAATTCTCACCGTCGTATTGTTCTGCGGCATTCAGGCTGCACAAGCGTACAGCGGTTGCTGCGCGAAACATGGTGGTGTTTCTGGCTGTCGCTGTGCAGATGGTACGAAACTCTCCGTCACGTGCATTCCCCATTATCCTCAGTGCGGTCAGATGCATTCTTCGTCGGAAAGTAGTCATAGCCGCCCTGTCAGCACGAGCAATACGGTTGTTCTTTGTCAGGTTCGTGGAGATCTTCCCGATGCCTCCTGCACGCCGGGGGCGGTCTTTGCGAATGCGACCAAGGCAATCGTCTGTGTCTCCGGCTACACGAAGACCGTTCGGAATGTTTCGGAAGCGACGAAGAACCAAGTCTTTGCCGAGTACGGCATCACGAGCCACGATGGAAGCACGTACGAGGTGGATCATCTCATACCTCTCGAAATCGGAGGTTCTAACGACATCAAGAATCTTTGGCCGGAAGCCGCCGACCCGAGTCCCGGCTTCCATGATAAGGATAGGTTGGAGAATGCCCTGCATAGCCGTGTCTGCTCGGGTGCGATGCCCATTCAGGACGCGCAACAGAAGATTGCCGCCGATTGGATGAGCCTCTATCAGACAATCTTCCACGTTCCCGTTCACTGAACTGCTATGCCCACCCTGACAAAGTCTAATTTCCTGAAGTACCTTCAGTGCCCCCGCTACCTCTGGCTTTGGGAGCATCGCAAAGCAGAGATACAGAAGCCGATCAGCCTTGGGGATGCTTGGACGATTGAGGAAGGACAGGCTGTTGAAGTCCTCGCACAGAAGCTCTTCCCGGAAGGAAGACATGTCACAGCATTCCACGAGCGTGGGGCACAGATGACGAAGGAGGAGATGGATCGGGGCGCAACGTGTCTGTTCCAAGCGACGGCGCTCGCCGATGGCATGCTCGCGATGACGGACGTGTTGCGATACGACCCGAAGCGTAAAGTCTGGGACATTCTCGAAGTGAAGGGTACGACGCAGGTGAAAGATGAACATCTACATGATGTTTGCTTCCAACGTCTCGCCTTTGAGCGTGCAGGCTACCGGATCGGAAAAACATCCGTTGTGCACATCAATCGGGAGTACGTGCGTGGAAAGGAAATTGACCCCACTGGATTCCTGACCATCGAAGATGTGACGGAACCCGTCTCTGGGATTGCGTCCGATGTTTCCGGCCTCATCGTCTCAGCGAAGGCGCTCCTCGCACGTACGACCGAGCCGACGCTGCAGGAGCTTCCCTGTAGACGCGGACCCAAGGATTGCCCCTGCGCCGAGTTTTGTTATCCCGACCTCCCTGCTTATTCCGTCTTCTTTCTTCGTGGCGTCACCGCAAAGAAGGCGCGGGAGCTCTACGTGAGCGGCATTCGCACTGTTAGAGACGTTCCCGACACCGTGCGGCTGAATACGTCCCAGACTCTTCAGGTTCATTCGGCGAAGACCGGAGAGCCGATCATCGACCGTGAAGCGATCAAGACCACGCTCGACGGGCTCACGTATCCGCTCTACTTCTTCGATTACGAAACCTTCTCTTCCACGATCCCGCCCTTCGAGGGATTCAAGCCGAACGTCACGATGCCGTTCCAGTATTCGCTCCACGTGCTCCGGTCTCCCGGCGGCGAGCTGGAGCATGAGGAATACCTTGCCTCGGAGTACGGAAACACGATGCCCGGCGTGATCGCATCGCTGCGCAAGCACTTCGGGAACACGGGGACGGTGATTGCGTGGAATGACTCGTTCGAGCGTGGCTGCAACAAAGAAATGGCTGATTTGTATCCCGCAGACGCGCCGTTCCTGATGGATCTGAATGACCGGATGTTTGATCTCATGGACATCTTCACGAAGCAGCACTACGTGGACTTTCGGTTCGATGGAAGCTGCTCCATCAAAAAGGTTCTCCCTGTGGTTGTACCGGAGCTTTCCTATAAGGATTTGCCGATCCATGAGGGGATAGGTGCTTCACTCTCGTGGTTCCGCTCGTTCGAGAAGACGGAGGCGGAGCGGGAAGAGATTCGGCTAAATCTCTTGAAGTATTGCAAACTTGACACCTTCGCAATGGTCGAAATACACAGACGGCTCTCGGAAATAGCTTCTTCCCCATCTCTATGACTTTCACTCCAAAGCAGCTTGAAACGTATCGAGAGTTTTTCTCCATTCTCGACGGCATAGCCAGACGGCTTGTCCTTGAAGGCAAGGCGCGGGTCGTGAACGGTAAGCTCGTCATGCTGGAAGAGAAAACACCACAGCGCAGACGACGGAGGCACTCAACCCTTTCCGTGCAGGGGTTGAGTGAGATAAAGCATGCTGATTTGGTATAATGGCAGCATGCCCTCCAAGCCAGCAAAGAAGCAGAAAACTACGATTCCAGCACTTCATGGCAATCCGAAAATGCAGGAGCAGCCTGTTTTGAATCAGATTGATCGGGGACGAATCTCGGAGGAATTCTTCCGTCTCCGCGAAAAGAAGAATCGAACGCCCGAGGAAGAGAAGGAATACGGGAATGCCATGTTGCGCTGGGCGGCGCAGTACGGTGTCGCACAAGGTCGTCTCCCCACCCTCAATGCTGATGATGACTTCCGACCGTTCGTGGAAGAGGTGCATCTCGGGCTTCGGGAAGAGTTTGGAATCGTTGGTATGTCTCGGCGGCTTTTGATCGATCGCGTCACTGCGGCGTACAGCCGAGCACTATCGTATGAGCGGATGTTCAAAGTCAGAAAATATAACATCGACGAGAAAGGCCACTACGAGACACTGGATATCTCCGCTCCGCACCTCAGGGAAATTCGTTGCGGCATCGAGAGCGCCGATGAGCAGATCTTCCGGGGCATACAGGCACTCCGCGATCTCAACGGTCCCCGTTTCACGATCCAGGCAAAAAACGCCTTTTTCGCTCAGAATCAGCAGGTGAATCAGGGTGCCTCCGCTCCTAACGATTTAGAAGATGCTTCCTAGCTCCACGGTATCATGCGTCATATTCTTGAAACTTGTCCACGGCTCCACATCCGGCAAGTGAAAGCCGCGATTCCGGCTCATGCCCTCTCCGCGACGCTCCAGATCGGCTCCCAAGATGTCTGTACGGTCGCAAAGCTGACGAACCTGCGCAACGGATACCGTTACTACTTTCGGTGTCCGCGATGCGGGACAAGACGCGAGACGCTGTTCCGTTGTGACTTCTCAGTTTTTCAATGCCGTGTGTGCCTTGATCTGGTCTACGCATCTTCTATGAAGAAGAATCCTTCAGTTCTACCATCCCCCTGATCATGCCGTTATCGCTCACACTCATCGGCATCTTGTGGATCGTCTTCCTCGCGTACTGGTGGATCTCCGCCCTGGGGGCTAAAAAGAACGTACGGGGATCCTCGTGGCGGCAGGGAGTCGAATTCCGAGCCGCGTTGACCGTCGCCATCATCCTGCTCCTGCAACTGAACGGTGTCCGGTCGTTCATTCGGCACATCGAAGTCATTCCGCAGAATCCAGTTGTCAATGTACTCGGCATCGTCCTATGCGTCGCCGGAATCGCCCTTGCGGTATGGGCGCGGTGGCATCTGGGACGCAACTGGGGAATGCCGATGTCTCTCAAGGAAGGGCACGAACTCGTGACGACCGGGCCGTACCGGATGGTGCGCCATCCGATCTACACGGGGTTTATCCTCGCAATGCTCGGATCTGCATTGGTCGCAGGTCCGTTCTGGCTCTTTGCAGCTGTCGTCTCCTTCCTCTATTTCGCGTACAGCGCGAGTGTGGAGGAACGGCTCATGATGAAGCAGTTCCCGCATCAATATCCAAGCTACCGTAAACGAACGAAAATGCTGATCCCGTTTCTTTGGTGATGCATACGGCGCAATTCTCTTGACCCCGCCGCCGCAGGGAAGACGATCAAGACTTCCTTCCCCACATTTTTTTATGGAACAAGATCTTTTCGGTCAGACAAAAGAACAGCAGCCGCAACGTTTCCCCGTCTCAACCATCGGAACCGCCCGGCACAGAAAATGCACAGCAGAGGAAAAAAGCATAACCACGTCAGCGTTGACGAAGTTCATGAGGCTGGGCATGATTGACCGTTCCATACAGGTGTATGCGCGAATGCGAATCTTGGGCGTTGATCCAGCGTACGTCGTGCGCCGACTTTGCGCATTTTTCTGGGAGGATGCCGTGGGAATAGAGGCGGCTCAGTGGGCTGCCGCATTAGATCAGAGCTATCGCCACGATACCGATAACGCAATCGAACGAAGCATCATTGCGGCATGCAAATCTCCTCATTTTTGGGATCACGATCGACAGCGGGATATAGATCCAAGATCAGAATCGGAGTTGGAAGCTGACAGACTCAGGATAAAGCATGAGGAGGAAGCAAAGGCCAAGCGCGGCGCGATGGTGATCGACGACTTTCCTGATTACTGCCATGACGTGTACTGCATACAGGGACGAAGGCAGGGCGTGACTGAAAAGCATTCAAACTGCCGCTACAGCGGCATCATACGCGGTGGCATAAATCTACGGGCAGAGACGATTTGCTACGGGAGGCCGACCCCCGAGAAACCTTCCCTCTTCAACTCCGATCCGGTGGTCAAGGCCGCGAAAGAATGGAAATCACTCGATCAGTGGATGCGTGAGAACGGCTACGATGAAGAGAAACTGAAGAAAGAGATTTCAGCTCAGGAATAACACAAAGATGTTCTTATTTCTTTTCCTCCCCAACTCCTATGTCCGCTCTCAGGTCAATTATAGAAGACGGCATTCCCATCTCCGATCCGCAGGAAGCGGAAACTGAAACCTACCGTATCAGCTTCACGATCCGCGACGGTGAAAATGAGTACCAGAAGGACACGACTATGAACTGCAATCACGAACCAACGGAGGAAGAGCAGGTGAAGGCCGTCTGGCAGCAATACAGTTGCTTCGACAGCGAGAAGCCTACGAGGGAGCAGCTTTCCGGCGCTTGGAAGCAATATCAGCAAGACGGCTTCCTTGAACTAGATGGCGATTATCGTCTCATCGAAGACATTGGCATCGAACATCCCAACACGGCACCTATAACGCCGCAGTACGTGATGCGGCAATGCCTCAAAATGACTTCCGATCCGCAACCGCATAAATTCGACGGCACGATTCGCCGAGGGTTCACGCTGAACGATGCCTTCTCTGTTGCCTCGTGCGGTCTGCATACATGG
>CAIJNU010000022.1 GCA_903822115.1 uncultured Candidatus Peregrinibacteria bacterium
CGTGGCTGGGGAGGAGGGATTCGAACCCCCGAATGCCTGCTCCAGAGGCAGGTGCCTTACCACTTGGCTACTCCCCAACGAGTGAGAATGAACTGATGAATTATCGTTCTCTGCCGCATCAGACAGAGCAGAAGTGTAACGCCCGCCCACTCGCAAGGAAAGAGTACGTTTAGCCCAAATTCGTCGGCGTGCGTTCGTAGGGCGTTTGCTGCTTCGCCGCTTCCTCCTGCTGCTCTTTGCGAATCAATTTCTCCCCACTCGGTTTCGTCCCCGCCTCTTCCACGGCCTGCTTCGCCTCCTGCACTCTCGTCTTCGTCGTCATGTCCTGCACCTGACGAGCGAGATCATCGAGAGAGGAATCCTTCGCCTTGCCCTTCGTATCCAGCTTCTGCTTGAGCACATCGAGCTTCAGTTTCTGCAAACCCTTCTTCTGCCTGTCGTCATTTCGTTCCGCCTTCCCGTGGTCCGCACGTTCGAGTGCACGGCGAGAGGAGAGGGGCTCGTCAAACGAATCGTCATCAGACCGCATGGATCCATTATACGCCTGTCACGTTGAGTGAAGTTGAGGTTGTTTCTGATAATTTTTAACACACAACAAACAAATTCTCAGTGACCGCGCACCACTATCTCACACGTACTTGAGACTGGAAGGGAAAGAACTTGTTCGGTGCGCGTTCCTGCCATGTAGGTGTGATTTTTTGTGTTAGAGCAAAAAAGCCTTCGGCCGGAGCCGCGCACCACGGGGTGGCATAGCTCCGAAGAGAACAGATCAAGAAATAGACTATCCATTATTGGGGATGGAACGACGTTAGCATTGGTGCGCGGAGCGCTTTCTTCGTCCTTCTTTCTCGCCCTGAGAAAGAAGGACAATGATTACGCCAAATGTGGATGTTACTCAGAGAAAGAAAAGCGATGTGTGTCGCCCTGACAAAGAAAGAGAAGAACCCTTGCTATGAGAACGCCATCATCAGACAATGAACCTAAGAGATGCACTTGCGCGCAAACATCAAAAATCCGCCTGCGCTCTCTCTCCAAACCTCCTATACTTCCTCCCGCCTGCCCGTGTAGCTCAGCCTGGATAGAGCACCTGGCTTCGAACCAGGGGGTCGTGGGTTCAAATCCTGCCGCGGGCACCATCCGGCTTCGTCCGGCTTCACTACGTTCCGCCGAGACTGCGCCGGGATTGTTTCGATCACCAAGCACCATCAAAACGGTTCTTTGATGTGAAAATTCCCCTCCCTTGGAGGGGAACCTTTGTTTTGCCTTTGAGGAAATCCGGCTGTTTAGCCCCTTGATTTTTTCCTGAAAATACTTACCTTGCCACATCAATAACGACGTTTTCATGAGTATTCATACGCCAAAAAACCGCTCAGAGTTGGCAGAGGGAAGAGAAGCTTGGCACGGACCAAGCGCCAACACAGAAATAAGGAATAGACAGCAGGGATTCCGAGAGAAATTGAGTAAGCTCATGCACATAGAATCACAAGGTCAACTGGATGAGGAGAGAGCGGCACACCATTTTTGCAAGCTGTATCTGCGCGAGAATGTAGGAGCATCAGAGACCATCATGAGCATGGGTGACATCATCAATGAGTTTCGCATGAGAGCGCCCGACCTTATCGTTCTCAAATGCATCGATGGACGCGTGCATGGCAGTAAAGGGAAGGGCTACCCGCCGACAAGCATCGACTTCTTTCGGACAGAAGGATGTAAATTGGATACCAGTATCGGAAATATGGCTTTCTGGCGACGCATGGATAAGAAGGCCGTCGACGCGGCTTGGCGCACGCCGGGAACACCCGCACTCTTCATCGCTCTCGCTCATACGGCATGCCATGGTGGCGGATGTGCCGCACAATCGAAAGATGCCGACGGAAAAACGCTTCCGCAAGAAACGGTCATTGCAAATTCACTCCAGACAGTTGCCGAGAATGCCAGCGCGGTCCGTGAAGCATATGAATCCAATGAGGTGTACGCACTCCACGGAATTACGAATACTGATGATATGTCCGAGCGCCTCATCTTCCCCGATGGAACGGTACTGGATACGGGAGAGATTATCGAGGCAATGGAGAAAGCGGGTAGGAAAGTAACCACGCCATCCGATATCTTTACTCAACAATTTCTCGATAAACCGCTCCCCGACGCCGCAATGCAGCGACATACTGGAGACCTCACTGCGGGACAAATCCTTGAGGGAGGCAACGCCCCCATGTATCGGAATCTCGAAATTGCCATCACGATGGAAGCGTTCCTGATGCGTGAAATTTCCTCTTCGGCAAACAGTGGCACGAACTCCATAATTAATCCCGCTGTCTTCCAAGCCGTGCAAGATATTCTCGAAGGCGTGGAAGGCCTGCCTCAGACCCTGAAAGGCCCACTGCTCTACCAAACAATTTGGAATATTGCCTACACTCTCTACCAGAGGAACCGACTCGAGGAAATGACGGATGGGAGGGAGAGGGAAGAGCACCTGCAGCACGCCGAAACTCTCGTATGTTATGGCGAAGGGTTCGAGCTTCTCCCCCGCAACAAAGCCATCCTCGCGAAGACCGGCCGCGGTGACGACCGACACGCGCTGCTCGTGGCAAAGAAAGTATTGGAGGGAAATCGACGCAAGAAGCCACAGGGGCACAAACCGATCGTTCATATCAACGTGGAAACGACGGGGACGATCGACAGTTGGGATGCATTCAATGATCAAGTGCTCTCGCGTATCGCTGCGATGACGCGCGAAGTCTTCGATGTCTTCAAACAAGACGTACGCATCATGACGACCTACTCGCACCAAAATGAAAAACGCTTCTACCCAACCCAAACGTATCCATCAACCGCTACCAAACCACAAGACCCCCGCCTCTCCCTCCCCCTCGACCTCTCGGTGGATTTGAAAGATGACAGCACATTCGCCAACGAGTTGAGACGTCGTGAAACGGAGTACGCAGAAGCAATGTTCTCGACAGATGCGCCGGAGGCAGAAGCGCAAAAGGTCGACATCCTCGATCATATTATTTCACGCGTTTTGAAAAACGGAGTAAAAATCAAAGCATCCGTACCCAAAGCAGGAAAATCAGACATCGCAATAACTGTTGAGGGTGATCTCCGCGGGGGGATCGCGAAAGTCCTCAACGATTTGCGAGGAGAAATGGATATCTCTGACGATGCTGAATGGAGAGAAAGACTCGGAGCCATCAGATTGTATGCCAGTCTTGCAAGAGGAGCTGTGGATACATTCAGAGAATCCGACCACTTGATCAACACCAGGGCAATCACCTTCGTAAGGAGAATCATGGAGATCATTCCTTGGTTCAGGGGTCGCATTAGGGAAGATCAGGAAGGATCCGCCTGGATGGCCTCGTTTGGAAAAGTTGTTGAGGCCATCTGCCAGGTCATCGACAAAGAGTTGGCTTTGGAGCCAAAATCGAACCCTGACGACGCCCAACCGTCTTGATTCTTCCGTCGTATTTCTATACAAGAGGAGCACTTCGTATTCTCGATTCCCCTTTCCGCTGAACGTATGTCGGCACCCACCTCCTCCGATCCTCAAATCCAAGAAGCACAACTGTTCTTGATGACATATCTGAGAGAGAACGTGAAATCCGCGGATACGCTGCGCACGATGAGGCAGATCATCCAGGAATTCAGCGCCAGGGCCCCGCGAATCTTCGCATCGAAATGCATCGACGGTCGCGTGCATGGGAGCAAGGGAAAGGGCTACCCCATCGGCACCATCACCTTCAACCGCACGGAAGGAAATAATGTCGATACGAGCTTGAGCAACACCGCGTTCTGGAACCGCCTGAATGGCGTCGTCCTGGATGCGCGATACAACACGCCGGGTATTCCCGCCATCTTCTTCGCGCTCGGCCACCGGTCCGGACACGGGCACGGGTGTGCCGCGCATGGGGGCAATGACGCGAAAGCGCTGGAGGCTGTGGAAGTGCAAGCGGCAGCCGTCCGCAATCGTTTCAATCCCGAGGATCTCATCGTCATTCATGGCATGACCAATACGGATGACATGTCCGAGCGACTCGTCTTCCCCGACGGAACGGTGTTGGACACGGAAGAGATCATCGTCGCCATGGAAAATACGGGGAAGAAATTTACGAAACCATCCGATGTCTTCCAGACGGGATTTCTCTCGAAGCCTCTCGATGATACGGCCACCGATCGTTACGTCGGGCATAAGACTCCCGCCGAACTCCTCGAGGGGGTGGGCGCTCCGATGTATCGCGATTTGCAAACCGCGCTCGCGATGGAGGCGTACTTCTTGAGAGAGATCTCTCGCATCGAAGCCGCGGACGGCGGCGCGAATGACATCGTCGATCCCGACATTCTTCAGCATGTGCTGGGTATCTTGAAGAAGGCGACCAGCCTTGCGGCTTCGCTGAGGGGGCCGCTGCTCTACCAGAGCATTTGGAACATCGCCTACACCCTCTATCAACGACGACGACTCGAAACGATGGATCATGCGGAACAGGAGCTCCACCTGGATCATGCGGAAACGCTCGTGTGTTACGGCGACGGCTTCGAAGCGCTTCCGCGCAACAAGGCGGTCTTAGTGAAAACGGGAAGGGGCAACGACATCGATGCGCTCACGGTTGCTCGCAACGTGCTTCTCAACAATCGAAAACATCGACCTCAACCTCATCCGCCCATCGTTCACATCAACGTTGAAGTCGCGGGAAAGATCGATACTTGGGATACATTCAATGACCAAGCCCTCTCGAAGATCGCAACAATGATGCTCGCGATAGGCGAAGTGTTCGCAACGGACGTGCGCCTCCTCACGACATACTCCCACAAAGGAGAGAAGAAGTTCTATCCGATCGTCACGCAGCGAAACTCCGCTGCTCCAAGCGATCCAATGCCTCTGCTGGATATTTCGTTCAACGTTGTCAGAGATTTGAAGGCGAATAATCTCACGCAGTCGGAACTCGCAATCCGCGAAGGCGAGTACAGCCACATGATGCGCATGCAAGCTGCGGAATAGATGATGAAACTTTTTCAGATAAAATTTGAGAAGCTATTTATTGCTTTCCTCATTACATAATTTTCCA
>CAIJNU010000023.1 GCA_903822115.1 uncultured Candidatus Peregrinibacteria bacterium
GGAACCATATTGTTGTGCTTGGTACAGCGCAGAAGTCCGTGCCATCTTCACGTATTGCGAAGGTGACTTGGAGCTTTGCTCCTATCCGGACGCTCTCTCATTCAACCTCGCGCTCGCGGATGCCCGTGAGTTTTACGGAAAGATCAATGCCGATCTCGACCGCAGCTAGAGAATTCAACGGCAAGCCGTTACCGCTCAGATAGAACAAAATTGACACCCCGTCGTCCCAAGTTACGATCAATTCATCCCCCACAATATCATCGAAAATTCCCTCGCCATCGTCGGCGGCATTTCCTCATACGCTCCTCTTGTATCGCTGGAGGAGTATTTGTCGCCGTTCCTGACACAGCAGAACTGCGAGAAGACGAAGCAGGATTATCGTTGCGAACTCCGCCTATTCGGGCAGTGGGTCGGCAAGGGAGTACGGGAAGTGACCGCGCTCGACATCATCGCGTTCCGGAGATCCCTAGAGGAACGTGGCTGCAAGCCCATAACGGTGGCGAAAAAATTGGCTGTGCTCAGGAGTTTCTATCGATTCCTCCACGAGGCGTTCAACGTCCCGAATCCCGCCCTTTGCGTCCGGCTCCCACGGGTCACAGATGACAGCACCCGCGCCGTCCTCACACTTCAAGAGGCCAATCGGTTCCTTACGGTGATCGACACATCTACGGTCATCGGGAAGCGCGATCTTGCGATGATGTCGATGCTCGCTGTCCTTGGTCTAAGAACGATTGAGGTGAGCCGTTGCAACGTCGAGGACATCCATGACGTCGAAGGCTGCGCCGTGATGCGCGTGAAGGGCAAGGGAGGCCGTATAGCGGATGCGAAAATCAGAGATGACGTTCATACGGCTATCAAGGCATATCTCTCCACAAGAGTCATTCAGGACACGCGGGAACCCCTGTTTCTTGCGATAGGGAACTTGGCCAGAGGGAGGATCTGCCCAAAGACCATCCAGGAGCGGGTGCGGCATTACTTCAGAACGGCAGGGATTCAGAAGCCGCGGTTGTCGGCGCACTCGCTCCGGCACACGGCGGCGCTTCTGACCCTCAGTGTGGGGAAGGCCGATCTCCTCTCCGTTCAAAGGATGCTCCGGCATACGGACCCGAAGGTGACGCTCACGTACCTCCGCGCTCTTGATTTTTTGAAGGACAACGCCGTGGATCGCAATCCGATTTCTCTCCCTCCCCAAGCCTGAAATGTCATCGAAAAAGACCTCCTCCGCCATAGGCACTAACAAAACTTATATCCCACTACCGGACACCGGAAAACAGCCAGCGCCGAGCCTTCGGTTCATCGACCGCTACAAACACGACGGCAGCTATGCCTTCGCTCGACTCTTGTGGACGGGGATTATCCGGCAGGACTTCAGTACACGGGAACGGTCCCTCTCGACCATCAGAAAGCTCGTGGAGCGTATGGAGGATGTGCGACGGAAAGTCTACGCAGCGCCCAACTTCGAGGAGAGTTTCCGACTGAAGCGGCTATCTGAGGCTCTAGAGCTTGTGATCCAAACGCTCCAAAGGTGGCACTTCGAGAAGTATCGAAGATAACGGATAGAGTTGTTCAGACTTGTATACTGGTACACTTACCGACCATGAGCGATGTAGTGATCCCCAAGAAACGTGTGGCGTTATATGTCCGCGTCAGCACGCAAGAGCAGGCTGAGAAATACGGGAAAGACTTGCAACTCAATCAGATGAAAAAATGGCTCGAGCTTCATGCTGAAGAGTTCACGCTTGATGAAGAACATATCTATATTGATGAAGGATTTTCTGGTGCATCGGACATTGATGAGCGGCAAGAATTACCGAAACTCTTCCGGGCGGCAAAGAATAAGGAAATCGATATAGTTCTCGTTTGGAAGCTCGATAGGTTCTTTCGCAAAACTGAATGGCTTCTTCGTTCCATTCGTCGGCTGAAAGATGAAATGGGAGTTGGTTTCATTTCTACGACGCAGCCCGAA
>CAIJNU010000024.1 GCA_903822115.1 uncultured Candidatus Peregrinibacteria bacterium
ACTCCTGCACGACGCTCTGGCAATCCTCGCTGATCAGAGAAAGGATCGCGAGAATGAAAATGGAAGGACAATCTCGAGCGACGAGACGGGAAATTAGAACGAAGAGGTGTGTGTACCGTTCGTCGGAAAGAAACTGCACGATGGTTCTGGCAACGCGCGAATCTCGTTTCTTGCTGCGCTTCTCCTCGCGCGCAATCACCTTCATCGCTGCCGCAGCCGCAGCGAATCGCTGTTTGGCTTGTTCGCTGAGTTCCTCAGGAGCACCGCCGGATCCTTCACTGGGCGCCCCGGCCTCCATGGAAAAATCATCCATGACCGTATCATACCCGAGGGATCAGGAAGCTAGGAATCGAAAAATTGCGAAATCACTTCGCAACCGGTTCGACGCAGACGATGGTGCAGCGCTCGCGGACACCGTCAAACTTCGGAATACGCTTCTTAGAAAAACGGACAACACCTGCGATATCTGCATGAATCGTCCAATCCTTTCCGACGTGCGTGTGCTTTCCTGGACGGAATGCGTAGCCTTTCTGGCGAATGAGGACTTCCCCCGCATTCACCGTTTGGCCTCCGAAGCGCTTTACACCGCGACGCTTCGCGACGCTGTCTCGGCCGTTCGATGTGGAGCCTCCAGCTTTCTTGTGTGCCATAGCCCGGGCATACTACTAGAATATTCTTTGCTTGCAAGAGAAAAGGCATTCCTCCATACTCCTGGTCTCGTCGCGGGGTGGAGCAGCCTGGTAGCTCGCGAGGCTCATAACCTCGAGGTCGCTGGTTCAAATCCAGCCCCCGCAACCATCCGGCTTCGTTCAGCTTCGCTGAACTACGCCGGGATTATCACTTCAATCTAGTGCCAGATTCCTAGGCGAAGTCCTGCCGTATGCAGGACGATGCCGGGTTGGCTAAAACCTCTACAGCGCTTTTCTCAGCTGATCGATCTGGTCTTTGTGAAAGAGGTAGAGCTGCCAGTGCTGGATGACGGGTAGATCGTGGAGATACTGCTCGTAGATCGCCTGCTTCTCACTCGCTTTCTGTTCCTGCGCCAGCGCGCCTGATCCCGATTGCGCCGCATTCTCCGTGATGATGAGGACGTGTTCGCTGGGATTGATTTTGCCGAGGCTTTCCTTCGCATACTTGTCCTTGTACTGCGCGGATCGGAAGTAATCGAGATCAGCTTGGCTCTGGGCATTCTCATTGCGCAGCTTGTCATTCTGGCTGGCGAGTTCGGTCATGGTCTGCTCGAAGAGGACATTGCGATAGAAGGAAAGGGCAAGCCCGAACGCCATGAATCCCACGACCGTAAGGCCGACGACGATGGTCAGTTGCTTCGAGAGGGGCTCAAGATCCCGGTACGGCATCGCGGGTCATTCTACCTTCATTTTCTCTCCGTCGCATGCTCTATACTGTCGTCATGAAGATCTTCTGCAGCGGCATCGGAGGGATCGGACTCAGCGCGTATGCGGCGCTCATGCAAGCGAACGGGCATGCCGTATGCGGAAGCGACCGCTCCGCGAGCGCGCTCACGGATGATCTGCAATCTCAGGGAATCAATGTGATTTTTGATCAGAGCGGGAAAGCGATCGATCCGACAATTGATCTCTTCGTCTATTCGGAAGCGATTCCCGCTGATGCTCCGGAGAGAGCGAGAGCGCTCGAACTCAAAGTGCGTTCCCTCTCCTATCCACAAGCCATTGGGGAAATTTTCAGCAAGTTTACACAGCGCATCGCGGTGTGCGGGACGCACGGCAAGTCATCGACGACGGCGATGTTGGGTCGATTACTTCTAGAAACCAATCGCGATCCCACGATCATCGTCGGGACGAAGATGCGGGAGCTTTCCGGAAGAAATTGGCGCAAGGGAGAGAGGGATATATTTCTTCTTGAAGCTTGCGAGTACCGTCGCTCCTTCCTCCACTACACACCGTCCATCATCATTCTCACGACGTGCGACGGAGATCACTTCGATTACTACGCTTCGCTCAAGGAGTATCGAGAAGCATTTGCGGAATTCCTTCAGAACTTGCCAAGCGACGGCGTTGTTATCACGCATTTTTCCGATCCCGTGTGCTGTGCACTTGCAATGGAGTCGGGAAGAAAGGTTATAGATGCTGATGCGTTCCCGCTGCTCACGCTTCGCACGCCCGGACTGCATATGCGGCAGAATGCACGCCTCGCTCTGGCAGCAGCTGCTGAGCTTGGGATCCCCACAGCGGAAGCAGCGCAAGCTTTGCAGGGATTTACAGGCTCATGGAGAAGAATGGAAGAGAAGGGAACGACGCGGGAAGGGGTAACCGTCATCGACGATTACGCTCACCATCCCGTGGAAATTCGCGCGACGATCGCGGCGATGCGAGAGGCGTTTCCAAAACGAAGAATCGTTTGCGTCTTTCAGCCGCACACGCACGACCGCACACAAAAACTTTACGATGAATTTACGCGAGCATTTTCCGGAATTGATCTCCTCGTCGTACCAAATATCTACATTGCGCGCAGCGATATCGAGAGCGACAGTATTGATGTTCAGACTTTTGTTCGAGACATCGAGAAGCAAAGCGGAGTCGAAACCAAAGACGGCCGCAGTCTTGAGGAAACACAGACGATGCTTCAGGC
>CAIJNU010000025.1 GCA_903822115.1 uncultured Candidatus Peregrinibacteria bacterium
CAGCCTCTATGCTCCAGAGAGCGCAAAAAATATAGCTTGAGATGAGTAGAAGAGCCGGCCTTTTCTTTCTGGGCAAAAGGAAGAGCGCTAAGGCAACGCATGGCAGGAAGAGACAGAGGTATGGAAGGGACTGGAAAACCATTATGCGCTGGTGTGAGAGGGGGCTAGGGCATAGTCTACAACGGTTTTGCAATCGCCGATGCCCCGTAGAAACCTCTTCATCGTTCTTGCATTGCAGATGTTTGCTGCCCTCTTTGTAGTAACCCTAGTCATGGAGGTTTTGCTGCGACTCTGTGGCATCTCATACCCATATCTTCATACCATCAATCCTGACCTCGGCTTCGGACTCAAGCCTGGCGCTGCCATGTGGCAACGAGACGAGGGAGAAGCGTTTCTCCAGGTCAACTCACAAGGTTTTCTGGATCGAGAACACACGTTGCCCAAACCCTTAGGCACACTACGTATCGCCTTTTTGGGGAATTCCTACGTGGAGGCGGATCAAGTCGCACAAGAGAAAAAATTTCTGTCTCTCTTAGAGCAGGTTCTTTCTGCTTGCCCTGGGGCACACGGGAAACACATCGAAACATTGAATTTCGGTATTGATGCCTACTCCACTGCCCAGGATTTTATCCTTCTCCGTCAGAAAGTCTTGGCGTACCAGCCGGATGTCGTAGTGCTCGTCTTCTTCCCTGGCAACGATGTGCAGAGCAATACTGTCGCATGGTCACACACACTGGATCGACCATATTTCTCACTCCTTAATGGAAAACTTATTGAAAACGATGAATTCCGGCAGACCCCTTTTTTTCAATGGCAGACATCGTTTCCCCTTAGAGTGTTTCACACGCTCATTGATCACTCCCGAGTGGCCCAGGTCATTTATCAGCGTTTGAAGATGATGAAAGCCGGTGAGCAGACGACATCAGGAGATGAGAACAATCTTCAAGATGGAGCATATTCTCTTCCGAAATCTGCGGATTGGAGCGAAGCCTGGGATGTGACCGATGCGCTCATCGTCGCCATGGCATCGGATACCAAGCAGAATCAAGCCTCCTTCCTTGTTGCTATTGGTGATCGAAGTGAGGAGGTGGATCCAGATCCATCACACAGAATTGCGGGGAAGATTACAGATTTTTCCAGTCCAGTTGTGCGCTTGCAGGCACTGGGGGAGTCACATGGTTTCGATGTCCTTTCACTTGCTCCATTGCTAGCGTCATATGCTGCGTCAAAAAACGTCTATTTACACGGTTTCTCCGATACACATGTCGGACATTGGAACAGCGATGGCCATCTCGCAGTCGCGACGAGTATGGCTCCTCAACTTTGTTCAATACTCTCTCAACGAACGAAGTAGGCTATTTCAGCTTTTCAGGATGCGAAGCCGAAGCGCCATAAGACAGCCGTTCCACGCATCTCTGAATCGTATTTTCTTGCCCTCTTCCAGCGAACGAGGGTGGTAGGAGATGGGGACTTCGTCGATGGTGATTCCACGTAGAGCAGGGTAGCAGCAGAGCTCCGTCTCGAGCTCGAAGCCGTTTGCCTCGAGTGGCAGCGATCGCATCACGTTCGTGGGGAAGAGCTTGTAGCAGGTGTATGTGTCCGTGAGCTTCGTTTTGAAGAGGAGGTTGATGAAGAAGGTGATGGCTTTGTTTCCCCAGAGAAATCTCTTATAGAGGTTCGGATTCTTTTTCAGGAAGCGCGAGCCGAAGACGGCATGTCCAGGATGTGCGATGGCATGTGCGAGGAGGAGGGAGATTTCCTTGGGATCGTATTCGAGATCCGCGTCCTGAATGATCGTGTACGCGCCAGTTGCGTGTGTGAGGCCGAGGCGAATCGCCGAGCCTTTCCCCCCATTCGCCTTCGTGAGCACGATGTCGCTCGGTCGGGCATGCGCGCGCAGGAGCGAAAGTGATTGGTCCCTCGATCCGTCGTCGACGAAGATGAGCTCCGCTTCCGGACAGATGCCATGCAGAGTATTGCAGATGGCCACGATCGTTCTCTCTTCATTGAATACGGGAACGATGATCGAGAGGGTGGGCATGAATTAGGAAAGGACGAAGGGGTGCAGGCTGAAGGCCAATCCCAGCGCTGTAGAGAGCCCCAGGAGAATCAACAGGACATTGAGGATCGTGACACGCTTGTCGGGGTTCAGGCAACCGAAGACCATGAACAGTGGGTACACGGGCGTGATCGCTCTTCCAATACTTGTGATAGAACTCCAAATAAATATTGGAGTTGCCAACATCACGAGCAAAAAGAAGAAGAGTGTAATTGTGATAGCATCCAAATGCTTGGAGTGAAATAGATGCGCCAGAACGAGAATGATTGAAGGCAATACGAAGAAGAAGAAGAGTGCGAAAGAGGAGAGTGTGTAGCGGTTGTATCCGAGCTGGCCAAGGAGCAGATGCCCCATCGCAAGGAAGGGGACGGAATGCTTTCCGGCGCTGACGAGGAAAGGAATTTTATGGAAGATGGAAAAGAGAATTCCCTGCCATAGGGCGAAGATAATAATGGGGGGAAGGCAGAGCAGAGCGTCTCTCCACTGTCGTTTCCAGAGGGAGAGAAGTAGAAATGCGGCGGGCAGAAATACATTGATCTCGCGCGAGAGAACGCTGAGGCAGAGCAGGGCGGTTCCCAGTGCATCCATTCGCTTTCGTTCGACGAATCGGATAAGGAATATGGTAATGAGAACTAAGCTCAAAGGTTCTGCGAGAGAGAAGTGTAACCCGACCATGGCGGCCGGGCAGAGACCGAGTGCGAAAGCTGCTGTTGCATTTCCTCTCTTCCAGGTCAAAACGGACAGAAACGAGAGAATGAGAGCGGCGAGATTGATGGAGAGGAGGGCGAACGGTAGGAATCTCTCCTGTCCAAAGGACAGCGCAGAAGCGAGAAGCGGAAAGAGAATGCGCTGATGCCAGTAGGCAGTCGGCGGTATCGCGGCAATTTTGGACCAAAGTATGGGCGAGAAGAGCGAGGGGAGATCGCGTGCGATTTGGTAGTACTGCATGCCGTCATAGCCCGGTATAGAGAGGATAACGACACCATGTGGAAGCGGATGCTGCAGTGCCAGAGAGGTATCGATATGGAGGAGAGCTGACGAATTCCATCGATACGGCGCGAGTGTGAGAGCCACGACGAGAAAGAGGATGCCCAAATACCCTGCGAGCGCGAAGGTCGCCCATGCTTTGGGACCGAATCGGGAAGGGGCATTTGACATGTTGTTTCAGAGTGCGAGGTACGATCTCCCCTGAGCTTCAATCTCCTCCCCATCGAGGACCGACTTCAGATCAAAGATTAATCCGCCGTCTTTCGTCGCGTCCACGAAAGATTGAAGCGGTATCTCTCGATACTGCGCGTGCGTGACGAGGAGCAGGATGGCGTCGAAGGGGCCTTTCTCGAGCGAACCGGGTACGAATCCAAGTTTCTTGATGGCTTCCGGTGCGAGGAACGGATCGTGAGCTTCGACCTCAGCGCCTAGCTTCATCAGTTCTTTCACCACGCACTGCGCTTTGCTGTTCCGTGTGTCGGGAATGTCCTCTTTAAAGGTCAATCCAAGGACGAGCATACGCTTTCCCTTCACATTGCCGAGTTTCGCGGCAATGCTTTCCGCGATGTATGCGGGGATGCCGTCGTTGATGGCACGCCCCGCTGCGATGACATGCGTTGTCATGCCGAGTTGCTTCGCCTTCTCGACCAAGTAGTACGGATCGACGCCGATGCAGTGTCCTCCCACGAGGCCGGGCGAGAAGCGCAGGAAGTTCCATTTCGTTCCCGCGGCGTCGAGGACGTCCTTCGTCGGGATGCCGATTTTTCCGCAGAGCATCGCCACTTCGTTGATGAAGGCGATGTTGATGTCCCGCTGCGCGGTCTCGATGGCCTTCGCCATCTCCGCGACTTTGATGGACGGCGCGCGGTGGACTCCCGCCTTGATGATCGATCCGTAGAGCTCCGCGACGGCGTCGAGC
>CAIJNU010000026.1 GCA_903822115.1 uncultured Candidatus Peregrinibacteria bacterium
CAGAGGTATCAGCAACACCACACTCTGAGTAGCCTACCTTTGGCGCGCGGAGCGCTTTCTTCGCCCTTCTTTCTCGCCCTGAGAAAGAAGGGCAAACCTCATCCTGACAAAGAAAGAGAATATCAATTATTAAATATTTCAAAAATCCCCCCCGCTTGCGCGAGAGGGACTTTCCAAAAGCGAGGATAAGAATTCGGTCCATCACTTTCCCTCTGCGGATCGCTGCGCCATGAAGCAATCCTTACAGAGAACGGGCTTGCCGCCCTCCTCGACGGGTCGAGGCTGGAACGGGACCTCGCATTGTGCGCCGCACTTCGCGCACACAGCCGGAAACATCTGGCGTGTAGAGAGGCGCTGCGACTTGCGTGCCGTGCGACAATCCTTGCATCGCTGCGGTGCGCTGAGGTTCCGGGATGCGTAGAACTCCTGTTCACCCTCTGTGAAGGCAAACGTGTTCCCGCAATCGCGGCAGGTGAGCTGCTGATCAGCCATAAAAAAGAAAGAAGGAAGTAAAAGTGCAATGTTCCTTCCTCCATGTTTCTCGGGGACCGATAGGACTGGTTTGAAGGACTTGCTTGCGGGTATTGTAGTCGGAAACCTAGATATTGTCAAATTTCCCACTGCCAATGCGCAAAAGTGAGCATTTGACAAATGTAAGTAATACAGTTATTATGCCCTATGTCTTTTCCCCATTATTTATGGCTGATGCATTTATTCCAAAAGCTGACACGCGTTACGATAAGGTTACACCGAGAGAGCCGGATGCCATTGATAGAGCTATTCTGAAAAATCCTCCCGCTTCAGACCGACCCATTGCGGCTGGTGTTGCTCAAATCGGTGCTTCGGCGCAGCGCGTGCTTGGCGCATCTACCCTCAAGAAGGTTGGTGTTGTGAAAAGTGGAGATGCAATTCCTTCGGCAGCTCCAGCGGCGGGTGATAACAATGAAAACGCAAAATGGGATGCTTTCTTTCAGAGAGAATATAGGAGACACAACGATTCCATCTCTGCTGCTCTCCGCGTTTGTGCTGCTGCAAACACAGATGCTCCCGCCGATGCAGAGAAGTTGAGACAGGCTGTCCAAAAAGCGATTGATGTGACGAGTGTGGCGGAGGATGGTACGGAATTCTGGACAGGGTGCCCGGCTTCGATACGGCTTTCAATGCAGACGGCGAATAATGTTGCCCATCAGTTACTTGAGCAACCAATAAATGAGCCTGCCCCTCTTGCGGCACTCATTACTGCTTTGATGGCGTGTCGTGAAGTGATTACCGACAAATTGACTTCTTCTCTTACGAGGGTTGATGCAATGAAAGATGGAGGGATCCCTGTTCCTTCGACAGCTCCTGCGGCGACTGCTGATTTGGGTGGACGCCCATATGACGCACAAGCGAAAATTAATACTGCATTTCAGAGGGAGTATCGCCATCTCAGCGAAAGTATCATGAAGGTTTATCTCCAATGCGATGAGGCAATGTCACCCGGACTCGAAACTGCGGAAAGGCGGTCGAGGAAAGAGGCAGCCATTAAAGGTGTGATGGATGTGACGGGGATGGCAGGCAATGATTCGATGTTCTGGGAGGGCTGCGACCAATTGGTTTCCAGGTCCATGAAGGGGGCGTATAGAACTGTTTGCGACAAGCTCAGATTAAAGACTGCCGAACAAGCGGATGAGATCAATGATGCAGATTTTCTTGATATGCTGAATGCTTTAGATTTGTGTAGGGATGCAATCAACAGAAACTTGCTCCCTCCGCCATTGCCAGCTAATGACAATGGATCTTCTCTCGATCCCATGGTCAGGGAGTGAGCATCCGAAGCGTCGAAATATTTTGTGATTTTGCCTCATATTTTCCAATCCTTTCGCTGTGAATTCCGCTCATCCTGCACCAGCACCAGATGAAGCTTCGAGACCACCTGAAGCCGAAGCAGCACCACCCGTGCAGCGAGATGGCTCAGATGCTGTGGTGAGGGATGAAACCGAAGAAATTGCCTTTGCAGCACGTGCAACGCTCGCACAAGGTGCTTCCGGGGAAGGAGTAGCGTCTGCGGAGCCCGAATTTCCATTCATGGAGGAAGTTGATCTCGTTGATAGGGAGCTTCGGAAAATCAGAGTGATTCTCAATCAGGCAATTCTTCTCTGCGACGATCCAAAAAAAATGGATCATGCTATCCTCAGGGCGAATCAGATATCCACAGCCATACTAGGTGATGGGCATTTAGAGGACATGTATCCAGAATCATTTTTACTTGCCATAAAGTCGCTGCAGAATGCTACGACATCTACGATGACACTGCTCGCGAGCGACAAGAGGGATGAAATGCTTAGTCCGCTTGGGAGCATCAGGGCAGCACTGGAAACCTGTCGGTCTGTGATTATTTAGCACCTGTCTGCGTCCCCTGCGCCTCAAGCGTAACTCTGAGAATTGGATCTCCTGCGTTGGCGGTGTTTTCCAATAGTGATCTATCGTTCAATGCAGTCCAATATTTGCAGCCGCATCCTATATTTGACAAGTATCAGGAAATTGATATCTTGATATACGACATTCTTCAATTCTCTCACCTATGCTTACTCCCACTCCCGGTTTCGGCGCTTGGCCAATGTCACCTCATGGATCTGATTCACGGGGCATAGCGAGTGAAAGTAGAGGCCCCCATGATCCCAGATCCAAGATTGAAACCCGAGGTTTCCTCACAGTCGCGAGAGCTCACAGAATACTTGATAGTTTTCCAGCTGTTTCTGGCCACGAGGGCGGCAAGGTGATAGGACGAGCAGGACCCGCACGCGAGCTGGTAGATACGCTCGTCCGTCCGACTCTCGTCGATATTTCTCGTAAGCTCGCGGATGCCATTAGGCAGTGCGACTATGACGGACTCAAGGCGATCTTTAACTCGGCGAAAGGGGCGACGGATACTGAGACGATGTATAAGGAAGAATTCTTGGCAGCCTGTCCGCCGAGACTCATCGAACTCTTGAGGACGACGCATGAGCAGGCCAAGGAACTCGAGTCGCGCTGGGCGAGTGACAGGAAATCTGAGGTTCCGCCTCTCATTAAAAATCTCCAGCGAGCTCTGGAGAGTTGCAATGAAGCGATCAGACCTTACATTCTGCCCGTTCAGTGAGGCCAGAGGTTTTCCTGTAGAGTTTGGGTAATTGACAAACGGACGAGTGGCGATAGTGTGGGAGACCTTCCTTTCCCATCTCCTCGGTTATGGCTCATCCAGACACTGATTTGCCCGATTGGTTCACGTCTCCGTTTCGTCAAAATTCTCAACTCGCTCATGAGCCGCCGGAACCTGAGACTCAACGTTGGGCAAAGGTAATTGCTGATGGAGAGATTTCTTCGGCTGATTGTGTGAGCAGGCGAAGTGCTCCAAGAGGGGATTTGCTGCCAACCGGAATTGAGCCTGGGTGGTTGCGATGGCCGAGCATTGTGCCGGAGATGGCGGTCTCTGCGATGGCAGTAGCGCGAGAAACCCGTGACGCGGCGCGGAACGCACTTCGCAAAAGCCCCGCTTGAGGCGGGGCTTTTGATTCTTTGAATCCGGGATTCTCACTTGAGCGAAACTTTCGCTCCAGCGGTCTCGAGCTTCTTCTTCATCTCCTCGGCGTCCTTCTTGGCGACGCCTTCCTTGAGCATCTTCGGAGCACCATCGACGAGAGCCTTGGCCTCGCCGAGCGGGAGACCCGTGATCTCGCGGACGACCTTGATCACGGCGATCTTCTGTGCGCCGGAATCGGTGAGCTCCACGTTGAAGCTCGTTTTCTCTTCGCCGGCATCGGCTGCGCCTGCGGCGGGTGCTGCAGCGACTGCGGCGGGAGCGGCGGCGGAGATGCCGTAGGTCAGCTCCATGTATTTCACGACGTTATTCAGCTGAACGACATTCAGCTTCTCGAGCGCGTCGATGACTGCTTGCTCTTCTTTCACGAGGGTGGCGTCGGCCATAAAAATAAGGGGGATGGAAATGAGAAATTAAGATTGCGGAGTTTCGGCTGCCTTCTTCTTTGCAAGCTCCGCGAGGGAGCGGGCGAAGCCGGAGAGCGGCGATGAACAGATTTGGGCGAAGGATCGAAGCGGCGATTGCAGCATTCCAGCGAACATCGCGAGCAGCACCTGGCGGCCCGGGATCTGCGCGAGGACCACGGCATCTGATTGCGAGAGGAGCTTGCCTTCGAAGAGGGCGGCGAGGAACGAGACCTCCGGATGATCTTTGGCGAACTTGTAGGCGATCTGCGCTCCGGCGATGGGATCGGTGTAGCTGAAGATGCAGGCGACGGGGCCTTCCATCATCGCGTCTTCGAACTCGGGGAGTCCCTGCTCCTGGGCCGCGATGCGGATAAGCGTCTTCTTCGCGACTTTCATCTCGGCGCCTCCCGCGCGAAGCTTGCGGCGAAGATCGCTCACGTCGGACACCTTCATGCCGATATAGTGCGTGAAGATGACGGATGAAGCTTTCGAGAGCTTCTCCTTGATGTCTTGGAGTTGCTCGGTTTTCTGCTGCTTGGTGAGTGCCATGGGATGGGAACTGAAGAAGTAGAGGTTTGGGCTTAAAAAAGGTCTCCCTAGCGTTGAAGCGTCCGGGAGACCAGCGAGGAACACGGCACGAAGCACCAAGCCGGGGCCGAGTGACCGATGCTGTATTCCTCGGAGGGGCTTATTTCGGCCTGCGGCCTTGTGCC
>CAIJNU010000027.1 GCA_903822115.1 uncultured Candidatus Peregrinibacteria bacterium
AGAGAGAAAGAAAACGCTGGCGCGCCGAAGCCCATCATATGGCTCTGCGCCTCCGCTCCGGCTGCTCCAAGGTTTCGCAGCCGTCGCTTCGGCGTTATGTCACGGCGGTCACGACCGCCGTGACACAGAGCCTCTCCTCCAGTCTCAAATACTCGCACTCGCAGATTGGCAACGGCGCGCGACGAGGAAGGTTGTTCTTTATTCTTTTACACAAAAAACACACACCTACATAGCCGGAGCGCGCAACACGGGGTGGAATAGCAGGAATGGGAAGAGATCTTCTTGAGGGGCCATACGAGAAGAGAGCGGTGGAAGACGAAGCATTGTTGCGCGAGCACTTTCTTTCCGCCTTTCTTTCTTGCCTTGAGAAAGAAAGGCGAATCCCTCGCCTTGAGAAAGAAGGGTAAGAGTCCAACGAGTAAAGAGATTAATTCATCAAGCAGCAAGCATCTGCTCTGTCAGCTTCTCCACTCTCCGCTGCCACTTGAGCTGCTCGTAATCGTCCGTGCCCGGCGAGAATTTCTTCTTGAATGCGGAGCGATCTGCCTCTGGAGTTCCTTCCGCCATGTTCCTCACGAGCGTCTGCATTTCTTCATCCGAGACGGCGGTCTCACGTTGCTCCAGGAGCGCCTCCACCCCAAGGCGGAGCGTGATGCGCTGCTGCGCTTGTTTGCGCAAATCCTTGCGGAAATCTTCGGGTGTCTTTTTCGTGCGCTTCAACCAATCCTCGAGTGTCGTTCCTTGCCTCGTCAGCTGCTCGGAACGTTCGGAGATGAGGCGATGCTCCTCCTCTTCGATGAGCTCGTCGGGAAGCGAGACGTGAGTCGCCTTGCCGATGGCCTCGAATAGCGCTTGTTCCCGGCGTCCCTGCTCGACGGATTCCTCCTGCGAGCGCAGCGACGTCTCGATGCGTGTGCGCAGGTCGGCAACCGATTCGCCGAGCCCGCGTTCTTTCACAAACGCATCCGTGAGCTCGGGGAGCGTGACTTCCTCCACTTTCGTGACGGTCGCGGAGAACGTGACGGGTTTGTTGCGCAGGTGTTCCGCGTGGTAGTCGGCGGGGAAGGTGAGTGTGAAGGATTTACTCTCGTTCTTGCCGAGTCCCGTGAGCGCCTCCTCGAATCCCGGCAGGAGCGTTGCGCTTCCGATCACGACGGCGTAGTTCTTCGTCTTCGTCCCCGCCACTTCCTTGCCGTCGGCGTCCTTCCCCTCGAAATCGATTGTCACCTGGTCTCCCTTCTGTGCTTTGCGATCGATCTCCTTCGTCGTCTGATCCTGTTGCCGGAGGTAAGCGACCATGCGATCGACCTCCTTCTCTCCAATCGTCACTTCCTTCTTCTCAATCTTAATGCGGTCGGCGCCCTTGAGCGTCACCTCCGGTTTTTCGACGAAGAGGAGCGAAACCGAGAGGGGATTTGCGGATGTCACGGAGATGCGCGGAGGCAGAATGGGATGCAAATGGTGCTCTTCGATGATTTTTCCGAGCATCTCTCCGAGCAGCGCTCTGACAGTTTCTTCGAGGAGCGACTCCGCACCGATCTTTTCGCGGATGATGTTCGCAGGCGCCTTGCCTTCTCGGAATCCCGGTACGCGTACGGATTGTCCGAGGCGGCGCAGAGCCGCGTCTTCGGCTTTCGCTCGCTCTTCACCGGTGAAGGTGATGGCGCATTCTGTTCGCGATGATGGCAGCTTCTTGAGCTCGATGGAGGAGGGCATGGGCACGGAGGATAGGACAAATATTGTTGTGAAGGAAGACGAGACTGCGGACTTTAGTTTCTCCGGTAGAGGAATTCGTAGGATCCTGTTCCTGAGGCAAAGGGGAGTGCGGCGGCACAGGACGGCGGAACCGCGGAGAAATGCTTGGCGATGTAATTTCGTGCTCCTTGCCTCCCTGAAATCTCGGAAGAGATAGAAGTCTGATCTGATTTCGTTTTCCCCCGAACGATGATGGGAGTTGTGTCGAGATTTCTGAAGAACGTATCGTTCAGGACGGGATAGTGGTCGGTGAGAAAGGTTGCGTATTGGTAGAAAGCCGGACCCATGGGAGAGTGTTGGCTGTAGGCATAGGGATGATTGCCATTGGCCCCCATGAAGAAGTACCGAGGTATCTTGCAGGCATCAAGGACAATATCGAGATCTCTTGCAACGCGTTCCGCACTGCTCTGGCCGTACCTCTGCAACGATGGCATGTGCGAGAGTGATGCGAGTGCCCTTGGTGTTACGGTGGCGAGACAAAGCAGGGAGATGGCGGCTACAACGCGCCAATTCTTCCAAAGAGGAGATCCCGCGGTTGCAATGCCTTCCGCGAAGATCAGGAAGAGTGCCGCGAGAGCCGGGACTGCGAGGACGAAGTGATGCCCGTAGGGCATGCCGAGACCCACGACAAATGTGACGAGGGAAATGGCGACGACGACGCTTCCGACGGCGTAAGAGAATCTCTGCAGCTTGCCTCGTAAAGCGCAGTAATCACTCCATATGATCTCTCCGAGGATGACGAATACGCTGAGAGCGAAGGGGGTGCTGAAGAGCAGAATGTTCCTTCCGATGCGTTGCCATCGTAGCATGCGAGACAGCAGAGATGGGGCGATGGCGATATGATGCGCTGCCCGGATTGCGGGGAGGTAGATCGTGAAGTAGGTCTGGAAGCAATGCAGGAGCAGGAGGGAGAGAGCGAAGATGACTCCCGCGATGATGGCGGGAAACAGGAAATTGCGAAGTAGCTGGTGTGGATTTCTGCGGTAGAGGAGGAGGGCACAGGAGAATGCTACGAGCAAGAAAGGCTCTTTCATGAAGATCGCTCCGAAGAGGGAGGCGCTCGCCAGCAGCAGTCGGCGCACTGTGAGTGGAGTCTCACTATAGGCGAGCACTGCGACAAAGAGGATCGTGAAACATGCGCCGAAGGATTCCACTTGAAAAGCGCCACTCCTCACCGACGTATACAGGGCGAGGAGTATGGCCGAGAGCAGCACGATCGCTGCCGCCAAGCGGCGGGCATGGCTGTTCTTCGTACGTTTCCAGAAGGCCCATGAGAGGGCAAGAGGTATGCTGAGGAGTGCGAGAATCTGAACGATGCCGGTATTTCTTGCGTTTCCGGAAAGGAGGACGAGGCTGCTGAGAAGGAAGATCCCCGGAGGCTTAGATTCGAACAAATCATGGTACGGCACCAACCCGTTGAGAATGCCGCGACCGACTGCGAGGTAGATCGGGGAATCCACGGTTAGTGGACCGTGCCATTCTCCGATCATGCGCACGGCAAATTCCGCCGTCGCGAGGAGCACGGTGACTCCCAAGATAATGAGCGGAAGAGCACGGAACGCACGTTGAAGGAGATTCGTGTGGTGGCGAGGCACTCCGTCACTATACAGACGGGAGGAGATTACCTCCAGTAGAGGAGGAGCGCGGAGGCGATGAAGTATGAGGAATACGTTCCGATCACCATGCCGAAGATGAGGGCGAGGATGAACCAGCGGATCGATTCGGAACCGAGGAAGAAGAGTGCGAAGAGCATGATGAGCACCGACATCATCGTGTTCAGAGTTCGCGGGACGCTCTGCTTGAGGCCGCGAGCCGCCGTTTCCTCGAAGTTCTCCGAGCGGTTCTCGAAGGAGAGGTTGGCGCGGATACGATCGAAGATGACGATGGTGTCGTTCGTCGAGTAGGCGAGGATCGTGAGGAGAGCCGTGACGAAGAGCGTGTCGAACTCAAAGTTCGTGAATTGACCGAGGACGGTGAAGACGCCGGCGGTGATGATGACGTCGTGGAGGAACGCGATGACGGCGAGCACGCCGAACTTCCATGGCTTGAATTTGCGAGGGAGTTTGCGGAAGGCGAATGTGAGATAGAGGATGATGGCGATGGAGGCGACAGCCAGCGCGATGAAGGAGTGCTGCTTGAGACTCGCGGAGACGCTCGGACCGATCGTCGTGAATTGCAGTTCCTTCACGGTTGTGAATTTCTGCTTCAGGTAGTCGAGGAGTTGCAGGTGTTCCTCATTACTGAGAGGACGCATGCGGATGGAGAAGGATGTTCCCTGAATGCCGGTGATGGCGGAGACGAAAACATTCTCCAATTTCGCACCTCCTGTCGGAGTGAACTTCGTGATAGCGGCGGACAGATCATTCTTCGTGTCCTGCGCGGGGAGCTGGATTTCCATCAGCGTTCCCCCGATGAACTCAATCGAAAACTTCGGACCCGGCTTCCAGAGAAGAAGCACCAGCGAGACGATCACGGCGATCGTGGAGATCGTGAGGAAGAATTTGGAGAGGGACTTGAACGTCATACCGGGGGAGAGTAGCGGGGAATTTGTGCGATTGCCAGCCTCATCATTTCCTGTTGCCGCTTTCTTGGCTCATGTCGAGCGTAACGATGTTTCCCGCGTGTTCGACGGAGAAGGAAAGAGCGCCTTCGGGAAGCCCGAAAGTGCGCATCAGCGTATCGAGAATGGGGAAGGTTTCCTTGAGGTGCAAAACGGTTGTAGGCGGGAGTAATCCCATCGCGGAAAGATTGCTCTCGACATCGGAAGGGGGAGTCCTGAGTGCGGTGACCGCTTGGGCGAGCCATGAGGCGTCATTGCTGAGGAGCAGATGCTCATCGTTTCGCGCGGAGAATATTCCGGCGCTCACCCCCTTCTTCTGCGTGGCCTCAAGCGTCCAGTCTCCCACAGTTTGCGTTGTGTGAGAGAGGAGAGACGGATCTTCCTCGATCGTCTTCGCGCTGTAGCCGTGCGTCAGCTCTCGCTCCTTGATTGAGAAGGGTTGCAGGAGTGAGCTCATGGATTGATGCAAATCGGCGACGGCCGCCAGCGTCTCCTTGGTGGCGGAGGTCTGAAGGAGAAAGCGGTACTTCAACGAGCCCGTTCCATCCGTGACAGAGAGTGATCCGGGTGAGGCGAGGAGCGGGGGGAAATCGTAGGCGAAGCTGGCATTGTCGCCGAAGAGATCGCGCCACTCCCTGCGCAGGCGACCCTCGCTCACGATTTGCTGTGTGGGAGAGAGGAGGTGCATCCATGAAGCGAGTAACGTACTCGGCGATGCGGAAGCGACGAAGAACTGCGCGGCGGGATCGAGTGTGAGCGAGTGGGTGAGAGGAGCGGAGAGCGTGGCGGAAGAGTTCGACGGAGATAGGAATGAGATCTGCATGCTGGACGCCGTCCAATGGATGGCAGCGAAGGGGGAAGCCGTAAGAGTCTGGAGGAGCATTTTGCCGCTCCCAGTCCCAAGGAGTCTCAGGTCGATGAATGCGAGCGGAGCTGACGGCGCGTGAGTGATGAGGGACGCGTAGTCCGGTGAGGCGGAGAGACGGGGGGTTTTCTCCTGAAGCAGCGATGCGACATTACTGCTCGAATACGTCATCGCGTACTTTTCGGAGGAGAAACGCTGCCAAAATGATGAGACGCTCGTCGGGCGCGGGGAGAACGTCACCCATCCTGTCGAGTGATTGGGGAGCGCGAGGAAGGCGATCGTCGAGGCGGCATCGGTATCCGGGAAGGAACCAAGTGAGGGAAACTCGCGGGTGAAACGCTCCTGATCACTTTTCGAGATGCCTGCGAATAGTGCGACGGTTTCCTTCTCAGGCAGCAAATCTGCCGGGGAGCGGCTGATGTAACCCGCCAAGAATATCCCTCCACCTACGATGAGGGTCAGGAAAACTATGCCAAGAACCCCCAATAAAACCGTGCGCTTTTTCGTGAAATATTCCTTCATCATTTAGCCCAATTGTAGCGCAAAAAATGCCTTTGTCTCGTCGAATCAATTTTGTATTCACGTAATACTTTGTGGATTATGGCTATCTCAACTTCTTGCAAAGAAATTTAGATTGAATACAATGCCATGATTTGCCTCTAGCAAATCGAGACACAAACACTCACAGACAAAACCCCTGCCCCGGGGCACAAACAAATACAGAAGGAATCCGCTCATTCACATCAAAGATACGACGATGAAGAGAGAAGTGAATAGTGAATATTTCTCTCCATCGTTGAGCAGAAAGTACGGTGGCCGCAACTGCGGCCGCTCCCGCGTAGCGTTTCACTCCACTCACGACTGGCCCACGGGCCTCTGTTGGACACGCAAACGCCAATCAAACGGGACACCTCCATGCATCCGGGGATGCTTGGACCGTCAGATGAGAGCCTTTGGGCTTTCGCCTGCGGCTACCGTTCTCTCTGCTCTGCAATGTCGCGTCGCGGAAAGCGAGGATGCTCCAGTGACGCGCTACTGCTTCTCCCCAGTGCCTCCCGAGCGGCTTTGTCGCTCCGCGGTAGGCCGGTCCGGGGACTTCGTTGGGTTACGAGGAGAAACAAGAAACCCGAGCAAGGCAGAGAAACGAGGGATCCTCACCTCAAGTCTTCCTCCATTGTTATAAGGCTGAGCGCTTGACTCATGTGATTCGGCGCTGATAGTCACGGGGGATCGACACAAACACAAAAAGGCACCGAAAGGGGCCTTTTTGTTAAAGCGTGAAAGGAAACCTTGACGGTTTCCTCCCCGCCTGAACGAAATTCATTCGGGCAGGTCACGGACTCTCTTTCCCTTCAAAGTGTCGCTCCAGGCAGGTCCTTCGTCAGGCTCAGGATAAACTCGCCTGCCTTCGCGACGGATAGTTTAAATAGGTGTGCTATTTGATTGAATACATCTCGATCTGCTGAGCTTACCAATTCACAAAAAAGAGAGACGCAGCCACGAGGACTGCGTCCCAATCCCCCTGTGTTGGTGTGGCCAAGAATCAGGAAGGAAGGGGAGTGTAGACGAAAAGGAAATGTGTACCAATGTGGATAAATGTAATTAATTAAAGAGGCACAATCCGGGAGAACTGTGCCTCGATCACTGCTGCCCCTGGTTGGTTGATTAGATGAGGAGTAGCAGAGACCCAAATTGTAGATCAAATTTAAGTGATGACAACTAAGTTATGCTCTCCCCTACGACCTAAAATTCTACAAGCTAATAACCTATTTCACCGCTCCGAGATTCAGGAGGTTCTGCTTCGCGTCTTCAAGTGTGGGATCGAGTTGAAGTGCCTTCTCGAACGCGGCTTGAGCCTTGATCTTGTCCTTCTGCGCCGCCAGCGACCAGCCGAGGATGTCGTATGCGGCGGCGGAGTCTGGCCACTTCTTCACGGCGTCCTGCGCCGCGCTCGAAGCTTCTGCGGTGTTCTGGAGTTGGAGTGCGACTTTCACGTAGCTCTCCACATTCGCTAGGTCGGCGCCGGAAGCGGTGGCGAGTACGCGCAGTTGCTCGAGAGCCGCCGGGAAATCGCCTCCCGCCTGCGCCTCGACCGCGATCATGCGGCGCACTTCGCTCTCGGGTTGGAAACCGTTTTTGAGCGCGTACTGGAGGAAGGTGGTGGCGTTGTGCGGATCGTTCATGGCGGCGTACGTGCGTCCGAGGAAGTACTGGATCTCGGGTTTCTCGGGATCGAGCGAGTAGGCGCGTTCGAGGGATGAGAGGGCGCGGTCGTAGCGTTCGGTTGTGAGGTCGCAGTACCCCTGCACGATCCATGCGTCGCGATAGTCATCCTGCTTCTTCGTCACGTCGGCGAGCATGGGGAGAGCGATCTCGCATTCCTGCACTTGCGCGAGCGCGTGCGCGAGGAGCGTTTGCAGATGGATGTCGCGGCTCTCGGGGAAGAGTGCGAACTCGCCGTAGGCGTCTTGCAAGATGCGTGCGTAGGAGCGCAGCGTCGGTTCCCATCCGTTCGCAACAAGAGCGAGCTCTGTCTTAGCGGTGTCGTGGTTGCCCTGAATGATCGCGAGGATCGCGAGGCCGTAGTGCTTCTGGGGGGAATCTCCCGCTCCCGTGAGGAGTGTCTTCGCCTGTTCGAGCTCTCCCGTTCGCAGATCGACGAGGACGTTTAAGAGGAGGACATCCTCGATCGCCGCGCCCGCACTCTTCAGCTCATCAATGGTCGAATGCACCGCGTCCAACTCGCGTCGCTGGAGCTGCGCCTCCGCCAATTTCTTCAGCGCGGGGATGCCGCCCTTCGCGTCCACCGATGCCTGGTACTCGCTCTCCGCGGATTTCCAGTCGCCCTCGAGTGCGTAGAGGTCGCCCTGTCGAAGATGCAGGAGCGCACTGTCTCCGCCCGCAGTCGGCTCGTCGACGTTCTGTGCCCGTTCGAGATCGGATGCCAGCAGGGCAGAGCCTGGCTGGTGGACGGATCGGTTCGCGAGGAACGCCGCCCCTTGCAGCTCGAACCACAAGTACCCGAGAAGTCCCGCCACCACGAGGAGTGCGGCGACGACCGGTACGGTGAAGCGGGGAGAGAGGCGCATGTCAGGCAGCGACAATACCTCGGCTCACAGCGAAAATCCACCACTCCTCCTTCTTGTATGAATCACTTCCCGATGTGCGGGCTCATCTCTCCGTCCGTGCCGTGGGCCGTTCCTCCGCCCTCCATCCTCTCCTTGGCCGCGGACTCCGCGATGTGCTTGGGGATCACGGCTTCGACGGCTCCCCACTGCGCCTCGCCTTCCTCCGGGAGGAGGATCGTCACCTGATCGCCGACTTCGGCGCGGTAGAACGTGACGGATGCGAGGAGCACGCGGAAGGCCTTTCCCTCGGCGAGCACTTTGTACTGGCCGTCCTCCTGAATAAGGAGACCGAGCGCCGTGCGGCGCTGGATCGGCGCAATCTGCTTGTAGATGAATTTGCCTTCGTCTGTGATCGTGAGTTTCATGCCGTCCCCCTCGACGAGTTTGCTCTTGCTGGCGTAATTCGCAGGGACTGGGTAGGTCTGGCCCGCCGAGTCCACCATGTTCTGTCCGTCGAAGACGCCCTCAATCACGCGGCCGGTCGCCACTGCGCCTCCGGTGAAGGAAGTGGCGCGCGAGATGTGTCGCTCGCGATTGGAATCGACGACGCCGGTCACGTCCCGTAGGAGCGCGTGTGCGGTCTTGAGGGAGGACATCGCGGAGTCGATGAGTTCCTGGATCTGAACGAGTGTGTCGTCGGACATAAGAGTGTGGGAATATTTTCAGCGGATCTCACGGACAGAAAGAGAGGGAGTTTCAAGCCGGTTCGTCATCTCGATGTCTGTGAGGAGTCCTTTTTCAGCGCCGAGGTGTTCCAGGACGCTGCAGGAGTTTATCGTACCTGCTGTGAGCCCTCTTGGCAAGTCGAAGCCCTGCGTCATCGCCCACGTGAGGCCGACGCCGAACGCGTCTCCGGCACCGGTGGTGGAGAGGATGTGGGCATTCTCGATTGCGGGGCAGTGGAAGATTTTCTCACCCTCCATCGCGGTCGCTCCGTTCTTGCCGTCGGTGATGCACACGATACGAACACCGGCTTTTTTCAGAGAAGCGAGCGCCGCCTCCGTCGTTTTCTCTCCCGTGAACGCGAGTGCCTCTTCCTTATTAAGGAGCAAAATCGAGGTGTGGGGGAGCAGGCGTGCGATGTCGGGATCGCGCATGCCTTTCTCGATCTGGCATCCGCCGGGGTTCCAGGTGAGGCCGAGGGAAGGAGAGACATCGAAGGCCGCGTGGATGTCCTCGCCGATCTCGCAGCTCTCCTCATTGAGGTGGTTCAGGTAGATCCAGTCGCATGCTCTCATTCTCTCGAGATCGAAAGTGGCGTGGTGGAGATGCGTGTTCGTAGACGGCGTATAGAGGATGATGCGGTCGCCGCTCCCCACGGACAGAATGATCGAGGAGCTCGTCGTTTCCCCTTCGGTAATGGTTGCTGCACTCACATCCACGCCCTCGCGCCGCAGATTCTCGAGGAGCTCAGAGCCCCATTGATCGCTCCCGACGATGCCGCAGAAGGAAGATGCGCAACCGAGGCGGGCGAGCCCCACGGCGGTATTCGACGCGCCGCCTCCGCACGTTTCAATCACTTCCTCAACGCGGATTTTCGCGCCGACGGGGAGTATGAGCATCTCGATCTCCCCCTGCTTCGTCACGAACCTTTTGTCCGTGCGCACGAAGAGATCGAAGGTCGCCCCTCCAATCGACATGGTGCGCGGCTTGTGGGAGAGGGGAGACATGCGGAAGTTAGGAACCGCGGTAACGCGCTTCCATCGTCCGGAGAAATTGCTGCGTCATGCGTTTCGAGCGTCGGCGCTGCCAGAGGAAAGCGGCCACGAGGATGACGATGCCAGCCGTTATCCACCACACGCCGTCGGAGAGACCCGAACTCGTGACCGATGGAATCGAAGAGAGGAGGCCGCTGAGGGAGGGGGGAATGCCTGCGGGGAAAACAGGGGAAGGTTCACTGGGAGAGGGGTGGAATCCGTTCGGGCTAAGCGGCGTGCCTTGCCCCTTGGCGATGAGATCCGTGAGCGCTTTGCCCTTCACATCGATCGGCGTCACCGTCACGTAGTAGGGAATGCCCGGGAGGAGATCTCGGAGCGTGAGGTTGCGCGCTTCATCCGCCTGCATGTCGCCACCCGCCATCGCGCGCTTCTCCGTCAAGTTGTTGGCGTCGACACCGTAGTCGATTTCAAACGATGCGACGGATGTATTCGAAGAGAATGACCACGCCAGATTCAGTGCCTGCGTATCGGGAGTGACGGTGAGGGAGAGGCCGGCGGGTCGGGCCGTGACGACGGCGGACTTATCGCTCTCCAGATCTCCTTTGATCGTGGTGACGGCGAAGTAGTACGTGGTGTTGGCCTGCAATCCCGTGACGCGTGCGCCGGGAGTCGCAGACTTCGTGTCGATGGTGTAAGCGAAGTCTCCTTCGTGGTCGCCGACGTACACGCGGAACTTATCGATCGTATCCGTGGTGATGGGATCCCACGTGAGGTTTACCGCTCCCGTGAACGGCTGTGCTTGTAGGTTCTGTGCAATCGGGAGCGACGGGGAAACCGTGGTGAGGAGCACTCGCATCTGCATTTCGTTTCCTGCGGCGTCGGTCGCCGTGATGGTCGGCTGGTAGTCGCCGGCTTTCGGTGCGGAGAAGAGGAGTTGGTATGTGCCGAGCTTCGTCGTGTCCTCCTTCAGAGCCAGATCCTCACCGGACAAATTCATCGAGACGGAAGCGAGACCAGGCTCGCTCTGTACGACAAGGAGCGTCATCTCTCCCTGCTTGGGTTTCTCGGGCGCGAAGGTTGCAGAACGTAGGGCGGGAGGTTCCGTATCGCGAATGAGGTGGAGCGACGCGTCCGATCCCTGACTGTCGGTGATCTGCAGCGTGTACTCGTTGTAGCTGGGATCGAGGGGAACACTGATGGAGAAGTGTCCGGTGGAGTCCGTATCACCGGTGACCTTGTCCGTGCCGCCGGCCACCGAAATGTTTGTGTAGGGGATGTCGTTTCCCTCGATCGTGACGGGCGCGGTGCCAACGGTCGAATCCGGCTGCGGCGACGAGATGACGATGCGATGTTGCGATTTGGCGGTGGTCGATCCCGTGACGTTCACCGTAACCTTGCTGCTGATGGGGTGCGCGGGATCCGTGGTGTCCGTAACGAGGAGCGTCTGATTTCCGGGTTGTGAGAAGCTCACGGAGAGGGGCATGTACTTCTGCCCGAGGTTCTTGGGTAGGAAGGTGACGGAGCCTTGATTCGGATTCGAGCCGAACCCCGGAAGGTTTGCGGACGGGTCGGTGGGAGAAGAAATCTCCACGGTGCCCGAGTAGTCCTGCACGGTGGCGCCATTCACATTGATGGCGCGGATCGTCAGATTTCCCTGTTCATTCACTTGCAGCGTCGCGGGATCCACCGTGATCTCGAAGCCCTGTAATACGCCGATGCCTCCCGTCGTCGTCGCGGCGACGTCCGCGAGGAAGGGGCTGGTTCTCTGAGGGGGAACGTAATCCGTTCCGCTTGCGATGAGGTCGGTGCCATTTGTGGGGCCTCCAACCGCTCCTCCGCCGATGTCGATTGTCGTCTGACTGCTCAGCTGCGTATCGCTCAGGATGTCGAGTGCGCGCACCACGATCGATCCCGGTTGCGCGGACGTTACCGAGAATTTCTGCGTACCCGTGCTGTCAGTTTCCGATGTCAGGGGATTGCTCTTTGCCTTTGGCTGCGAGAGCACGAGCTCGACGGGGCGTCCCGAGAGGGGATTGCCGTAGTGATCACGCAGAGTGACGCTCACCGTGCTCGCATCCTGTCCGTCGGCATCGATGGCATCCTTCGACGCACTGAGCGAGGACGTATCGGCGTCGGTGACATCGGCGAGGACGGTGAAGGACACATCACCGGAGATGCGCGTGCCCTGCGATCCGAGGAAGACGGAGTACGTTCCTGCTTTTCCCGTGCTCGTTGCCGGAATGTGGAACTTCGCGCTCCCCTGAGCGTCGAGGGTGACGGGGAAAGCTGCGAGATTACCGGAGGGGGGACGCAGGACGAGATCATCTTGGGCATTTGGCGCGAATCCCGAAATGGTCACCTCCGCGCCGATCCCCGCGACGGAATCATCCGCCTTCAGCGAACCGGCGCTCAGGACGGTTGTCGGAAAGAGCGCAATGATGAGCGCCAGGGAAGCGATGCGGATGTTGTTTTTCATACTTTCGATTCATTATAGCATTTTTGGCTTCTGGCCTCAATTCCTGAAGGTGTATTCCACATCTAAATATTGTTCTGTCCATTACATTTCCGATGGGCAGAGCACCGCGTTTTACGCGAAGGAAGGCTATCGGTATCATCTCCGCATGCGTTTCTCCGCCCCCACCCATTTTCTCGTCGGTCTCACCATTCCGCTCATGCTCCTCTCGGGGTGCGGCGGCTCGAGCAGCACGGAAGTGACGTGTACCCAGCAGTACTGGAACGGAACGATTGGTATCTGTCTCCCCACGGGGTGGCAGATCATGGAGCGCGAGCGTCTCGATCAGCTCGGCGTGGGAGCGGATACGATCCTTGCTCTTCAGACGACTAAGCCGGTGTCCGGCACGCTCCCCAATGTCACCATCACGACCGAGATTCTCAAGCGTCCGACGGACACCTTGACCTATAGCAAGGCGAGCGTCCGTGCCGTCTCCGCGCTCCCGGGGTATCAGATGATTGATGAGCGTGCGGTGACGGTTGATGGTACTGCGAGTGAGATCCACGTCTACAGCGCACAACCCGCGGCGGATCAGCCGAAGAATCGCTACTATCAGTTGAGTGCGGTTTCGAATGGGGTGGGGTACACGGTGACGGCTTTTGCGCCGCTCTCCATTTCGCAGACGCTTGAGCAGCAGATTCTTCTGATGCTTGGATCGTTCACGTTCGTACAGCCGAAGAAGTGAGAGGGTGAATTTTGAAGTGGGAATTTTGAATTGTGCGTGGCTGATGTATTCATTGCTCAATTCACCATTCACGATTCTCCATCGCCTTCCCTTTCAGCATATGAAAAAATCTGTACACTGAAAATCACCTTTGGTGCCGTAGCCAAGCAGTAAGGCAGGGGTCTGCAAAACCCCCATGCGTGGGTGCGATTCCCACCGGCACCTCCATTTTGGGGGAGTTGAATCCGGAGGGCAGACTGGTACTCTTCAAGAGATTCTCCCAAATTTCATGAACATTCCTAGAGCAGTAGTGATGCGCGTGATAGCCGTTACCACTTTTATTCTTGGCATCATAGTGGTTTCCTTTGTTGTTTTTTCCTCAAGTGGGATAGGGCTTGCCGAACTTATCAACATGAGCGCGAAAAAGCCGGTTAATCCTTGCGGGAAATTGGTTCTAGACACCGAAACTGGTCTTTGTATGGAGCAGCCTGTCTGGGACTTTTTTAACAATGTCATCCATCCCAATCTTCAAACTTGTGCGGACTGTTCCAATTTGCCTGTTCCAGTTATTTCACTCAATAATGGCACGCAAGTTTCAACATTTGCGGTATATCTTAGTGGCAGGAAGTTATTGGATTGGGTAACGCCAGGTCTCACAGCGGATAGCACCGTCCAGAGTGATTCAGGCAACGTCCTGCCTCCTGGGAGCACAAGTGCACAAATCTTACGTGTGACTGGTACAAATTCCATCAGGTATATGATTCCATCAGAGGGTCAGTATTTTCAGAATCGTTATGAAGTATTATCTCCTCAAAAAACAACGGAAGTCCATTATGACATTGTGAAGAAATCAGGGATGTATGGGAGTGCGTACTTTTTCGTCCAAGCAGCGCAGCCTCATGTAGACATGGACGCAGTCACTCGTAGTTTTGATGCGATAGCGTTAAGTGAGAGCAGGCTTGCGAATCTCTCAAAGCCTGACCCGTATTATGTTCTTGCCATGCCATATCTTATCGGAGGGGTCTTCGGAGGTGAGGGCGATTTCTATGTTGGGAACCATATATTA
>CAIJNU010000028.1 GCA_903822115.1 uncultured Candidatus Peregrinibacteria bacterium
ACACCCACCACAAAGCCTCATGAAGAGCCTGCCGACCCTGCTGCACCCGCAACACCATCTGCCACACCGCCTTCTGCACCTTCGGCCACTCCCGCGGAAAACGCGCTGAATGCTGCGAAGAAGTTTCCACCGAACAGTGATCTCTTCACTGGCAATAAAACATATTCGTTATCTTTAAATAAAGGAAAAACCTTTAAAATTGGTAACGGATCAATAGATATAGACGGGCAACATTTATTTTTTACATGTACTGTCAAAGGATCAACTGCTGATGGACTTTTAAACGCAAAAAGATTTTCCAATGATGGCATGGGTAATTTCAAAATCAGTTTTCTGGAGGCGTATACTAGTGAAAAGATTGATGTGGTGATATCACACCAATCATTTATCAAATGGCTCAATGATGTGGTGGATAATGAAAGTACTACTCCATTGATATTAAATAATGGAGAGCAAATCGAGCCTCTTCCTATGGATTTTTCTTCATAATTAAGCAGTGGGCGGAGTCCGTGAAGACTCCGCCCGGTGGCACTGCTGGTTAGCTGCCCCCCGGATTGGGTGGCGGCGGGGTTGGTTCGATGCGAACGGCGGATGATGTCCGGCCGTCCTCGGTTTGGTAGTAGACCTTCACGGTCTCGAGTTTTTCCTTTGCTGGAATCTTTATTTCCGTTGGTACGAAAATAAAAGACCCGTCCGATAGTATCAGGACCAGGGTTTTCTCCTTGTCCGAATTCAATGCCTTGAGGGTGTTACCCGTTAGTCTGTAGTCGACCCCCGTTTGGGGGGGGTTTACCGGGTATACATCTAGCCATTTCCATAGACACCTGGTCGCAGGATAAATGAGTGGATTTGTCCCAGTGAATGCACCTGTCGTAAACATTAGTGCACTAATTACAAGTAGCTCCCACGTTGGCAAGGTGCCCCATCCGTTCTCTCGTATTCTTACGAGACAGAGTAACCCGTACCAGACTAGGGCGATTCCGATCATGATGACCAGCGAGAGTGCACCCGCCATCCAGGTGACATTGACTGCGATTGTGTTCATTGTAGTTGTCCTTTCTGTTTTTTTGACGATGCTTTGAAGAAGCAGTGCCAACTTGTATTATAAATCAATTTTGTAAAATAGCAAATAAAAAACCGCAGGAGGATACCCACGGTTTTTTCTCTAGAAGAAGCGCAGAAGTGCAATGATCAATTTCGCTGAAACCAATGTTGACCGTCCGGGCAGACCCAAACCCTGTTGTCAAAGTCCCGGAAGGCATTGGGGCCCATTGGGTCTTTTACTCCAACCCAAGTGTCCGGACCCACTAGCACCAATCTCGGCCGGAATTCTGGAGCCGGCTCGGTGACGACGGGAGCTTCAGGAGGAACGACCACCTGCTGAATGATGACGGGGGGACGGGCCGGACGCATCTTCTCCAACGCCGCGTAAAACTTCTCATCTCTCTCCTGTCTCGCACGTGCGGTGGAGGCCATGGCACCTTCGAGCAATCTAACGGCGTTAAGTTGTTTCCCCTTTCCCTTGTCATCGGCATGAAACTTCTGGCCTTCAATCACTATTTCCTGTCCTTGTCCATCGACCATCCTTGAACCACCGAGTTTTACGGTGATCTCTCCGGCGTTGGCAGTTCCCATCAGGCCCAGGCCGGCAAACATCATCGAACGGATAGTTCGGCTCATTTTGGAAGTAGCACTCTTCCCATTTTTTTCGGGAGTCTGGGCGGAAGCGAGCTGTGGTGCTTCGTTATTTGGGAGATTGGACGGCATGGAAAGTATTGGAAAGGAAACAAGAGTGTCAGTATAGTACTTCTTTCTCTTCTGTCAAGTTTCGATTGATGCTTGAAATCTTCATCAGAAAGCGAAATGGAAAGGAATTTCAGCACTTGGTGGATATTTTCTTAGGCTGATTGGTGAAGAGGTTTCGGTACAGCGAGTCTGTGTCACGGTGAGTCATGTCATCCCGAGTCCTTCGACAGAGCTCAGGACAGGCTTTGTCGAGGGACGAACCATTACAGACGAGCGTGTCTTCGACGGAGCTCAGGGTGACACGCTACGACAAGACACACTGCAACAAGATACGCCGCAGCAAGAAATGTTTGCTGACAGGCGGACACGCATCAGAATTTTTTGAAGGTGACGTCGCTGCATTGTTTGAATCTCTTCTTCATCACAGCGATCGCCGCGGGATTGGAATCGATGAGGATGAACGGACGGCTAAGCTCCATCGCCGCAGCTCCCGTCGTTCCGCTGCCGGCGAAGAAATCGAGGACGGTCTCGCCGGGGCGTGACGACGCGGCAATGATGCGCCGCAGAATCGCGATTGGTTTCTGGGTCGGGTAACCGGTCTTCTCTTTGCCGGTCGGACTCACGATCGTATGCCACCATGTGTCGGTGGGTGTCTTGCCCCGCGCGGCCTTCGCGGCGCCGACGAGCCTCGGCGCGAGGTAGGGGATGCGGTCGAGCGCGGCGTAATTGAAGATGTAGTTCTCAGAGTTCTTCGCGTACCAGAGGATGTTGTCGTGCTTGGCCGGCCACCGCGTCTTCGATCGCGCGCCGTAGTCGTACGCCCAGATGATCTCGTTGAGGAAGTTCTCCCGTCCGAAGATCCGATCGAGGAGGATCTTGCAGTAGTGCACCTCGCGGTAGTCGATGTGGAAGTAGAGGCTGCCATCCGCAGTCAGTATCCGATGCGCCTCCTCGAGCCGCGGCTGCAGGAAAGCGAGGTAGTCGTCGAAGCTATCGCCGTAGGATTGCTCGCCGAGGATCTGCGTGCGGTAGCGTTCTCCGCCAAATCCCTTGCGATCGCCGGTGGCCGAACGCCGCGTCTGTATGTTTTTTCGCGTCTGTTTCTTCCCCGTATTGAACGGCGGATCGATGTAGATGAGGGAGACCGAAGCCGAGGGGAGCGTATTCAGCACTTCCAGATTGTCGCCCAAGATGACGCGGCCGGGCATGGCACGAGCATATCTTTTTTTGCCTGCGTCGTCTGCTATCCTGCATGCGACATGGCGACTCTCATTCTCTCCGACGGCACGAAGTTTTCCGGAACATCGTTCGGTGCGAAGGTCGACTCCGACGGGGAGGTCGTCTTCAACACGGGGATGGCGGGGTATCCCGAGAGCCTTTCGGATCCCAGCTACCGCGGACAGATTCTCACCTTCACGTATCCGTTGATTGGCAACTACGGCGTGCCCCGCGAGCGCAAGAACGCGTGGGGATTTTCCGAAAACATGGAGAGCGAGAACATCCACGTGCGTGGCGTGATCGTCGCGCAGGCGAGCGAGACCTTCAGCCATCACGCGGCGGTGGGATCGTTTCCGCACTGGCTCGAGAAGCACAAGATTCCCGGCATCACGGGGATCGACACGCGCGCACTCACGAAGAAACTGCGGGAGCACGGCGTGATGCTGGGCCGCATCGTGCAGGATGATGCGGAGGAAGGGGCGCAGGACGTCGCGGATCCCAATCTTCTCGATCTTGTCGCGGAAGTGTCGTGCAGCGAGCCGGTCACATACGAGCCCAAAGACGCGGATGAGACGACGCCGACGATCATCGCCTACGACTGCGGTATCAAGCGCAACATTCTGCGCAGTCTTCTGAAGAGGGGAGTGCGCGTCGTGCGCGTGCCGTGGAATTTCGATCTCGCGTCCTACGACGGTCCCATGCACGGGCTCTTCGTCTCCAACGGGCCGGGAGATCCCAAGCGCTGCACGGCGACGATCGACAACATGCGCTACGCGATCGAAAATAATCTCCTCACGTTCGGCATCTGTCTCGGCAACCAATTGATGGCGCTTGCGATCGGTGGCGATACCTTCAAGCTCAAGTACGGACACCGCGGGTGCAATCAGCCGTGCATCGAAGAGCGCGATGGCAAGAAGACGGACCGCTGCATCATCACATCCCAGAATCATGGGTTCGCGGTCGACGATACGAAGCTCCCGAAGGGTTGGAGCGTGTGGTGGCGTAACGGCAACGACGATTCCGTCGAGGGGATCCGCCACGAGTCGGGGCGATTCTTCGCGGTGCAGTTCCATCCCGAGGCGGCGCCGGGCCCTGAGGATGCAAATTATTTGTTCGATGATTTCGTTGAACTGGTGAGGAAAGAGAGGGTTTGAAGATTCCGATCTACATCTCCTCCCGCTCCATCATCCCCAACACCTTCGGATACCACTCCACTTCGAGCTTTTGCACGCGCTCCTTCAGTGTGTCTTCGGTGTCGTCGGGGAGGACGGGGCAGGTTTTCTGAAGGAGGAGGGGACCGGTGTCGACGCCTTCATCGATGTAGTGGATTGTCATGCCGGACTCCTTGTCGCCGGCCGCGAGCACCTCGCGGTGCGCGTGGGCGCCGGGATACTTGGGGAGGAGCGACGGATGCACGTTGACGATCCTCCGGATCCATCGGTGCACGAACCACGGTGAGAGCACCCACATCCAGCCGACCGCCGCGACGATGATTTCCTTCTTCGATGTTGTTCCCCGGAGCGCTTCGAACGCCGCCTCCAGTCTGCTGTCGTAGTCTTCCCGGCTCTCGAGACGGCTGCGCTCCACGATGCGCACGGGAATCTTCGCAGTGCGCGCCTTCGCCACGCATCCGCGATCTTCGCGATCCGTCACGAGCCCGATGCACGGGGATTGCAGTTCGCCGCGTGCGATCGCATCGAGGATCGCTTGGAAGGTGGTGCCGCGTGAGGAGGAGAGGGCGATGATTTGCACGGGGCTATTGTAGCTATGGGTTTGATGTTCGTTGAGGGAATTGTTAATAAGGGAAACCAATCAGTTCGAGGATTATGAGAATTTCACTCTTTGCTTCCTTTATATAATCCCTCGAAACAAATCCTCCTCCGGTTCAATTCCCGGCACCCATCCGCAGAAATCCGAAAGAGAGAGGCCATGATCGCGGATGACGGCGGCGGGAATCGATTGATCCGCATTGCCCATCGCGAAGTTCGCGGCTGTCGCGAGTTGGTCTGCGACGGCTTCGGTCGTGATGCGAAGTTTTCTCCCATGGAGATCCTCCCGCCCCGCTTGAGAGACGAGCGGGTCGAGGCCGGCGCACGCGAGGGCGAAGGCCGTCACGCCGAGCCTTCTCGGGCGGCAGCAGGAATCGGAGAGGAGCACGGCGATGCGAACGCCCTCACCCCGTCCCTCGGCAAGCTCGGGACACCCCTCTCCCGAATCGGGAGAGGGGAGGGGGAACTGAAGATGCCGACGAATTGTTTGGATGACGAACGGAAGATTTTGGAGAATCTCACCATTTCGAAATCGCAACATAGTGATTCCTCGTCTCTGTAATTCCTCCTGCCTTTCGCGATCGTTTTCCCGAACGTCGCGTCGTTCATGGATTCCCCCGTCAACTTCTATGCCCAACCTCGCCTTCTCACAATAGAAGTCCAGAATAAATCTCCCGACAGGTCGCTGTCTCCGAAAATACACCCCATCGATTTGTCGGTTGCGAAGGGCACTCCACAAGACTTCCTCTTCCTTCGTCGGATCTTTTCTCATTTGGCGAGCGTGGAATACAACGCTCGATGGCGGAAACCGATGGCGATCTAATTTTCTCTCGATCTTTCCGCCCTCACCCCGTCCCTCGGCAAGCTCGGGACACCCCTCTCCCGAATCGGGAGAGGGGACGGGGGAGAGGGTTCCCAGTTCCCGCCTCAACTTTCTTACCGACTCAACGGGATCCATCGGCCACCCGACGGTAGAGCCCTTCGCGATGTTCGATTCATCGAGCCCCGCGTTCGCCGTCAGGATTGATCCGTGTGCAAGCCCTTCCGGACGGACTTCGGTGAGCAGCGCGCCCGGACACGTTCCGACCACGGATCCGTGGAGTCGCTTCGTCTCGTCGAGCACGGCCTGGATGAATGCGGTGTCCCTCGATCCGGTTTTCGCCGCGAGTTGCGTCGCTTCCTCCGTCGGTTTCAGTGTCGAGAGATCGATGATCGCTCCTTCGCAGGTGGCCGCGGCCTTCGAAGAGACGACGAGGATGTCGCCTTCCTCGAAACGATGTGCCCAGAGCAGTGCGTCACAGAGAGAATCCCCGGCATGCAGGAGCTTTGTTCGAATCGGAAGAATCTGCATCTTCAGGGGAGGAGGAGCGGTTGATCCTTCACCAGGTAGACGTCGGAGGTGGCGGTGTTCGCCTGCAGATCGATGCGCTTGATGCGAAGTTCCACTGGGGAGAGCGATGCATTGCTGAATTGAATCTTTCCCACGGGGGAGGGGACGAAGAGGGAGAGGACGACGCCGGGGGGCAGATGCCAGCGCTTGAAGCCGAAGGTCGTGGGATCACTTGGAACGTCCTGCAGACGCGCGAAGCGCACGGCGCGCACCTGCCACGTGTCGGGGAGACTCACGAGCGCCGTCTCCGTTCCGTCATGAGAAATCTCGAAGAGTCCCGTCCCGCTTCCCGTCGTGAAACTCATGCCGAGGCGAAGCGCGCTCTTATGCTCGATGCCGATTTCCGTCACGCGCATGCTGCCGAACGTTTTTGCGCTGTGCTGTTGTTGAAGCAGCATCGCGATGCCTCCCATCGTGATGAGCGAGAGGATGAGAGGAAGAAAATTAACCGATCGGCGCGGGGGAGGGGAGCGGCGCTTTGTCACGTTCACAGTGTAGAACGTTCCTTCGCGAAATCGAAGTTTTTCCTTGCGCTTACGAAACATCGTCGAGGTATACTCGCGGCATGGAACTCGACCCTCACACATTGCAGCAGATTATCCGTCGCATCGAGCAGCAGATGCGTTGTCCCCAGTGCGGCAAGCGCGTGCCCGTGGATTTCACATCGGTGCGCATGGCGGGTGACGACTTCATGCTCCTGCAGCTCAAGTGCGAGACGTGCGACGCCTTCATCGTGTTGCACGCGTCGCTGCAGGGAGCCGAGCGGCTCGGCATCACCTCGAAGAATGACGAAACGGTCAACGCTTCCTCCGCACTTAATTTAAAGGAGAAGGAGGTGGAGATGCTTCGCGAGGCGCTGAAGCAATCGAACGGTTCCTTCGAGACTTTGTTCAATCAATTCGGAGGAGACATCGAGTCTTCCTCGGATATTCGAATAGTTTAAGTTTTCTGTGATAAAATATTTCCGATGAAGATTCGTTTCGTCGTGTTCGTTTTGATGGCATCGCTCGTCTCCGCGTGCTCGGGCGGCGGACTTTCCGCGGACACCGTGAAGAAAGTGTTGGACGAAGGGAGTGGTGCGGTGCGGACTATTCCAGTCTTGCTCTCGGGTGCGGTGAAGACGGGGAAGAGGGGATTGCAGGAAGCGAAGGATCAAGTAGAGGCGGCGAAGAGGACGGCAGCACAGATCGGGTCGGGCGTGCAGAAACTCACGGAGGGGGTTTCGCAGATAGAGGGGGCGGTGAAGGGGAAGTGAAAGGAAATCGAGCGTAAGACGAGGTTAATCATCTCTTTCTTTGCCAGGCACGAGGGTTTCGCCTTTTCTCAGGACAAGGTTTGCCCTTCTTTCTCAGGGCGAGAAAGAAGGGCGAAGAAAGCGCTCCGCGCGCCAAAGGTAGGCTACTCAGAGTGTGGTGTTGCTGATACCTCTGGCTCTCTCAGTGGAGGTTGAATGATTGAATCCAAGAAGTTGGTGAAGGTTTGTGATTTCATCGCCGACCGTGGCGCGCGGCTCCGGCTGATGTGTGTTTGTTTTATTGTGTGCGCCGCAGCGCAACAAATTACAAAATTCCATGGTTCCCACTGATGTAGCTCTCTCAAACTCTAAAAATTCCACAAATTGTTACCGTTAGGAGGGTAACGGGGGTGGGGGGGGTAGGGAACCGAACAAGG
>CAIJNU010000029.1 GCA_903822115.1 uncultured Candidatus Peregrinibacteria bacterium
CGTATGGTGTCACGGGCCGGGATTGAACCGGCGACCCCAGGCTTATGAGTCCTGTGCTCTACCAACTGAGCTACCGTGACACAAGGCATGAAAGATAATCCTAAAGGATTATGTCTGAGAACTCGGTCGGGTTGAAGGGATTTTCTTGCGGGCGGCGGGCGGGAGTTTTTGCTATGATTCGTTCATGAACGATCCGAAAAAGCCGATCGCGAAGCCATCAAAAGATCTTCCGAAGAAACCCGATTCCCAGAAGGACGTGGATCTTGCGGAGCAGGTAGCGCGTCTCACGGAGATGGCTGCGCGGGCGCAGGCGGATCTACAGAATGCGAGGATCCGTATGTCGAAGGACGCGGAGGATCTACGGAAGTTCGCAGCGGAGGAAGTGATGCTTCGCCTCCTTCCGATAATCGACAATTTTCAGCGCGCTTTCCTCCATTTGCCGGACGACCTCAAGGCGAACGAATGGGTGAAGGGCGTTGCGGCGATCGAACAGTCGCTTCTCAAGCAGGTCGCGGATCTGGGTTTGGTGAAGATGGAGGTATTGGGAAAGGACATGGATCCCGCGTTCCATGAAGTCCTGATGCAGGGGCCGGGCCCCAATGGGAAGATCACCGAGGTGCTCGAAGAAGGATACGAACTCCACGGGCGCGTCATCCGTCCGGCGAAGGTGAAAGTCGGGGACGGCACCTAATTACTCGCCGAAACCAATGGCATCGGAGAATGCTTTGCCGCGTTCCTCGAAATTGTTGAACATGTCGTAGCTCGGAGAGGCGGGGGAGAGGAGGACGAGGGGGGGGTGAGCATCAGACGGTGTGAGATTTTTCAGTGTGCTCTTCGCAAACATCACGGCCTCTTCCATCGATTTTGCCTCGAAGAATTGCACCTTTGCACCGGCTTTCTCGAGAGCTTCGCGGATTCGCTTCCCGGTCTGTCCGAGAAGGATGACCGTGCGCACGGAGGAGGCGGCGACGCGACCCGCGAGCTCCGCGAAGGATGTGCCGCGGTCATAGCCCCCGAGCATCATCACGGTCACTCTTTCGCCGAGCGCATCGAGTGCGGCGATGGCGGCGTTGGGGTTCGTGGAGATAGAATCATTGATCCACTCGATGCCGTCCCGGGTGCCGAGCAGTTGCAAGCGGTGAGGGAGTCCGCGGAATTCTTCGAAGACTTTCAGGCACGTCTCCTTCGGCACGCGGAGAATTTCTGCGATTTTGAATGCGGCGGCGATGTTGCCGAGGTTGTGGGTGCCAAGGAGGTTGGTCTGCTCGATGGGGAGTGGGGCATCGCTCGGCTGGAAGGAGATTTTCTTGCCCTGACTCCTGAAGGCGAGCTCCTTTGCTCCGTCGCTCAGCGCGTTATAGACGACGATGTCTTGCTCCGTCTGGTAGCGCACGATGTTCCCCTTTGCTTCGAGGTAGGCATCGGTGTTGCCGTGGTAGTCGATATGTTCGTGGAAGAAGCTCGTGATGACGGCGACGTGCGGGCTTCGCGTGGTACTCAGAAGTTGGAAGCTGCTCATTTCCATCACGAAGATCGTTTCCTTCGATGCGTCAGCAAGCTTTTCCAACGCGGGAACGCCGATATTGCCCACGAGGAAGACCTTGCGTCCATCGGCTGCGAGAATCGCATAGATGAGCGAAGCCGTCGTGCTCTTTCCCTTCGATCCCGTGACGCCGATCGTGAGCGCTTGTGTTGGAGCTATGGAGTCGAGGAAGATTTGGGTGGCGGAAGTCAGCTTGTGGTCGAGGGCCTTTGGCAGTTGGTTGGGAGAAATGCCGGGCGATCGGATGATCACATCGAACCTCTCGAGATTGAGGAGCCATTCGTCTCCGACTTGGAATACATGCCTGCCGGTGGAGTCTGCGACGGATGGATTTTTGTCAGAGATCGTGATGACGCAGCCCGGCGCGAATCGTTCGAGGGCATTTACGGTTGCTCGGCCCTCCTTCCCGTACCCGAGGACACAGATGCGTTTGCCGGCGAGGTCGCGAATGTGCATGGAGTGAGTGAGAAGTGATCAGTGGACAGTGATCAGTGATTGAAATTGTTCGGGGATGCAGTGATCGGCCGAAGGAGTCATCGCATCGTCGATCAACTTTTTCGGATTTTTAATGGATGGGAGGATCTCGTCAACGAACATCTTCATCACAGGTGCAGAGTCGAATTCCTTTCTCTCTCGAATCAGGAGGAAGGCAGCCTTCGTCTCGTCCGGCGTTCCCACGCATTCGAACGGCTTGAAGTTCTCCGCGCCGAGGAGTTCTCGAAAGAGCGGAAGGAGCGCCTCGGACGAGAAGAGATCTGCGCCGAACATCTCGACGAGAGTTTTCTTGGGGAGGAATGCGGCGAGGCATGCGAAGACGAACGCGCACTTGGGGCACTGTCCGCACCAACGCGGCTTCGCGTCAGTGGAGGATTTCGAGAGGATCTTCCAGTTGGTGTTACAGCTCGTTACGCATCCGAAGTACTGCGGATACCCTGCGAAGATCTTGGCGATGGCCAGCTCCGAGAGCGGGCGCAGGAGGCTGAAGTACTGCAGGTCGGGATCGATGGAGCGGCCAATGTATTCCCGCAGCATGCGTTCCGCTTCCAGGCTCTTGCTCCACTGATGATTGATCTGCTTGCCGCGATATTCGATATTCCCCTCATTCGCACTTCGCTCGTTGCTCATCACGACACTGTCGAAGCCGAACATTTCCGCGATGACGACTGCGAGAAAGGAGAGGTACGCCGTGATGGGAACGTGGCCGTTGAGCGCGCCATCAGCGTTCAGGCGGAAGAGGAGCGGAGAGAGATGGCGTTCGACGGTGAGGACGGGGAGCCCCAACGCTTTCACTTCGGCGTCGATCATCGGGTGGGCGCCCATACGAAGCAGCGTGACATCATGACCCGCACCACGCAGGAGCTCTGCGGTGACGATGGAATCCTTGCCTCCCCCGAGCGGGACCAAAACCCTTCCGCTCTTCGCCTTTGCGCTCACTGATGGGATTGGCGGAGGGGAGGGGGAGAATGGGAATTGGATCACGCCGTTGAAGTCGATGTCGTTTCTGAAGAAGAATTCCCCGAGGCCGTTCTCGTAGATGGCGTTCCAGAATTCTGCCTCCTCCCGCGCCAGTTCCCCCGTGCGGATTTCGATGGTCTTGGGCAAGCACGTCTTGTAGTAGCTGACGCCACCGCCGAGGTGCAATGCGCGGAGCGCGGCAAGAAATGACGGCGAAGAAGGATCGAAGGAGGGAGGGGGCTTGGGGAGTGTGAGCGTCTCCGTGAAGCGAACCTCGCCCCCGAGCGAGTAGTTCAGGAAGACCTTCCCCGTTTGCGCGGAGAAATTGCACGAGTCGAAAATGAAGGATGCGTACTGCTTCATGGGAGAGTCCAGCATACAGGAAGTTCCTTCCCGTTTTCAGTGTCGAGGATTATGATATTCCCGTGCCGGAGTGGCGGAATTGGTAGACGCGCACGACTCAAAATCGTGTGCCGAAAGGCATTGAGGGTTCGATTCCCTCCTCCGGCACCAGTCATCGCTATGCGTCCTACCTGCGGCGCTCTTCTTCCAGAAGGAGAGGTTTCGTGAAGCGCAGAGTTTCGGGATCGTAGTCTGCCGGGTCCAACTGCCTCCCTCCCCGCACGTGCGCCATTTGCATCAGAGCGATCGGGTCTTTCAACGATCGGCTCCCTTCCGGAAGGTGCGCGATGACACCATCTCTCCCTGCAAGAGCCGCTTGCATGGCCGTAGCGCCAAGACGGTAGGCGAAATCGGCATCTTCTACTGTCGGAGCGCCACTGCGATAGAGGTATCCCGGACACATCTGCATCGTGTCGATCCCCGCCGCGTTGAGCCACTGCTCGACAACGAAACGCACTCCGCCGAGTCGCTGATGACCAAAAGTTCCTTCTGCTGCCGCACCGGAGACTCCCGCGAGATGCACTTCATTACCGCCCACTCTGAATCCTTCGGCAACGACGAACACGAGATTCTTTTTATGCCACTCATCGATTTTCCGCCGCACTGCTTCGACGACCTGCTCCGGGGAAAGCTCGACCTCGGGGATGAGTATGCCATCCGCTCTCTCGCCGCCTGCGCCCGTGAGCCAGCCGCTGTTCCTGCCCATGGATTCGATGAGCATGACTTTCCGGTTGATCGTTGCTTCCACTCTTCCATCGTTCACGAAATCCTGTCCTCGCATCGCTGCGCTCAACGCGCCGAAGGTCATTTTGGTACCAAGAATGTCGTTATCGATGGTCTTGGAAACGCCGACGGCTTGCACTGTCTGAAGTTTTCCCGCTGCATTTAGTCTCTTCAGAACGTCATGACGATAGAGCATGCTCGCTCCGCGCCAGAGCGTATCGTCGCCTCCCACGATGCTGAGGATGTCGATGTGATTTCGCGTGAGGTTCTCTCTGATGATTTCCGCACGTTCATTGAACACTCCTTCTTTCCCTTCTTCGATGCTCCCATCCTCTTTCACGGGAATCGGCTTGGTGCGCGATGTCCCGGGTACCGCGCCGGCCTTCCTATAGAGTCCGTCAATTCCTCTTCCCTCGAGCTCTTCATGGTCGAGGAGATTGCCATAGTCTTGCCCCGGTGTGATGAGACCTTTGTACCCTTGCGGAATGACGACCACTGTGTGGCCGGCCTTGAAGGCCGTATCCGCGAGCCCGCGGTGCGCGTCGTTGGATCCGGGGCATGTCCCGCCCCCTTGGAGGAGTGCGATTTTCATAGGGGCGGATTCTCCTCGCGGTGATTGTTCTTTGCAAGGGTCGGGATGAACAAGAGCAATGTATGCGATCTTTGCTCTTCCCTTAGCGATGAATTGAGGGCGAGCGATCTCTATCTCGAGAAATTCTCACGAACATCTCGCTGCTTTGGTGGAGAAAGCCGAGAGGATCTTTGCGGTTGCTCGTTCGTTCCATTAAGATCCATTTATGTTCGATGTTTTAATCGTCGGGATGGGGGCTGCCGGCTACAC
>CAIJNU010000030.1 GCA_903822115.1 uncultured Candidatus Peregrinibacteria bacterium
ACGATCTTCTTCGGATCGATACCTTCCTTCTCAGCCCACCATGTCTTGTACGCGCCCCCCGAATGGATCTGCGGTGAGCGGGCAACGGTGAGATTGGGGATGAGGTCGCTCTTGTAAAATTCCACAAACTTCACCCAACCGGGACAACAGGATGTGAACATCGGCCCCTTCACGGGAGCGTCCTCGCGTTTCCTATCTTGGAAATCCCACTTATGCCGAAGTCTCTTCACGAGTTCCTGCGCCTCGATCATCGTCGTGATGTCCGCGCCCATGTTCACGTCGAACACCTTGTCGAAGCCGAGCATTCTCAATGCGGTTACGAGTTCTCCGGTGAGGTTCGTTCCGGGGAGAACGCCGAATCCCTCGCCGATGCTTGTGCGGATAGAGGGAGCACACTGCACGACGACAATCTTCTCCTCGTCACGCAGCGCTTCGACGACGTGCTCGAGGTGGCTCTGTTCTCGGATCGCCTCCACGGGACAGTGCGCGGTGCACTGGCCGCAGTAGATGCAGTCGTTGGCGGGATCGGCGTTGAAGTCGATGCGTGTTTTCGATCCTCGGCCGGAGAGTTGGAGGTGGCAGATGCCGATCATCTGACACGCTTCCACGCACTTGTTGCACGCGATGCAGAGGGCGGGATCGAACTCCGCTGCTGCGCCCATCGAGTGGATCGGGCGCTCGGGATCATCGCGCTTGTATCGTTCTCCCCTCACGCCGAAGCGCTCCATTTCCTCGAGCGTGCGGCTGTAGTAGCCGTGACGGATGCGTGGGGAATTGCCTTGGTAGCCGCCGAAGAGGAGCTCCATATTCTGCTTTCGAAGCGTAACAACCTGAGGCGTATCGAGGAGGATGCGCAGTCCCTCCGTGGCGCGGAGGCTGCAAGACGTGACGACGGATCCCTTTCCCTCAATCTCAACGAGACACGTGCGGCAATTCGCGTCGAGAGGGAGATCCTCGTGCGTGCAGTAGTGCGGAATGTCGAACCCCTCACGCAGCGCGACCGTCAGAATGCTCTCACCTTCTTGTGCTTTACAGGACTTTCCATTGAGAAAGACGGTCACCCCGGCACCAGACCCTTGCGGGTCGGTGCGGGGCAGGTCTCCTTTGCCGGTGTCGAGAGGGATGCTCGTTGTCATTTCTTTTGGAGAACGTTTTGATAGTAACTCAAGACGGGCACGGGAACGGATCGACCCAGTGCGCAAAAGGAGGTCTTCTCGAGCGCATCGAAGATCGGTTGCATGCTGTCCCAGGGGATGTCCGTTGCGTCCTCGAGCATGCGGACGAGTTGATACGTTCCCTCACGGCACGGCGTGCACTTTCCGCAGCTCTCCCTCTGGTAGAACTCGAGCCATGAGCGGACGAGATCGCGCGGATTTTCATCATTCAGGTGCACGACGATCGCGCCCGCACCGCGCACCTTCTCCTTCTCGATCTGCTCGCGGTTGAAGACTTCGCCGCTCGCACCTCCACCGAGCTGCGCGAAGAAATCGCCGTCGGGGATGTTCTTCGTTTCCTCGAGAACTTGGAGCGCGGTGAGAGAGGCGGGGAGACGGAATACGCCCGTGTGCTCGACGGCGCCCGAGATCGAGTAGAACCGCTTGCCATCGTACGTTCCGTCATCGACGCACGCCGCATCGTAGAGCGTTTCGACGTTATGGATGAGTGTGGGACAGCCGTAGAGACCAGATTGGGTGGGGAAGGGGGGACGCAGTCTTGGCTCGCAGCGCCGTCCCTCGATCGCATTGAGGAGCGCCGTTTCCTCCCCGCCGATGTACGACGGGGATTCTTCGAAGATGCGGATCGCGTATCCTTCTCCCTTTGCTTTCGCGATGAGTGCGTCGAATGTGGTCTTGAGTTTCTGCGCGTACTCCGCATTGAGATTGAAGATTCCCTCTTTCGCTCCGACGGTCTTCATCGCGAGTTTCAGGCCCGCAAATACCTTCTCGGGTTCTTTGCTCAGGATATGGAAATCTTTGAAGACGGCCGGCTCGCGTTCCGAGGCGTTGCAGATGACGTACTTGGGCGACGCCGCCGCGTCGCGCACCGCCGTCCACTTCTGGTGGGCGGGAAATTCCGCCCCGCCCCTTCCGACGATGTTCGCCTCTTTCAGGCGCGAGATGATATCAGGCACGGCGACGGATGAAGGAGAGGAGGACGAGAGCGATCGCTCCGCCGGCGAGCGCGGTGACACCCTGCATCACGCCCATCATGACGGATGCCAATGGCACGGCACTGGCTGGCAGGAGAGTGGCGGAGAGAAAGTGCGATGATACTGTGAGGAAGAAGTATTTCACGAGTGAAGCCGCCACGATCCCGATGATCATACTTCGCTTCTGCAAGCCAAAAAACGTGGCAACGTAGAGCGCGTTTCCGATCATGATGAACGGCAGCATCGCGGCCAACGGTAGCGGGAGTAGACCGCTCACGAGCGCCGTGGGGCTGGGGAAGAGTCCGAGGATCACTGCTTCCATCGGGCCGACGAGCACGCAGGTGAGGAGGAGCATGGCGTTCACGAGGGGGCCGGTGAGCCACTGCGCGTGGATCATCGTGAGAGGTGCGAGTGTGATCGCAGCGAAACATGCGAAGAGGAGGACTCGAGACCAATCCTTCGTTCGCGGGAGAGTCAGGGAGGCGTCTGGCATGCGTCCAGCGTAGCAGAATTGGCTCATGGGAAGACACTCCTTTCCGAAGCTCTTCTCTTTCTTTGTCAGGCGCGAAGGTTTCGCCTTTCTTTCTCAGGGCAAGCAGAACGATTGCCCTTCTTTCTCAGGGCGAGAAAGAAGGGC
>CAIJNU010000031.1 GCA_903822115.1 uncultured Candidatus Peregrinibacteria bacterium
CCAGTTACTTGTATCTGAGAATTCACCTAGTACCCCACCTCGGCGTAGTCCGCAGACGGAGCCGGGTGGCGGTGGGAGAGGGATTCGAACCCTCGAACCCCTTTTGAGGGTTACGCGATTTCGAGTCGCGCGCCTTCGACCACTCGGCCATCCCACCGAGAGATATTGTAGCGAATCTGAGCGGTTGCGGAAGGAAGTGTTGACCGAGAAATTCCGGGAACGACATTGGAAAATTCCCGAGGGGGCATACACATTGACAGTACGAAGAGAAACTTTACCATGCGCGCATGCGAAGCCATTCTTATCTGTCACCAAAATGTAAAGCCATCGATAACAGCAAGATCCACCGTAACGGCGTCGTGGCGGGTGAGGACATCAAGAAGGGGGAGATGATTGCGATTTGGGGAGGCTACATCATGACGATCGACGAGTACCGCGGTGCCCCTCTCGTCAAACTCAACTTCGATTACACCTTGCAGGTGTTCGAAAATTTCTCCATCGGCCCCAAGGCAAAGGAGGACTTGGATGATTGCGAGATGTTCAACCACAGCTGTGACGCGAATGCCGGCGTGCGTGGGCAGATCCTTCTCGTGGCGCGGCGCGATATCAAGAAGGGGGAGGAAATCTGCTTCGACTACGAAACGACCGACTCACAGGACCTCAACTTCACATGCAAGTGCGGCTCAGCCAACTGCCGCGGGACAATCGACGGCAAATCTTGGATGAAGCCGGGATTCTTCAAGAAGCACTGGGAGTTCCTCTCCACCTACATGCAGGAGAAGATCCTCAAGGAATTCCCCGAGGTCAAAGTCTCGGTGACATTCGGAGCGTAACGCGAAGAATCGCAACGTGATGGTTCGTGACGCCCCGTGCGCGGGGCTCCTCACCATGACACGTTGCTGGCATCATTTTTTAAAAGTATCCCCCCTCCTCTCCTCCGGTGAAACGAATGCGAGACCGAGCGCCTGATACACATCCTTCTCCTCTTTGCTCGCCACAACTTTCTCGCCTTCAAACAATCCATACTCGTTGAGTTTCCAACCGCGCCGGATCGCGAGCTTTCGAAGCGCGATGTTGTGCTCCTTGTCGCCGGTGAAGTAGAGGAGCGCCGAGCCCCACTGATCGCGATTCACGAAACGAATGTCGACACGCAGACCGGAAAGAAGATCGAAAGAGAGCTTCGTCTCGCCATGCGCCACCACGTGTCGGACGATCGGGAGGTGGGCGATGGCATCGGAAACTCTCTCCCTGTTTTTCGCGATCGCGAGGATGTCGATATCGCCGACGGTCTCTTTCCTCCGTCGAAATGACCCTGCCGCCTCCGCCTTCACCACTCCCGGCACCGCTCGAAGTGTCTTCAGGAGCATCCGAACATCGTCGACCACTTCCGATCTCAAAAATCTTCGACTTCGCTCCTTCACCCGCTGTGCATTCTCGAGAATTTTCTTCTCCATCGTCTCGGAGAATCTCGGAAGTGTGCGGATCTTGCCAGTCTCGGCAGCCTTGATGAGATCCGCGACAGAGGCGATACCAAGCTTCTTCTGCAATTCGCGCACGCGAGCGGGACCGAGATCCTCGACCGCGAGGAGGTCGGGAGGAATGCCGCCCTGCTCGGCCACCAGATCATCGAGCGTGCGGATGTGTCCCGTCTCCAGATACTCGCGGATCTTGCCCGCGATCGCTTCGCCGATGCCGGGAAGATTCATTAATGCGTCTTCGGTTTTGAAACTCGCAATGTCCTTCCCCAAATCTTCCACCGTCTTGGCGGCACGCCGATAGGCGGCGGGCTTGAACTTCGTTCCCTGCTCCTCGAGGAGCGCGGCTATCTGATAAAGCGCCGATGCGATGTCCGCATTGTTGCGGGGCACGGCAAAGATGATACGCCGCCGGCGCGCGAAGAGACTAGCGAGAGAACACCTACACTCGGTGATAAATTTGCCGGGTCCCCGTGGGGACCCGGCGGGGAGACGATCCGGTTAGACCGGAGTTGCCATGGCTTGCTGCCTGGCCGTGTATCGGTTCAGGAAACGAGCCTGATTTTCATTGAGAGGCTTCTTTTGTTTAGAGAGCCTCTTGAACCGATCACGGTTCGTGCGTAACCAGGTGTTCCAGTCCTTTTTTCGGCCAACAGGGTTGACCACAGCAGTGGGTGCTAATGTTTTCATGATTTCGTCTCAAATCTGCACTCGTTATGAAGCGGGACATTCCCGAAGCGAGTCATTCGCTCGGATATAACGTCACACAAACTCAAGTGCAGATGCTCTATCGCTCCGTGATTCCAAAGAACAAGCGAGCAATCGTAGAACGATTTGGCGCATTGTAAAGACAAGACTTCCGAAGTCAAGAAACAGCCATTACGTCCCCTCTTCCCAGCTTGCGAGGTACTTCTTCTGCTCCTCGGTGAGCGTATCGATCGTCATGCCCATCGCAGCGAGCTGCAGCCCGGAGATGAAATCGTCGATCTCGGGCGGAAGCGTGTGGACTCCGGCGGGAAGCTTTCCTTTATTCTTCACGAGGTACTCGCACGCGAGGGCCTGTCCGCAGAAGGAGAGACTCATCACCTCGCTCGGGTGCCCTTCCGCCGACGCGAGATTCACCAATCGGCCTTCGCCCGCGAGGTAGAGAACATTGCCCGACGGCAGGAGGAACTCGTCGAGGTAGTGACGCACGCGGCGCTTGCGACGTGCGAACTTCTCGAGAGCGGCGAGATCGATCTCGCAATCGAAGTGTCCGGAGTTCGCGAGGACCGCGCCGTCCTTCATCCGCTCGAAGTGTTCCTTACGGATCACATGGATATCGCCCGTCACCGTGATGAAGAGATCGCCGAGAGGAGCCGCCTCCTCCATCGTCATAACGCGGTGTCCGTCCATCGCCGCTTGCAGCGCCCGGAATTGGTCGACCTCGGTGACGATCACCTGTGCTCCGAGCCCCATCGCGCGCAACGCCACGCCCTTGCCGCAGCTCCCGTACCCCGCAACGACGACCGTCTTGCCGGCGATGAGGAGATTGGTGGAGCGGAGGATCCCGTCGAACGTCGACTGTCCCGTACCGTAGTAATTGTCCATCAGGTGCTTCGTCTTGTTGTCGTTCACCGCGATCATCGGCATCTTGAGTGCGCCGTCCCTCTCCATCGCCTTGAGGCGGATGATGCCCGTCGTCGTCTCCTCGCACCCGCCGATCATCTCGGGAATCAGCTCGGGGCGATTCTTGTGGATCTCGGAAATGAGATCGCAGCCGTCATCGATCGTGATTTGCGGAGCGGTATCGAGCACGGCGGCGAGAAAGCGGTAGTAATCCTCCTTCGACTCGCCCTTGTACGCCCAGACGAGCACGTTCTCCTGCTCGGCGAGCGCCGCGGCCACATCATCTTGGGTCGAGAGCGGATTGCATCCCGTGATCGCCACCTTTGCTCCTCCCGCCGTCAGAGTGGAGACAAGCACTGCCGTCTCCTTCGTCACATGGAGCGCCATGCCGATCGTCAGCCCCTTGAAAGGTTTCTCCTTCGCAAATCTCTCACGCACTTTCAGGAGCGCGCCCATCCGCTTCTCC
>CAIJNU010000032.1 GCA_903822115.1 uncultured Candidatus Peregrinibacteria bacterium
CTCTCTATCCATTTCCTCCTCTTCATGGCACCCTTCTCTCATCGATCACTTCGTCATCATTGACGGTCATCACTTGATGTACAGAGCTTACTACGCGATTCCGCGGACGCTCCAGACGAGCAAAGGCGTGCAGACGAATGCCGTCTACGGTGTGGCGTCCATGCTCCTCTCGCTCCTCAAGATCGAAGAGCCGGAGCATCTTCTCTTCTGCTTCGATGCTGGGGAGGAGACATTTCGTCATCAGGAGAACGCGACATATAAGGAGGGGAGAGCCGAGACGCCGGATGAGTTCTACCTGCAGATCCCCCTCATCCTCGACATGATTGATGCGTTCGGATTTCGGCATATCGCCGATGCACGCTATGAGGCGGACGACTTCCTCGGCACGTACGCGCAGTCGGCCGCGGCCGCGGGCATGCGCGTGACGATCGTGACGGGGGATAGGGACGCCTTTCAGCTCGCAACGGATCACGTGCGCATCGCCATCCCCCATAAAGGGTATCAGCAGACCGAGTACCTTGGTCCGAAGGAGATCGAGGCGAAGTACGGAGTGAGGCCCGATCAGATCGCCTCCTTTAAAGGGCTCGTCGGAGATGCGTCCGACAATCTCCCGGGCGTGACGGGCATCGGCCCGAAGGGGGCGGCGGTCTTGCTCCAACAGTACGGGACGCTTGCGGGTATCTATGAACACCTCTTGGATATCAAGGATGCGACTCGCGAAAAGCTCGAGCGCGATCGGGAGCAGGCGTTCTTCTGCGAACGGATGGCTACACTCGTCTGCGACATTCCGCTTCCCGTCACGCTAGAGGAAACGAGGCTCTCAGACATTGCGGTGGATGCGCCGAAAGCATTCTTCTCAACCATTGAATCTCCGGCACTCAGCAAGCGTCTCGATCAGATCCTCCAGACGCCGTACGGAAAGTCACATTTTCACGCGGAAGCAGTGCAGGAAGGAGACAAAAAATTGGGAGAGAAACAATTGGCTCTCTTCTGAGCACAAACTGATATGCAATGCGCGTCCATATTTTCATTTTTTTGTGCGCACAATTCGTACTCATGTAAAAATGCATGGAAAAATATTTGAGTAAAAATTGTGACTTATCACGAGCACATCAGAAAACATACGGACTGATATTGTGCTCAATGAACGATGTTCTGAACACCAAAGGTATACATAATTGGCTTGCGTGGCTTGTAAACGCCAGATTAGACTGAGTCCCGTTTCCGCCCTTGGGTCTTTGGACGGAGCATCTCTGCCGTTACCCCACTTGATCCATGCCGAAAGAACGCGTTCTCGCCAGTCTCGATATCGGAAGTGCAAAAATCCGCACCGTTATAGCCGTCGTCGACGGAGCCGACGGTGACCAGCGTGTCCCCAGTGTCATCGGCGTCGGCCTTTCTCCGTCGCTCGGAATGCGCAAGGGGCATGTGATCGATGTTGAGGAGCTCATCCACAACATTATCTCCTCTCTGGAGGACGCGGAGCGTATGGCGGGCGTGCCGGTGAACCACGTCTTCGTGGGCATGAGCGGATCGCACATCGAGTCTTTCGACTCGCGCGGCGTCATCGCCATCTCCGGTGCCGAGATCACCCTCGAGGACATCGCGCGCGTGCTCGATGCCGCTCAGGCGATCTCCATCCCGGCCAACCGTCGCATCCTGCACATCGAGCCGAAGGCCTACGCCGTCGACGAGCAACGGGGGATCAAGAATCCTCTCGGCATGACGGGCATTCGGTTGGAGGTGGAGGCACACATCGTGACGGGGCACATCCAGCACGTGAAGAACATCGAGAAGTGCATCGATCAGGCGGGCGTGGATATCGATGCGCTCGTGCCGTCGACGATCGCCGCCGCGGAGGCGACGCTCACGAAGCGACAGAAGGAACTCGGCGTCCTCATTATCGATGTCGGCGCGGGGTGCACGAGCTTGGCGGTGTTCGAAGAGGGGACGATCCTCCACTCGGTGTGTCTGCCGGTGGGGGGCGAGAGCGTCACGAGCGACATCGCAATCGGACTTCGCACATCCATCGACACGGCGGAGAAGATCAAGATCGAATTCGGATCGGTGTTGCCGGGAGAGATGAGCGAGCGCGAGATGATCGACCTCTCCACAGTCTCGAAAGTCGACACGCAGACGGTCTCTAAGAAGTACATGGCGGAGATCATGCAGGCGCGGTACTACGAGATTTTCTCGCTCGTGAAAGCCGAACTTGCGCGCATTGGTCGCAGCGGCATGCTCCCTGCCGGAGCGCTCCTCACGGGAGGAGCGGTGAAGGCGCCGGGTGTTCTCGATTTGGCTCGCGACGTCCTCGGTCTCCCCGTGCAAATGGGATTCCCCGTGGATATCGGTGGCGTCATCGAGAAGGTCGACGATCCCGCCTACGCGACGGCTCTCGGCACGCTCGTCTGGGGTATGCGCGAGGAGAATCACGTTTCGCACGGCAACTTCCAGATGAAGCGCGCGGTCAAACAGGTCGGTTCCTGGATCAAGAGTCTCTTCCCCTAGTCTTCTTCTCTGTTTTTTCCCTCCTTTCCCATGTCAGACGCATTCCGATCCATATTCGGCCCCCGATCTTCCGGTTCCTCCGGAAGCAACGGCATACCCCGTCATGATGACGATGGCGGAACGCGCGAAGTGCGTCCCGAGATGCTGCCCGGTGCTTCGATCCGCGTGCTCGGTGCGGGAGGCTCCGGCGGTAACGCTGTCGCGAGGATGATCCACGAGAAGGTGCAGGGTGTGGAGTTCATCGCGGTCAACACGGATATCCAGGCCCTCTATCACAATCCGGCTGGTAAGAAGATCACGATCGGACGCGGAACCACGAAGGGGCTCGGCGCCGGAGCGAATCCGGACATCGGCAAGAAGGCCGCCGAGGAGAGCTTGGAAGAGATCAAGGATGCGCTCGAGGGCACGGACATGCTCTTCATTACCGCGGGGCTCGGAGGCGGGACGGGGAGCGGCGCAACACCGATCATCGCGGAGGCGGCACGTTCCATGGGCATTCTCACGGTCGCCGTCGTTACGAAGCCGTTCAGCTTCGAGGGGTTCAAGCGTCGCAAGCAGGCCGATGAGGCGCTCGAGGCGCTCAAGGGCAAGGTCGACACGCTCATCACGATCCCCAACGACAAGATTCTCTCGCTCATCGACAAGACGACCCCTCTCACCGAAGCGTTTCAGGTTGTCGATGAGGTTCTCAAGCACGCAATCGACGGCATTTCCAGCATCATCACGGTCCACGGACTCGTGAACGTCGACTTCGCCGACGTGAAGGCGATCATGCAGGACGCGGGCACGGCGCTCATGGGCATCGGCTACGGCACCGGCGACAGCCGCGCCGCGGAGGCCGCCCGAGCCGCCGTCGACAGCCCCCTCCTCGAGACGAGCATCCACGGAGCGCAGGGCATCCTCTTCAACATCACGGGCGGCAACGACCTCTCGATGTTCGAAGTGGACGAGGCCGCGCGCATCATCACGGAAGCATCGTCACCCGAGGCGAACATCATCTTCGGCGCGGTCATCGATGAGGCGTTCACGGGACAGGTGAAGGTGACGGTCGTCGCGACGGGATTCGTGGAGAAGGAGAACATTGCCACGCCGGCGTTGGCCAATCCCGCGCAGAGGCTTATGAAGGGCGCGTTCTCCAGGACGCCGGTGGAGAAGACGGATACCCGCTCGGTTAACATGCAGCAGGGCATGGCGTCCGATCCGAATATCAAGACCACCGCTCCACAGTTCAATGAAGAGGAGCTTGAGGTGCCGGCGTTCATGCGAAAGCCGCTCTCTAAGTAATTTCTTTGAAGCATTAGATGGAGGCCGGGGAGACCCGGTCTCTTTCGTTAACTCGCGTGCGTTCCCGTCGACCCAAATCCCCCTCGCGTTTCTTTGCCGTGCGTTTCTACTTCCTGCCACTGCGCCGTCTCGACCTTCACGAAGATCCCCTGCGCGATCCTCTCACCGCGTTCGACCGTGACGGGCTGATCGGAGATGTTCTGTACTTGCACGAGGATTTCGTCCTTCTCGCCGTGGTAGTCCTGATCGATGACACCGATACTATGCGGACAGACGAGGGCCTTCTTGCGCGGTAGCGAGGAGCGGGGTAGGACGATGAGCGCGTAGCCCTCCGGCACCTTCACGATAACGTTGCCGGGCACAAGCGCGATCTTTCCGGGCTCGACGACGGTCGTCTGACGAGTGATCAAGTCAAAGCCCACCGCTCCCGCCGACTCGTACCGAGGCAGGGGAAGAGAAGTATCGATGCGCTGAACGGAGACATCCATCGCTCAGAGGATGCCTGGAAATCGCTTTGGCGGCAATGAATGATCACAGTTCTCCCTGCTCCCGTTCTTTTTCCTTGAGCTCTTGCACCTTCTCCCTGCTCAATTTATCGCTTCCTCCCTCGTTCAGGAACTTATCTTCGTTCTTCGCCAAGATTTCTTTGAATGTGTCAGCATTTTCCACAATTGCCTTCTCGAGTTGCGCGGCGAATTTCGGGAATACGACGCTCTTCATGTATCTCACTGAGTCCGAACTTATTTTTCGCTGATACGTTCCTCTCATCATCGGGAGCAGTTCGTCAGGCGTTACGCCGATGGACGCCCAATCGATGTTTTTCAGTAATCCGCTGTCGTACAAATTTTTGATAAAATCGCACATCTTGTCGCGGTACTGTCTCGTGACGGTTCCCGGAGCGCCGGATGGCGACTGCGTGCTCATCTGATATTCGCTGAGCATTGGTCGAGCGTCCTTGTCGCGAGAGCTTCCCGTCAGAATGTTGTCCATATAGATGTACGCGCCGAGGTTCTGTGCGAGCATGCGCGCATCGGAGCGGGAAAGACGTTCCAATCCCTTTTTCTCGAGGAGCGCGCAGTTGGCGAAGATTTTGAATTTCGAGTTGAATCCGACGTAGGCGTTCTTCCACCCCTCCGGCGTCACTTTCTGTCGCGATCCCGAGATGACGTCTGCCATCGTATCCATTTCGCTGTAGTCCATTTGCGTAATGAAGAAGGGAATGTCTTCGTGGTCGATGGTTTCCGCGATGCGCGTGGAACCTTTCGAGAGACGGGCGCGGACCGCTTCCTCGCGTGCGACGTTGAAGTGGAGCCAGAGCGTCGTCTTCACGCCGGGCTTGAAGGGCGCGCTTGGATTATTCGGCGTGCTTTCCTCTCTCAGGGATTTCGCGATCCTTTCAATCTCAGGGAGGGTGTTGTTCTTTCCGTAGAAGTACTCGATGTACGGGAAGAAGTTGATGATTCCACCGTTCTGACCGGCAAGTGCGCGGAGGCGCTCGATGGAGAGGAGGCCCGAAGCCACGCCCTGCACGAGGTAGTACATCTTCTGTTCCATGGTCATCTTTCCGTTCTTGATGGAGTACTCGATGATTTGTTCGTAGAGGTGGGGTTTCACTTCGTCGGGGAAGGGGATGTGGTGCCCCGCATGCTCCGATGCCTCTTTCCAATTCATGTAGAGTTGCAGCTGTCTCTGGAGACTGCCGGAGAGACCTCCTTGCACGTTGCTGAATTGGTCCACGGTCTGGATGAACTTTTGCTTGTGGCTGTTCGTATTGGAGTCGTTGTTCGTTCTCCATTTATAGAAGAGCTCTTTGTCTTTCCAGATATCGGAGACCATCCGGCGAAGCCAAATATCTCGCAGCACGTCATCGCGTCTGCATGCTTCGATGGGCATATTCAGGCGTGATTTCTTTTTGAGAACCCGCCAGATCTTCTCATCATTCCAATCCATTTCGCCCCGATCGCAGAGCATCTCGATGCCGCCACGGATTTGATCCAAGTTTGTCGAGTTTCCCGTGGAATTGATAATTTCGTGGCTGTCCCAGCGTTCCATGGACTTCTTCCACTTATCGACGGATTCCAATTCCGCTCCGGCATAACGCCTCTCGTGATAACCGCGTAGCTTCGCAAAGTACCGATCTCCGGCGATAGGGATTTTTTTGCCGGCCTTCGTCAGCGCATCATTGAGAACGTTACCCACTTCCTGCAGCGCCCGTTGCTGATTGCGTTTCCAAATCGTCTTGAAGTCCTCGACAGTGTCTTTATAGAGCTGAATGACATCGAGGATGCTCAGGAAGCGTATTCGGCTAAGGAAACCGAGAGGTCTCGTCTCGCGTGCGTATCGTGTGATGTCTTTGAAATCGTTGTCTTTTTCACCGATGAGTTCTGAAACTTGTCTCACGGCTTCTTTGAGGTTGGAGACATCTTCGATGTACGTTTCATCCGCTTCAGGATTCCCCGGTTCGTACAGACGATGTTCGACATCAATAATTTTTCTCTTGAAGTTTTCCACGGGACCCGCGATGTGTGCGAGCAGAGGCTGGGCTTCCGGATCATTTCTGTACGCATCTTGGAACGAGGTGATGATCTTCATCAGACGTTGTGTGTCGATGATTTGCTGTTTGATGTTTGGAGCCTCTTTCGCCCGCTCAGTTTCTGGAGGTGGTATGTCATCCTCTCCTCCGTCCTCGTCCCCCTCGATCCTCATTCTCCGTCGCGCTGCCAGCTCGATGTTCAGATCTTTTGGTACGCTGGCATCACTCTTCGGTTTCTCCGGTCCACGCTGCGCCTCTCGCATCGTGAAGAGTTCGTGTTCCGTCTGTTCGTTTGTGGTGCGGGGAGCTTCGTTCTTTCCCGATTCCTTCCACTGCGCGAAGTGGATTTCGAATTCCTCGAGGAGGAATTCCCGGCGCAGTTCCGCAACTCGCTGTTCGACCGCTGCGGCATCCGATCCGTACTCCTTCACGGCGACGGCGCGGAACTTGTCTTCGCAGCGCGAGATCTGGTAGTAGCCTGAGAGACTTTCGAGCATCTTCCAGAAACGGTCGCTCTCGCCGCCGATCCTCTGTGTGAGTTCCTTCTCTTCGGAGATGAGGAGGAAGGGGAGGAGGCCGGAGCTGCGCAGGAGGTGGAGGATGGCGTGCCCCTTCTCGTGGCGCAGAACGGGTTCTCGCTCTGCCGAAGCGAGGCCGAGACGGACGTGAATTCTGCGGTCGGCGTAGCTGTAGAAGCCGGGTTCTGTCCGATCGGAAGAGAATTCCTCCTCAAGCACGTTTGCGGAGATTTCGCGGATTCCATCGGCGACGCTCTCAAGCGCTTTCATCTCCGTCTGTGTCTTGGCCCAGAGATCTTTCGCATTTTTCTCGTGCTGCTCGCGATCATCCGCCTCTCCTCCCGTCGACTGATTCGCTTCGGCCGCGGCGCGAATGGCGTTGCCTTCGATGAGCCCCACCTTCTCCCTGAGTCGTTTATCGAGTTTCAGCGTTTGGAAGACAGGCGTGTCGGCGTTGAGTGAGATGACATCTCCAAGCACTCTGCGCAAGCGAGTCCTTGTCTCCTCCTGCCCCTCGACGATGGCGTTCATCTCGGGTGCGAGTTGTCGCTGTTCCTCGAACGTCGCAGCGAGGTCTGTTCCCGATCGGATCGGGCTCGTGCGTCTCTCCGCGATGAGTTCGAGCATCGTTTCGAGCTGGTCGCGTTCGTCGGGTGAGAAGTGGGAGGGGGTGATGCAGTCTGGGTACGCGATGCGAAGCTGCGCGAGTTGCGCCTTGTCTCCGCCCGTCTCTGCGTATTTCCCGATTTGAGATTGGAGCCCTGAGAGAGCTTCCCAGGGATCTCCATTGTGAATCTTCTGGAGGAGGGGAGTGAGTGTGGCGCGCTGAGTAGCATTAAGTGAGAGCGCTTCACGCACGCGTGTTGCGATTCTCCATGCCCACTGCTCGACTTCTTCCTGTTCCTGCCGCATTTCGGCGAGGAAGTGCTCGGTGTCGGATGCATCGAAACGATTGCTCTCCGCTTCGAGATCCTTGAGGAGTGTTCCCAGAGACTCGGCACGGTCGGAGAAGGTCTTGGGATCGCTCGGATTGAGGTCCGCCGCAGCGTCTTCGAGCGCTTGCCGACGATCGGCGAAGAACTTTCCAACCCCGCTCATGCTTACGCCGTAGCGGCTTAAACATGCTTTCTCGACTTCCGGTGCGGCCTCGGCAGACTTCGCTGCATCCCAGTTGTCTGCGGAAATGCCGAGCGACGTCACAAATCCCTCCAGTCGTGCTTGATCGGCTTGGAGGAAGGCGATTGCACGCCTCTCAAGTGCAGCGTCGATGTGCTCGCGTACTGACTTGCTTCGCTCCTCGAGCGAGGCGAGGTACTTGCGTCGCCACTCGCTCCAGCTCCTCGATGATTCGTCGCGCTTCGTCGCGCCGAAATTTTCCGTCTTTGTGAGAGCGTTCATCGTCTCGACGAGCATCTGCTGGACGCGCATGCGCTGCGTGTCATCGGCAATCCGCTCTGGCAGTCGAAGCGCGACGGAGATCGCCCATCCGTCCGTGGGATTCGTCTCGAGGATATGCGCCACTTGTGCACGCAAGTCGGGGGGATTAATTTTTTCCGTGAGGCTATCAATGCTCTCTTTCGTGCCTGAGAGGAGCAGAGCGATGTCCTGTTCGCTCACCTGATGCACGATGTTCTGCAATTCGCGGAAGGTCGTCTCGAGCGCCTGCTGGTCATCCGCCGAGAGGAGTTGTTCCTCCGGTCCGACCTTGAGGGCGATGCGATTTTCCAGTGCTGTTCCGAGGAATTCCCCGCGATTGATTCGCTCACGCAATTCCCGTTCAACGTTGCATGCCTGTGCAGGGTCGGCGAGGATCGGGCGCAGGAATGCAGCGCCTCTCTCTGCGATTTCCCTTTCGAGGGCTTTCATTTTCTCTGCGGGAACGTCATTTGCCACCGCACTGCGCCACGGCCCCTCGCCGCTCATCGGGATGTGCAAGATAAGAGCGGCATCCCGCGCGGCTTTGTCCGCATCGAATCCCATTGATTCCGCGAGGTCGGTATCCTCGAGGACCGCTCGTAGGTTTGGAGACATCTCTGGCGCAGCTGCTTCCAGCATTCCCCGATAAGTCTCGGCCAAATGTCTCACCACAGCATTCGACTCATTTCCCTCACCTCGCCTCTCACGTTCGCGCTGCTCAGCATCGTTCGGAATGCCGCCTGTACCGCCGCCGCTCCCATTCACGAAGATTTCCCGTCGCTCGCGCTCAGGCTGCGATGCTCTCGTGCCGAAGGGGAAGAGGAGGGAGTCCATGTCAGAGTTTCAGGATGCGGATGAGATAATCGACGAATCGCTCGCTCGCGTCGGAACGCTCCGCGAGTTGCTGTGCGAGTGTTTCGCGAATCAGCTCAGGGTCTTGGTCTGCGGTCTGAATGAGGATCTCCCTGCTAAGTCCTTTCTTTTTCTGGATCGTGAGTTCCGTGTACGTCGGGAAATGCGTGATCCAGAAATCCTCACAGTCCTTCCAGGATGAGAAGGCTCCGTCGAACTCCACTCCCTCGTCATTCAGCACGATGCGATGGAGGCGCGGCTGGTGCTTGCGTGTGAGGAAGTACATGCAGATGACGAGCGCGATGGCGACGGCGAAGGTCCAATTGCCGGTCCAGATGCCGTAGCCCGCGAGGAGCACTGCGGCACTCAGCGCGATTACGTACCAGCGAGTGGATCTCGCGTGAGCGACGTACGCCGGCGCTTCCCATTGAATCTGTGGCATTGGAGTTTGTGTTATCAAATCCGTATATTGTAGCAGAAATTCGCGTGCTTTGCTTCTCTTGAAAGTTGCTTCTTTTACAAGAATATAGTCTGAAGAGTTTTGCCGATTGGGCAGCAGATTGTGTTGGGATTGGTCTTTCCCTCTGAGGTTCCCGATGCTGCTCGTCCGTAGGATGGACTGAGAGGGAACGTGGAAGTCTCAAAAATGAGACTTTCGCGGATTTTCTGCGCCTTGTTTTCTAATGTCAAGATTATCTAACAAATTTTTGGATGTCCATTTTGATTATTCAGTTCTTCACTTCGAGAGGACAAGCATCCTCTTGGGACCCGTCGCGATCATATCATCCGCGCCGACCCAATCGTGGATCGCAGTGATGAGCGTGTCGTAGGGATAGTGGTACTGCGCGCCGCGCTTCGTGCCAACATCATTAGTGATGAATGATGTCTCGTCGTAGCCGATCACGACGAGCATGTGATACCAAGGACCGTCTCCGCTGAAGTAGGGATTCTTCAACATCCTCCCTGCGAGGGGGAGGATGACAGGATGCCCATTCGCGAGTTGCTGCTTGAGCGTGAGAACACTGACATCGCTCAGAACCGTCCCCTGCAAGCCGTACACATCTGCCGCGATTTGCTTCAGTTGTGCGACGGTCACATCTTGCTTGTAGTCATGCTGTGTCTCGAAGCTAATCGCTCTGGAGATCTGCACCTCCATTTGCTGCGGAGTAATCGTTTCGCCGTTGAGGAAATATTTGACGAGTATCAGTGAGGCCTCTTCACAGGATTGCTCATGAACCGCATCCCAATTGTTGAGGGGGGCTTGGCTCTGGAAGGGGACGTTGATGAGGACGCTTGCCGGGAGGGAAGACACGGAAGAAGAATCCGATGACGCAGCAGGAGCGGAGGATGAAGCGACTTTCGGTGTGCTACTCGACGATTGGCCCGATAGCGGAAAGACGACTTGGAACTTCGGCGAACATGCCGCGAGGAGAACCAAGCAGGAGAAGGATGTAACTTTGAAGAAACTTGTGTGATGCATGTCATGTCACGGTATCAGGTACCGCTGTCATTTGCACGGATATGCGCGGGATAATTTGAACCCGTGCTGATTTGCTTCGCAGAGCCATATCCAGCGCTTGAACTTCTCCATTCATTGTCAGCAGCGTATTTGGCTATTTTGAAATATTCTCCCAAAGCTGTGACAGCTCAACCTTGGCGATACCAATCTTTTCTTTTATCAGTGATGGCTTCGATGAGAGGGATCTCTTTCGAGGAAACATGGATATTGTGCTTCTCAAATTCTTTCAGAATTTCTCCATTCTTGTTGAATGTTGCCAAATTTTTATACAAGGGACGCTCGACGGGTGCGGCCATCGGAGGCAGTAGATGAAAAACGAGAGTGCCATGGTATTTCGTATTCACTGCCAACCGGCTCACGAAGTTCATTCCCACTGTTTTCTTCACATTGCGAAACCACCATCGGCTGGAATCGAATCCTTGGATCAGGTTGCAGGAAAGAATATCCGTCCACTGCACAGTCGTCACAGGTGTTTTCCGCCAAATGCTCAATTTCTTGAATTGC
>CAIJNU010000033.1 GCA_903822115.1 uncultured Candidatus Peregrinibacteria bacterium
ACGATGAATGTGTAAGGCTAATTGCTGCAATAAGAACAATATCCGTCAATATTCGCTTGTGCAATTCCCCATCATCAAGCTCCTTCCGTAAAGTCCCATTTTCCGCTATACTGTACGGAAAACATGAACACACCTCCCGAACCCCTCGACCGGCAATCTCTGCCTGCGGCGGATGGCGTGCGACGCGTCGCATTCTTCCTGCTCTGCTTTGCAGCATCACTCGCCTGTGCGCTTTTCCTCTCGCAGACATTTCTCCTCCCGCGCATCGCGCAGGTCGATGTGGGCGGGAAGCGCATGAGCATCGCCGATCTCGACGGCTCGTATCGCCGTCTCCTCTCGGATGTCTCGGATCAGGAGAAGGCGCGCGACGCTTCGATCGTCCCTCTGCAGGAACCGGCATTCGATGCGTTGAAGGAGGAGCGCTTCGCTCAACCTTCGCTTGGAGCACTTCGTGATGAGATCACGCACGAGGCGACGGCGCTCGTTGCGACGCCCGATGCCATCCATCTCTCGGATGTGAATCTCGACGCATCTCAAATGTCGCTCGTTCTCACCGGCGATGTGCGACACGTCGGTCCCCAGTGCCAGACGATCCTCGCGGACTTCGTTTCGCTTCTGCGCAAGCTCCCCTTCGTCGCGCATGTCGACGATCCCGCGTACCAACGCCTCACGGATGCCGCCGGCGCTCCGCATTCGCCCTTCGAAATTTCCCTCTCACTGAAGTGATGTTCTCTCGTCTTCCCCATCGGCGTCTCGTCGTCGATCTCCTCGCGCTCGCCGCGACCGTATTCCTCCTCGTCTTCTCCGTGCAGTCGATCGCTCTGCATGCGCAGGTCATCCGCTCGATGAGCAAGGATGCGCTTCCCACCGCCGCGAAGATCCCGCCGCTTCAGGAACGTCTCACCATTCTCAAGCGTCAGGTGGATGCGGCGACGGCGACGATCTCCCAGAAGTCCGGTGCGCTGCGCGAGAATCTCTTCGCGTACGTGTTGCCGAGTGACGGCGCGAAGCGGGTGGTGGCGACGCTCAGCGGCCTCGGGGATGCGCTGAAGGCCGAGGGTGAACTTCGCTCTCAGTCTTCGATCGAGTTGGGGGATGAGCAGCCGGCGGATCTGACGCTCACGGGATCGGAGCTGAATACGCGATCCGTGGATGTCTCGATGGAGGTGACGCAGGCGGGACTGGAAGACGTGCTCCATGCCCTCGATCTCTCCGGACGCATGACCGTCTCCGATGCGCTGTCGCAGGATCAGATCCAACGTCTCCTGACACTCACGGAACGCGAGAGTCCGACGGGCGTTGTCGCGCTGCAGCAGTACCTCGCGACGGATCTGCTCAAGTACCTCCGCGATCCCGAAACGTACGATCGCCGTCTCCTCTCGAATTTTTCCTCCGATACGTTCCCGCAGGAATTCACGAAGATCACGCAGTCCGCGTTCGCCGGTTCAATCGCACTGATGAAGAGCGGGATGCATGGCACCTTCTCGCAGTCGGGATTCTGGCCGATGCCGTTCCTCGAGACGAAGCAAGCGGAGGTGAGTGATCTCGATGGGGGATGGATGCGGCTCACGCTCCACCTCGCGATGTTCGCCCGAAGGTCGTAGAGGGCTTTCTTGACAGGAGAACGCCTTTTCTCGTAGATTGGCCGTGCTTTCAATTTCCCCTCTCTCCTCTGCGACAACGTCATAAGTACGAGCCGTTTAAGAAGGCTCAGGAAAAGAGACCGCGCACCAACGAACAGATCCGCGTACCGGAAGTCATGCTCATCACGGATGGCGTGAGTGAAGTGCTTCCAATCGCCACCGCGCTTGAGCGCGCGAAGGCGCAGGAGTTGGATTTGATCGAGGTGTCGCCAAAGGCGGTTCCGCCGGTCGTGAAGATCGGGGAGTTCGGGCACTACCTCTACCAATTGCAGAAGAAGGAACGACGCCAGCGCTCGCACAGCAAGCAGGTGGAGGTGAAGATGCTGCGGTTCGGTTTTCGCACGGACAAGCATGACCTCGACCGCCTCTCGGATCGGGCGCGCGAATTCTTCGAGGACCGACACCTCGTGAAGTTCTCCGTCCGCCTGCGCGGCAGGGAACTCTCCAACAAGGAGTACGCGATCGAGAAGCTGAAGGGCATCATGGCGGGACTCGCGGACGTGGCCGAAACGGAACAGGAGATCAAGCGCCAGGGGACGCAGTACATTGCGATTTTGAGGCCGAAGAGGTGAGAGAGGAGGAGGTGAAAATTCTTTTGCATTGCCCGCGTTCCTCGCTATACTTCCCCGTCCCCATGCCCAAGATTAAGTCTCACAGCGGCGCCAAAAAGCGTTTCCGGAAGACCGGGAGCGGCAAGATCGCCTTCAAGCGTCGATGCCGCAGTCACCTTCTCTTGCAGAAGAGCAAGCGCCAGAAGCATCTCTCGCGCACGGTCATGGCACATCCCACGAACCTCAAAGCTATCCAAGGTCTCCTCCCCAATCTCTAAATCATGCGCGTCATGGATTCGTCCCTCGACAGGCTCGGGATGACACGATCAGCATAATGCACGTTCCCATTCTTACCTTCCCGTACTCTTCCATCCCTCTAAAAATTTATGCGCGTAAAGCGAGGAATCGTTCGGCACCGCAGACACAAGAAGATTCGCACACTCGCGAAGGGGTACCGCGGGATGCGCAGCTCGACGTTCGTGAAGGCGAATGAGGCCGTCATCCGCGCCGGTGTGAACGCGTACAGGGATCGCCGCATCAAGAAGCGCGATTTCCGCAGCCTCTGGATCATCCGTCTCAGCGCAGCTGTTCGGGCGAAGGGGGTTACGTACTCGCGTTTCATCAAGGCTCTCAAGGAGAAGAACGTCCTGATCAACCGCAAGGCGCTCTCGGAGGTCGCGATCGCTCATCCGGCGGTCTTCGATCAGGTGATGAAGGAAATCGGCATGCTCTGAGACGGCTCAAGCCGTTCTTTTGGCACCGTTGCCTATTTTGTGGCGAGGAAGGCTTCGGGTATTCTTCTGCCATGACCACTCCCTCACCCGACTCCATGGACGAGATGGAAATCCAGCAGCGGTGCGAAAACTTCCTCCGCGAGCTCGGACGTCCCGGATTCATCGTGTTCGGCTGGCCCAAGACCGATGACGAGTTCGGTGTCACCTACTCCTGCCACGAAATGCCGCCGCAGGTCGTCATCAAAGGTCTGACGTCCGTCCTGAACGATTACGCAACGAAGACGCTCGCCTGAGTCATCTCCTTGGGACTTCGCGGAGGTTGCGCAGGCTCCCGAAGAGCGCGACGGTTGCGAGGACGAAGAATACGGATCCGAACGACAGCAACGCGGAGCGGATGATGACGGACAGAATCAGGACGGCTGTCGACGGTGCGGGCAAAGCATAATCGATCGCGGAGGAGAGGACGGACGATGGAAGCACCGTGAAGAGTGACAGGAAGACGACGCGCCAGAGGAGGGGCAGAATTTTCCCCGTGACGAGTTCGCTGCTGCGACGAAGCGCCCCGCGGTACTTCACTTCTTCCGTCACGAGCGCGGTGGAGTAGAAGAACGTTCGGCAGTAGTAGAGGAATGCGGGAATGAGGAGCGGCGTGAGCGCGAGGAAGATCCCGGGGAGACGAGAGAGCGAGAGGACCGACGCGTAGCGTCCCGAAGCGACGAGGTAGAGGGCGATGCTGGCGGGGATGATGTAGAGGAGGCTGCGGTAGAAGAGGAAACAGACCTGGAGCAGGGAGGTGAGGAAGAGCGGAACGATGAGGGGGAGTGCGTCCTTGCGCACGGAGCGGAAGGAGGTGCGTGAGCGGCCGGCCCGATTCTGAATCATTCTCTTTCCGATGAGCAGGACGCATGCGCTGCCCCACAGCATGATGATGCCGAGTGCGAGGGAACCGAGAACGGAAAGGAACTCCGCCAGTTGCCACTCCCGATAGGCGGTGACGAGGAGGGGCGGAGGAGCGTTCGTGGAAGCCAGGAGCATCTGGAGCGCTTCGGGGAGGATGAAGAACCACAGGAGGATGCGCTGGAGGGCGCTGTGCTTCCAGAAGTACCTCCACGACGAGCGCAGGAGGGTGATGGGCGAAGCGAGAGCAGCTCGTGACATGATGCTTGAGGGGGTGGCCTAGGCGTTCCTCTTCACGCGGATGAATCCGGCGATCTCGAGTACATCGAGACGCTTCTCTTCCTTCGAGAGCTTGTCGAGGAGGAGGTTGATGCCGATCGCATCTGAGGCCATGTGGCTGCACTGAACCATATTCACGTGGTGCTTCTTCGCCTCATCGAGTGTCTTCTCCGTAACGTGCATCGAGAGGATCGTTCCCACGCCTGCTCGCGCCTGTTCCTCCAAAAATTCCTCGGGGCCGTTGGTGCCTCCGGTGAATTCCGACGCCACGATCTTCCCCGTTCTTCCGCTTCCAGAGCCATTTACGAGGAGGGGCGGATTTCCTTTCTTCGCGTAGGCGGTGTACTCGGGGATCTCCCGGATAGCTTTCAGAAGCTCATCGAGATTGTCGTACTCCTTCTTGCAGATCGTCTTCTCCATGAATTGCCAGACGAGGTTGTCGGTGATGGTGTGGCAGTTGAATGCCGGGATCCCGAGGAGCTCCGCGGTTCGTTCCGTGCGGAAGAGGTTGTCGGCGTGGATGGAGCGGCGGATGCGATCCATGCGTGGACGCATCTGCGCTTCGGCACGCGTTACGGAGACGCCGGATTGCATGAGGACGTCGACCTGCAGGGGCATCACTTGCTCCAGATCCGCGAGCGCGCGTCCCTCCGGGTGGTGGATCATGACGGCGTCGATCTTCTTCCCTTTCTCACGAAGGCGATCGATGAGGAGCATTTCGGGAACTTCGATATCGATGCCGACAGCGATGCAGCGAATTTCCTCTTCGCCAGTTCCATTAATGATGCGGGAGTCGCCGAAGGGATTCCAGAGACGCTCGGTGTCGAAGAACGGCTTGTCCTTCGCCTCGAGCTTGTCGTACTTCTCCTTTTGCTTCTTCAGCATTTTCTTGAGAGCTTCCTTGCCGCGGGGATCGGCTTCGATGCCCAATTCGACGGCACGGGCGAAAAATTTCTGGAGTTTCATAGGGTGGGTGGAAAGTGTCTCATCACGAGAATTGAACTCAGTAAAGCATGCAAAGGTGGCGGGGGCAAAACGTTTTTCGGGGGATATTTCTTTCGTGGGGGAGGGGCGTCTTTCCCTCCCAAGGCTCTCCTCTTTCTTTCTCAGTGCGAGGATTTCTCCTTTCTTTCTCGGGACAACTCTTGCCCTTCTTTCTCAGGGCGAGAAAGAAGGGCGAAGAAAGCGCTCCGCGCGCCAAAGGTAGGCTACTCAGAGTGTGGTG
>CAIJNU010000034.1 GCA_903822115.1 uncultured Candidatus Peregrinibacteria bacterium
ACAACTACCACAAGATCCATTTGGGCATGGGTATGGGCAAAAAGACCCCTGCTCAAGTGGTCTACGAAGCCATTCTTTCGCAATTCTCTTGTGTAAGGTTAATGCTGCAACCTAACACATGTCGACAAAACGGGTTCGGGATTCCTCGTGATGGATCTTCCCCCGTACGTTCCATAGTCTCACAGACTATCCGATCCCCGGCTCGTGTTTCCCACTCGGGCCGGGGAATTTCGCATTTATGAGGTGTACAATCCCTTCACTATGAATACGAGTTCCAAGTCGAAGAGCATCCGTTCATCATCGTCACGTGTAGATTACTATAGTGTGAACAATGAGCCATCGGCGGGCATTCTCTGTGCCATTCATATTTTTCTGCTTCTCGCGACAAGTCTGGTTCTATTTTTCACATATTTTTCAATATCGAGCAGTGTTGGAGATTGGAATAGGGTAGTCGCGCAGTTGGATCTTCTTGAGCTGGGGGTTGTAGCAGTTTGCATTGGCACTGTTATCACGCTTTATCGATGGATGGCATCCAAGAAATACAGATTGGTACGCAAATTCTGCGATTTGCTCTTGGGCATTCTTCTTGGTTTATTCGGATTGATGACCCTTACTATCATTGCTTGCTTAGTTCCAGTCATCATTGAATCGTTCATAATTGTTGGCTTTGGAGCCTCAGTCTCACTCGTTATACTTCTTCTCCTCATCGTCATTCTCTCTTCATTTGTAATTTTTATAATCTGTGAAAGACGTTTTGCGATAGGTATTCATCTCGTTCTTATCGCCTGCTTTGCTGCTTTGGTTGTTGAGTTGTTAGTCAATCACGGAAATACCCCTTTCTGGGGGCCTCTCATTGTCATGGCAATCCTGCCCTCTTTTGTCATGTACGACATATTCTCTCGTGGGAGACGGTATGTTTCGATAGGAATTCTCATCATGCTTGTCGGCCTTTCCAGTACGATTATTCACTCGGTGTATACGCTTCGATATATGTGAAGATTTTCGCTCTCTTCCTACTGGGAATATGACGCTCGTCTATTGGATCAACTGCCTCTTCTTCGTTCTGGGCGCGGCATTCGGCAGATTCGGCGCTGTCATCACACGCGCTTGGCTCGGCAAGAAGATCCCTTGGCAATTTCCACTCATGGAGATCGTCTCGGGGCTGATCTTCCTCTTTGCGCTCTGGCATCGAGCCTTCGCATCCGTGCCCGCCGTATTTCTCGGACTGTCGCTCTGGCTTCTCCTGCTAATCGCGATCATTGATGCGCGAACCGGTTTCATCCCTGATCTCCTCACACTTCCTCTCATTATCTGCGGCATCGCATACTCTCTCCTGCTGCACTCAACGTTTCCTATTGCCGCCATGGCGATCGGCGGGGGAGTTTTCGCCGCTCAGTGGCTCGTGAGCGCGGGGCGATGGGTGGGATCGGGTGATGTGCTTCTGGGGCTTGGTATCGGAGCGCTCATGGGATCGATCTCCCTGACGATCGTTGCGATCTTCAGCGCGTACGTGCTGGGTCTGGTGGCGGTCTTATTCCTGCTCATCACGAAGCGCTCCCGTCTCAAGAGTCGCATTGCGTTCGGCCCCTTCCTCGCGAGCGGCGCATGCATTGCCGTGTTCTTCGGACCGACGTTGATACGAAATGTACTCGGGTGAGCAAGAACTCTATCTCGTGTTCTTGGTTTTCTCCGCGACATAGACGAAGGTTGGGGGCAGATTTTTCCAGACAGTACGCACACTGCGCACTTCCGGGAATATTTTGCGCAGTCTTCGGCGAAACTTCCAACTTGTGAGAAACGGATAGCTCCAGAGGTAGATGGGTGTGACGAATTTACCGCCCTCGGCAAGAGAACGCTGAATCGCTTCAAGGAGCTCATTTTGCAATTCTCCGGAAAATGCAGACCAAGGAAGACTACTGACGATCACATCGAATCCTTTGCCGCCAGTTTCGTTTATAAGTTCCGCCGAAACACCGCCTGCGTAAGCTGGCGGATGAAGAGGTTCCGGCATCCTCACGGTTGGCCTAGGATGTCTTCATGGAGTGCAAACGCCAATCCAATTGTCTGTATCACTGTGTCTACCACCTCGTTCTCGTCACGAGGTATCGCCGGAAGATCTTCAACAACGGCGTGTTCAATTACATGAAAGCAACGCTCAAGGAACTTGCAGAACATTACCCGGAGATGGAGATTGTGGAGATGAATCACGATGAAGATCACATTCATCTCATGCTCTGGATTCCGCCAAAAATGCCTGTGGGCAGAGCAGTTACGATTCTCAAATCCAACACTGCTCATCACCTCAAGAAGAAATTTCCCTTCCTCGGCGAAGTGTACTTCGACGGCGGTGGCATTTGGTCAGGCGGTTACTTCGTGTCTACGGTTGGCATTAACGGGCAAACGATCAGGAAATACATTGAGCACCAGGGTAGGGAGGATGCCGGACAAGCGAAGCTTGCCCTGTAAGGACACCGCCTGCGTAAGCTGGCGGTAGTTCATGTGTTTAGGAAGCTTTGATGCGGATTCCTGGTAGATCGTGACATCTGGGCATCGGTCTCTCGTCTGTCTCACGAACTTGTCGTTGATTTCAAACACACAGAAGGATGCAGAAGATTTCTTCGCTTTCTCAATGTGCTCAGTGAATATCCCCGTTCCCGATCCGAGCTCCACGATGGATGCGGCATCGCGAACGCCAGCGGCATCGATCATGACCTTTGCGAGCGCATGAGAACTCGGTGCCAGTGCGCCGATTTGCAGAGGATGGCGCAGGTACTCTCGAAGAAAGGCGAGCGAGTCGCGTATAGAAGTCATATTTTCTGCAGTATTATCTCCCTCTTCTGTGGTGTCTACCACGATTGAAGGAATGGTGGTGGTGCTGATGAGGACGGGGAGATGCGGGGAGAGTGGATGGAGTTTCCTGTCTGTGAACTGGCAGTGCGGGATGGGTGAGCGGCGAGGGTGAGCTGCGGCGGCGGATGGGTGAACGAATCAAGCGCTCGATGTCGCGTATCGATCCGGTCTGATCCGGTGTGGCGAACGAAATAGCGCGTCCGGATTTGCCCGCGCGCGCGGTGCGGCCGATGCGATGGACGTAGTCGGAAGGATCGTCGGGGAGATCGTAGTTGATGACGGTGGTGATGTTGGACACGTCGATGCCGCGCGAGGCGATATCCGTCGCGACAAGGACGCGATACCTCCCAGTCTTGAATCCTTCGAGCGCTTCCCTGCGCTGGGCGAGCGAACGGTTGGCGTGCATCTCCGCGGCGCGGTGGCCCAGGGCTTGCACGGAGCGAGTGATTTTCTTTGCCCCGTACTTGGTGCGCGAGAAGATGAGGGTCGGGCCCTGATTCTCGGAAAGTATCGTCGAGAGGAGTGACATCTTCTCCTCGCGTCTCACGATGACGAGCTCCTGTTCCACGTTCGCGGCGGTCGTTCCCGTAGGCGCCACTTCGATTCTCAGCGGAGATTGCATGTGATGACTCGCGAGCTGCAGGATCTGCGGCGGCATCGTGGCCGAGAAGAGCATCGTCTGACGCTCTCGGGGCACGTGACGCAGGATGCGCTCGATTTGCGGCTTGAATCCCATATCGAGCATGCGATCCGCTTCGTCGAGCACGAGAACGACAACCTCCTTCAGCGACACCGTGCCTTGTTCGATATGGTCATTGAGGCGGCCCGGCGTGGCGATGAGAATGCGAGGATTCTGGCGGAGCATCTCGCGCTGCCGGTACATGGAAGCGCCGCCGATGAAGACGGCAGTCTTGATCCCGAAGACTCGTGCAAACGGGAGGAGAGCTTCCTCCACCTGCGTGGCGAGCTCCCGCGTCGGGAGAACGATGAGCGCCCTTCCTCCTTGAGAGAGTCTCTGGAGAAGGGGAAGGCCGAAGGCAAGCGTCTTGCCGGTGCCGGTTTGCGCGATCCCCACGACGTCTTTGCCTTGGAGGGCGGTCGGGATCGCCTGATGTTGAATCGGAGTCGGGACGGTGATCCCCCGGCTCAGGAGTACACGTAAGAGGACCTCACTTACTCCGAGGTCCGCGAACGTGTTTCCTGATGGCGGGGTAGGGTTTGCCATTGATCACTTATGCGGGGCGCACGTTTTCCGCTTTGGGGCCCTTCGGTCCCGCGCCCATCTCGAATTGCACTGCTTGTCCTTCCTGCAGCTGGTCGAAAGTCACTTCCTGGCACGAGCTCGAGTGGAAGAAGACGTCCGGCGATCCTTCGACGGTGATAAAACCAAAACCCTTGTCTGTTTTCTTCTTAATAGTGCCTGTAGGCATGTAAGGGAGAGAAAAAAAATGAAAAGACGCACGTGCGTAAGAGCACGAGGATACACTCTTTTGCGATCTGCACAATCAAAACTCAAAATAAGCGGATTTGTTCGTGGCACCTCCAAAAGGAGGCCGCAGGTGCGGCCTCCGTCAACCCTTCATGAGGCAGCCTTACTTTGTGGAGGATGTTTGGCTGGCTGAGGCATCCGTGGCGGGGCCGTGCCCGAACCATCCGCCTCGTCCTCCCGTGTGTGCGGGAAGCGTCACGCCATGTTCCTGCGCGAGCTGCTGAATAGTCTTGCCGCTCGCCAGTTCCGTCTTCAATTGATCGGCGGTGAGGCCAAGCTTCTGCGCGAGCATGTCGGAATCCTTACCGAGTCCGAATCCTCCCATCGGAGGCGTCGGGAGCGTCACGCCTTTCTCGGTTGCGATTTGCTGGATCGTCTTGCCTCCGGCGAGTGCGGTCTTCAGATCCGCTTCGCTCATGCCGAGCTTCGTCGCGAGGTCGGAGAAGTTGGGACCCATTCCCGGCCCGCCTCTGCCGTCGAATCCGTGATCAGACATCATGGCAGACTTCAGATCGGGATTCGCCGTGACGGCGTTCTGGATCGCAGTGCGTTCATCAGTATTCGCTTTCTGCACGGCAGCCTGGCGCTGCGTATCATCCGTGATGGCAGCGGCAGCCGTCAGCGCGGTTTCATGAGCCTGCGTGGCGCTCTTCTCCACGGTGACGAATGCGTCGATGTTCTTCAGGAATGCGGCATCCTTTGCAGCCATGTCCGTGACCTGTTGCTGTGTGGGAATCGAACGTGTGAATGACGACGCTGAGCCATTCGTCGTGCCGGCCGTTGCCGCGTTGGAGAGTTGAGCGAAGAGTGGGACGGCGATTGCTATGGCAGCGATGCCCGCGACGGCGCCGATGGTGAATTTATTAAGCTTCATAGAAGAGTGGGGTAAAGAGATACGTCTCGGTTAACCGGGATCAGTATACGAAGGGAGGCTTAAGAGAGGCATAAGACGAAATTAAGGAACCGATGCCTCTCTCAATGTAGGGGGATATTCCACCCGAAAGACGTGGACATGCGCCGAAACGGCTCATAAGCTGAATCCATGTTCTCTACGCTTTCTCCCTGGAAAAGATTTCTGCTCATCGCGGGCATCGCGCTCGTGGGGGTGGGTCTCGGTGCCGTCATCTATTTCAGCGCCGGTATTTTTTCTTCCTACGGGGAATTTCGTTTCGTGCACATGCACCACTTCGATAGTCATGAGCCCGACACATCCTTTGTGCGGTCTTGGATGAGCGTGCAGTTTGTTTCCACCGCGTATCACATTCCCGAAGAGTATCTCTTTAGACGCCTCAATATTCCGATGACACAGCGCAACGGCCTGCTCTCGTTTCGAATGCTGAGCTCGCAATATACGTTCGGCTCCGGAGACAGCCTCTCCTCACTCCTCGACAAGATTCGGGCATCAATCGATTTCTATCGGAGAAGATTTCCTCCTCCCTATTTGATGCATGGTTCGGGGGGTTTCCCGCCGGCGAGGCAGGGAGCATTTGACGCTACACATCCTCAACATGGGTGAAGTGAGTACATTCATATTGAGTGCGGTCACGACGTACGGCTTGCCGATGGCCGGAGTCGTACTCTTCATCGGCGCGCTCGGCGTACCCCTTCCCTGCACATTCATCGTCATCATGCTCGGCGCATTCGCTCGCGAGAATATTTTCAATGTCTCCGTCACGGCACTTCTCGCTCTCGCTTCGTGTGTGGCGGGGGATCTGGTCATCTTCGGAATAGGACGATGGGGGCGTTCTTGGATTCCCAGCCGCATTCAGCGCTCCGCTCGACTGACCCAGATTGAAGAGGCATTTTCACGACGCGCGGGATTCGCGGTGTTCATGACCCGATGGTTCGTGACTCCTCTCTCTTTCCCCGTTTCCATTATCGCCGGAAACAGCGAGTATTCCTTCTGGAAGTTCCTCTCGGTCGATATTCTCGGACAAGCCGCATGGATCGCGATCTTCGGGGGACTCGGCTACATGTTCAGCAGCCAATCGGACCTCATCAGCGAAGTCTTCTCGAGCATCACGGGATTGATCGTGGGTGTGGTTCTCGTTCTCATCGGGGCTTACGCCCTCTTCAAGTTATCAACATTGAGGCTGCGCAGGGTCCAGCGGACCTAGTATGATGCGGGCATGGGTCGAGAGAGTGTGAACATTGTCCTCCTCCACGGCAATAACAGCGGGAAGGAACCCGGCGGAGCGGGGAGCGATTATTGGTTTCCGTTTGCGAAGAGAGAATTCGAAGCGATGGGGCTCAGGGTCACTGCGAAGAATTTTCCGGATCCGCAGATCGCTCGGATGAGCATCTGGTTGCCGTTTTTGAAGGACGAGTGCGAAGCGAATGAGCATTCCATTCTCATCGGGCACAGTTCGGGCGCGATTGCCGCCATGCGCTACTGCGAAAAAAATACCATTCTCGGTTCGGTGCTCGTCGGCGCGTACTACACGGATACGGGCGACGAGTACGAACGCATGAGTGGATATTTCGACGAACCGTGGGATTGGGATGCGATCCGTAGTCACCAGCAGTGGATCATTCAGTTCGCGTCCGTCGATGACCCCTTCTTTCCCATTGAAGAGCCGAGACATGTCAGCGAGAAGCTACGGACGGAATACCACGAATTCACGGATAGGGGGCACTTCTTCGATTCTCAGTTTCCAGAGCTGGTGGAGGCGGTGAAACTCAAGTTCGGGTGATTTTCGGTCAATCTCCTTGGCCGTCTTGAGGGCGTTGCGTACACTTCTCGCAGATGCCTGAGCGCGCTTGCCCGTCTTCTCTCATACGAGGGATCGCTCCCGAGGGGGTGAGAAAAATCGACGCGGCGTTTCGCTGTGCGCTGGAGAATCTCTCGAAGATCGAACGCAGAACCGGATCGAACTACACGAAACACGGAATGAATGTCGCTCTCACACTGCGAGAAATCACTGCCGACCCCTCTCTCATCGCCGTTGCACTCATTCACGATATCTTCCTCATCCCGCGCGCGGATGCTTTGCTCAGGGCTTTCGGATTTTCGAAGAAAGAGCGTGAGCTTGCTCACGCAATGCATGATCTGCGCAGGTTGCACATCGATGCGAAAACGAAAGACCTCGATCGCGTCATCGATGCCATTTCTAGAGATGAGAATCTCATCATCCTTCGCATGGCTCATCGCCTCAATGACGTGCGCCATCTCGATCGCTTCAAACCCGCTCTGCGCAGTGCAATCGCGCGCGAGACGCTCCATATGTACACGAGTATTGCGGGCAGACTCGGGATGCACGCGTGGCGACACGAGATGGAGGAAGTGTGCTTCCGCTTTCTGCAGCCGGAAGTCTCTCGCACGCTCGAGAGCAAGATGCAGGCGTCCCGTTCTCTCGATGTCGTTTGTCTGCAGCACGCCAAGCGTTTTCTCGCCAAGCGACTCCGCGAAAGGGGCATTCCCTGTCGCCTGAGCTATAGGATCAAAGGGCTCTATTCCACGTATCGCAAGATGGTGCTTAAACGACGGCGTTTCGAGGAGCTCGCCGATCGCATCGCACTGCGCTTGGTCGTCGGGAATGCCGAAGATTGCTATCGGGCACTTGGGATCGTCCATGCTGTGTTTCATCCGATTCCGGGGAAGCTGAAAGATTACATCGGCGCGCCGAAGGAGAACGGCTACCGCTCGATCCATACTGTCGTGTATCCGTTGCGTGGCGTCACCGAACAGCCGATGGAGATCCAGATCCGTTCAGAGGATATGCACAAGGAATGCGAGTTCGGCATAGCCGGCCATGTCGATTACAAGCATTACCTTTATGCTTTGCGCACGCCCCCCACTCGCGTCCAGCTTTTCCGCAATCTCCTCACACTTCGATCCGAGGCGCGTTCGCCCAGGCAATTTGCTCAGGCGCTTCGCAGATTCTTTGACGAGGGTCATATCGCCGTCTTCGATTCGCAGAACAATTTGTTCCATGTGATGAAATCCGTGACAGCGCGGGATTTTGTCCGTCAGGCGAGCGGGGGATCGGCAAGTGCGATTCGATCCCTTCGCATCAACGGGAGGTTACAGCCGGCGGATACTCCTCTGCAGGACGGAGACACGGTTGAGGTGTCCTTTGGAAGGAGTAGAATGCGCCTTTAAGGGCGGTCTTGCGCCTGTTTCTCCTCCTCTCTATGACAGATGCCGCTTCGAAAAAATCCGGTGTCTTGCACTCCGCGTGGGGACCGTTCCTCTGGGCGCTCCTCTATCTCGTCGTGTTCGCTGCCGTGTACCAGACACAGAAACATCCTCCATCGCTCGCGGTCAGCAATGAAGTGATGGCTGTGAATTTCGCGAAGTATGGAATCGCAGCGGGGCCAGCGTTCGCTCTCCTCTGGTTGCTCGCGATGTACATCCTCGCCGGGATCAAACGCCTCGTGCGTTTGAAGAACGTGCGCTTCCTCAATCCGCTTCTCGTGATTCTCGTGATGCTCCTGCCATTCGCCATGGGATGGCAGCTTCTCTATCGCGAGAAGCATTACACCGATCTCGCCAAGGCCATCATCGGCTCCGTTGGGCAGCCGCTCCTCGTCTCCTCCTCTGTCGTCATCGGTCTTGCGATCCTCTGGCTCCTCGTCACGGTGTTTCGCCGCCGCTGATTTTTCCCATCCTTCCCATGAAAAAATTTCTCCCCCTAGTTGCTCTGCTCCTCGCACCGCTCCTCCTCGCGGGGTGCATCGGCGATATCGAGACGATGATCTGCGGCTTCCTCGCCAATCCCGATCATTGCTATCAAGGTGCGGCGGTGCAGGAAGGACGCTCGGATGAGTGCGAGCAGATCAAGGGAATCGGGTTTAATGGATCGAATCCCCCCCGCGACAAGTGTTACCTGATGATCGCGGAGAACACGGGCGACCTCACTGCATGCAAGCAGATCCGCGGTGGGATGTTCTCTTACACGCAGGAGGAGTGCATCCTGGATTCTTCGATTCAGAATGACAATCCTTCGGGCTGCAAGATGCTCTCGGGTTCCGATCGAGCGCAGTGCATTTCGCAGGTGAGTGCCAAGATCGATCCGAGTGAGGTGGTGGCTATGGACGATCAGATCGCCCAAATTCAGGATGTGCTCAAGAAGGGGCCGGATCCGGATCTCGAGAAGCAGTTGAAGGGACTGCAGGATCGCCGCAAGGATACGTTGGATATCTTCTCCGCCGACAAGCGCGATCAGTACGCCCTCCTCTCCGATCCCGGATACCGGAAGATCACCGAAGATTACGCGACGGGTGAGATCGACAAAGCCACCAAAGATCAGCTTCTCGCCGTGGATGCGCAGATGAGGAAGGACGGGACGAAGATGCTTCCGGGGCAGTACGAATCACTGCGCGATCTCCTGAAGTTCCAGAACGATCCGAAGAACAACATCGACAATATGGATCCTTCCACGATCATGAAGCAGGGGATCGGCGATAAGCTTGGCGGCGTGTGGCACGGCATCACGAGCGTGTGGCGCGGGAAAGATACGCCGGCGGAGCAGGGTGAAGATGTGCAGCTGCGCTTCTACCAGAAGATGCTCGAGCGGCAGAATCAGATCTCGGGGGAGGAACAGGGACTCAGCGAGCACATCAAGCTGGAAGGTATCAATTTGGCCGCGGAGCACACGGTCAAAGACCTTACGGAGGTCTCGGGCCTCGTCGTGACTGCCGCGACGCTCGTGCCCAAGGAGGCCGTGAATTCCGTCAAAGACTGGGCGCAGAAATCGGAGATGCGCGGTCTCGTGCACGCATATGATGCGGGGATGGAAGAGGCACTTCCGAAGGTCGGCGGTGATGTGGAGAAGGCTCATGCGTTGGTGGTGAAGGCGCTCGAGCAGGATCCGTACGCGTACAGCGATCCCAATGCGGCGGGCGGCGACTTCGTGAAGTACGGCAATCTTCTCCAGGAAGGGTGCGGCAAGGAAAATCCGCACTGTGTGCAGCATGGTGTCTTCTGGAAGGCGATGAAGAAGTCGTACGAGTACCAGCACCCGAGTACGTGATTCACATTGGCATATTCTTGTTTGTGAAAAGACCATCCCCTCGATGGGGGATGGCCTTCGCACATATGGAGCGCGGTGATTTACTTCTTCGAGGAGCTCTTACTTGAAGAGCTTCCATGTGCGGGTTTCGACGAGTGACTCTTATAGCTCTTGCTGGAGTAATGTTGCCCTCTGGAAGAACTGTGTGTCGTCGTTGATGTGGCGAAAACTGGGGTAGCTACGAGCAGGCCGAGGCACGCGGCGGCGGCGACTGCGGAAGAGTATTTCATAGAATGAATAATGAAAGGAAATAAGGATTACAGGATAATCCGCGGAACATTAAGCGTTGATTAAGAATGGAGACTTCGTCTTCTTCGGTGACGCGGGCGTACACTGCACTCGGTATGCCATATTTCTTTTATTTCGCTCGCTGCGCAGACAGTTCGCTCTATGCGGGATCGTGCAGGGATCTCAAAATGCGCGAGAACAAGCACAATGATGGCACGGGAGCGAAGTACACGCGCTCCCGCAGACCAGTGAGAATCGTCTATTTCGAGCAATTTTCCACGTTCTCTCAGGCCCTCCGCCGTGAAGCGCAGGTGAAGAAGTGGCGCAAATCACTGAAGGAAGATTTGGTACGGAAAATGCGCGCGCCCAAATGCTTCATCAGTGCCCGATGATCGCCTGAAAGAGCACTTCATTTTGAGTGAAATTCAATCGGACAAGTTTTGCAGTGGAAGTTGCAGTTGCATCCTTCTGATCGAAGAGGAAGTTGCCGAGTCCTCTGAATATGGGTGCTCCCCGGTACATTTCCATGTCTCCGGGCACATGACTATGCACGGCGAAGACGGCGCGGGCGCCGCTATCCACAAAACTCCTCAAAAATCTTTCCTGCGAGGGAGAGGAGAGGGATTGATACTCCGTGCCCGCATGCACGTAGACGATTTGGGGGAGAGAGGACCCGCTTCCCGCCCGCAGATCGGCGAGGACGCGATGGTATTGCCCCGAGGTGTCCGCGCTTGCGGCATCGGGGACGGGATTCATGATGGCGGTGAGCGCATAGACTTTCATATTTCCCATGAGGACTCCTCCGTTACTCAGAGTGATGGTGCCATTCGCTCGCAGTAGCTCACTTGTTTTTTTCCATCCCTGCAATCCCTGATCGAACTTATGGTTGTTCTCGATGCTCCACCCCGTCGCGAGAGGTTTGATCCTTTGCCAGAGCGCGAGCGGGTTGCAGAAGATGAAAGGATTGGGGTTGAGCGAGCAGTTCTCAGCCAGCGGCCCCTCGAGATTGACGATCCTCGCTCCGCTCCCCGCCCAGAATGCCTGCACGCTCTTCGGCGGCTGGAGCGTGTAAGAAGGCGTGGCGCGCGTGAGCGTCACGTCTCCGGCGAAGGTGGGATTCTCGGGCGGGAGGACGGCGTTTCGGTAGTACGCGATGGCGAAGTGACTGGTCGTCGATTGCACGCTCTCGTCACCGAGGATGCGGGCAGAATTCGTATGGAGCAGGACGGAGGGATTCGAGGCGTCATCAGAGGGGGCGAGAGAAGCCGCGAGCCAGAGACACGACGGACAATCACTCTGAGAGGGGTCGGAGAGATTTTCGATCGCTTTCGTATCGAAGGAGAAGAGTGCCGTTGCTGTCTTTTCGTCCATGGCATCTGCATCTTTCATGGGTAAGTAGTGCGAGAAGTCGCTGCTCACGACGAAAACGGTTCCGCTGGCCGTCGCGTGCCTGAAGAGTTCCAGCAGTTGCGTTTCTTGCCCCTTCCAATCCGGACGCTGCGCGATAACCATCGGAGTCACACGGGCATCGGGCAGAAGTTTTTCGATGAAAGGGATGAGAGTGGTGACGCCATGTTCTCCGGTGAAGAGATGAGGATTCTCTCCCACGAGCGGGGAGGAGCGCAGGAGGTCAAGCGTGCGCGGATCGGGATCCGTCATCCCAAACGGTGTCGTAAAATGAATATTTCCGGTGCAAAGGAGTGAGGAACAGGCGGAGAAGTGATCGGGGGAGAGGAGAACGATTGACGAGGGATGATCCGGGACCAACGCCTGGAGGCCCGTGGCTATCGTCATGGCCGCGGTGAGGTGATGGGGGATGATCAGGATGGGAATCGACGGTGCCGCTCCCCTCGGCGGCAGCTGTTTCGCGTCATACAAACCCTGTTCCGTCGTTAGCAGAGCGTCTCCCTCAAGCGGGAGCGTAATCGTCACGACTTGCCCTGTTTTCGAACAGGAGGCGAGAAAGGCGCAAACGGCGAAGAGGATGGAGATTCTCCTCACGGCGCGCTGAAGAGCGGGGCGAACCAGCTGTTGAGTTTCGGCCAGGTAGAAAGCTTTGTGTAATCGAAGGGGGCATTGTCATCCGTACCCTTGTAGAAGTTTTCCTGCCACTTTTCGTCGGTCTTTCGTTGCCCTCCGTACAATTCAGTCGTCTCGAATTGCGAGTACGTGAATCCGACGGCAAGGCGAGGACCGTTTGTGTCCTTCACGGCGACGAGGATGACGTACGGGACGCCTGTTCCTTCGTAGAGGATTCTCGTGGGATTCTCTGAGTCACCCCCCGTATGGATATCGGCGACGATGGAAGCGCGCATATCTTTCGCGGAGAGGACCGGCCCCTCGACGGGGATCGGCAGGGCGGATCTCAAGTCATACACGATCGTCTTGCGAAGTGCTTCCCAGTCGCTTTCCTTATTCACAGAGTACCAGACGCAATCCGGATCATTGTGCTTCGAAATAACTTCCGACAATTTCGCATTTCCCAATTCCTTCTGCGTGTAATCGATGACCGTATCCATGGTGGAGATGTAGTTTTCGAGAGGGGAGAAATTCTGCAGTGTGAAGCCAAGATCTTTTAGCCCGGTGAGCGTGCGCTGCGCGAGGTAACGCAGGCGGGTGTAGGCAACGAGTTGCGGCTCGATGTATCCCTTCGGGGGTTCGGGAATCGTGCGCGTATCACAGGGGGCTCCTGCACCGAGTTCTGCGAAGGATTGCTTCGCGTAGAGGAGCACGGTGTGTCGCAGCTCCGACCAGAAGCCCGCTCCCGTCTCGAGGACTTTAACCGGCCATGCTTCGCTGCGCATGAAAGCGGGAAGCTCGGTTTGATGATCTTGATCGAAGCTGAAGAGTCCGCGCACGACCCAGAGCGCCGAGGTGTACGCATTCTCGCGCCAGTCGTTCTCCGTCATCGCTTCCGTTTCCTTACGAAGATCTCCCATCGCCTGGTCGATGGCTTTGGAATTGCTCGGCGTATAAAAGTCCAGCGTCGGGATCTTCTGCGTCGCGTACGTGGAGCCGAGGAGCGACAGGATTTCGATTGATGACGCCATAGGAGGGAGTTTCTGCGAGTATCCGGGGCGCGGGGCTTCATCTCCCTGCGTCAGGTACCCCGTCCAGTACGAATCGAGAATGAATTTGCCGCTGAAGAAACGCATGCCCTTCGTGGCGGCGAGCACGTCCGCCGACTGCACTGTTCCTGTAGATGGGTAGGAGGCAGCAAGATTCTTGATGCGGGGATTCTTCATCTTGAGAAGTGCAGCGCGAATCGCGGCTGCCTGATCGCTCTGCCCCTTCGTTTCCTGAAGCGCCGTGAGGTAGTCGGAAGGCATGAGATCGTCGCTCGTACCGACGAGGAAGTTCACCGTAGACTCAAGGAGTCCATAGCTCTTCTGTTCCTGCGGATGTTCCGCCATGAGCTGGCTGATCGCGAAGGCGTAGGTGGTCAGCGCGTCGCTCTTCACGAAGAACGGCAGTTGGATGTACCAGTTCATCGCGCGGAAGTATTGTCGTCGGAGACTCGAGCTCGTGTAGTGGCTGCGCGGCGTGAACTGTGAGAAGTCCACTGAGAAATCTATGTTCATCTTGGCTGCGTAGTCATCATATTCCGGCTTGAAAATGGCGGGGATAGCTTTGCCGTTGGCGGCATACACCGTCTCGATATCGGAAAAAACGAGCGCTTCGCTTTCCTTATCAAGCTTCAGTGACGTCACGAACGCTTTCGCCGCGTCCTCGGAGTCGGCATTCTGATCCTTTTCCTTGAAGTTCGCCTGGGCGGTAGCCGGATCAACACTGTTGCCATTGACGTCCTGATAATCTTTGTCCGTCAGAGTCGGAAGGGACGTGGAGAGGAGTGCGTAGGGAACGGCGAAGTAGTTGCGCACTTTCGTCCACTTCAGGCGGTCGGGGTCGGACGTTGCCTGTGCGAGATGTGCAGACGCTGCTTCGAAGAAGGTCTTGGAGAGCGACTTCATCGAGGGGGCGAACATCGTGTTCTCCATCTCCTTGAGTAGTTCCGTCTCGAGCAACGAGTAGGAATGGAGGAAGACGTCGGCGCTCCAGAAGACGGTATTGGCTTGCGTGCGCTCTTTCTCGTCCCCTCCGGAGACGGCGTTGTAGAGGCCGAGGAACTCGCGATCGATGGTGTTGCTAAGAAGCGGCCGGATCGAGGTATCGGGCACGCGCTTCATGACGAACTTCCGCTGCGAGAGGAGATTCTTGTCATCCGCGGAGAGCGTGATGCCGAATGCTTTGGTGATGGCATCGACGTTCTTCACGTCGGTGATGGAGAAGTCTTTGGCGAGATCGGGATTAATGGCGACGGTCGGTTCGCTGTACGGAGCTTCATTGCCGAAGACGGCGGCGTGCGCCGTGAGATCCGCTCCCGACGCAATGGTCGGCATGGAGAAGGATGCTCCGGACCCGGTGGAGGGTGGAGTGGGGCTCCAGAATCTCGAGCACGCGGAGAGCGTGATCGCGAGGAGCATGACGGACGCGAGGGATTTTTTCATAGTTCCGTCAGTATACGAGCATTTGGTCCCAATGACTAATTCTCCTGCGTACGTCGAAGGAGCGAAAACGACGTGAGCGCATTGAGAAGGAAGGCCGTCAGCGCCATCATCGGAATCGTGATGTATCCAAAGACGAATTTTATTTGCGTTGCGGCGCACGAGATGCCGCTCGGATCGCAGGCTACGAGCGGATTGCCGATCTTCACGGGATGCAATATCGCTCGGACTTGCTCAAAGTAGTGCACGGAGGCGAATGCCATGCCGAGAAGGCTGAGCACGAGGATCGATGCTGCGATGCCTCGATCTCTTCGCCAGAGCGCAATCGCGAGGAGCACCGTCTGCGGATACATGAAGATGCGCTGGAACCAGCAGAATTTGCACGGGAGGAGTCCGGCGATTTCCGAGAAGAAGAGACTCCCGCATGTTGCGATGAGCGCGATGACGAACATGAAGAGGAGGCCGCGGCGAGAGAGGAGCCGCGTGAGGGGAGTGGGGCGGTCACGTCGTGTCATCTGCCAGAGAAAATTCGCGATGAAGACGAGTGAGATCGCCTGACCGAGGATGGTGAGGAGCGCGAGGGCGGAGATGACTTGGAAGGTGTATTGCATAAGAGGATGCGGCATTCTAACACGGTTTCGCAGATGATGGTGGGAAGATTTTGTTTCTGGTTCTTTTCCAAAACTCTTCTCTTTCTTTGTCGCGCATGACAAAGAAAGAGAAGAATCATTTCACGCATGATCCCCCACGAAAAGACCATGACGAAGAAGAGGAGCAGCTTTGTTCCGAAGAATTCTTAATGCACTGGGAAAGAAGGACATATATTTCCTGTACACTGGTACAGCTTTGCTTATCAGAGACACATTACGGGCGGCGATTCGCGGGGTTCTCGCGAATAAGTCACAAGCATTCCTTACGATGCTCGGGATCATTATCGGTGTCGCTTCGGTGACTCTCATGCAGTCTCTCGGCGCGAGCTTCCAGGGATTCATCCTCGCACAGATCGGTTCCGTGGGAGCACACACGATGGGCATCGTTCCCAAGGGCGTGCGCCAGCTGGGAGCGGACATGAACAGTCTCACCTACGAGGATTACCTAGCGATCCGCCGTCTCCCCACCGTAACGAGCATTACACCGGGCATCATCATTCCGCAGAAGATCCTCTACAAGAAGGAGTCCTCTTCGCCGTACCTCATTGGCGCCCAGAAGGAGATCTTCGCGAACTACGGAATGAAGCTCGAGAGCGGCCGCCTCCTCGATGACAATGACGAACGCGGAGCGAACTCCGTAATCGTGGTCGCGCATCAGACGGCGAAGGATCTCTTCGCGGATGATGATCCGCTCGGCAAGCGCGTGACGATCGGTGGAGCGGGATTCACCGTCGTGGGCGTGTTGAAGGAAGTGGGATCGCCGGTGCTGCGCGAGTTTGAGAACGCCGTGCTGATGCCTTTCACGCGCGCCAAAGCGCTGACGGCGCAGAAGGCTCTGACGTTGATTTCTTTGCAATCGACTGGCGATGTATTGCTCACGAAAGCCGACATCACGCAGGTTCTGCGCCAGCGTCATAGCATTTCCAATCCCACGAATGACGCGACGAAGGATGACTTCGAGGTGCGCAGTGCGCAGCAGGCGGCCGACATCATCAAGACGGTTTCATTCTCCCTCACGCTCTTTCTCTCCCTTATCGCCGGCATCTCGCTCATCGTCGGCGGCATCGGGATCATGAACATCATGCTCGTTTCCGTGATGGAGCGCACACGGGAGATCGGACTGCGCAAAGCGGTGGGAGCGCGCAAGCGCGACATTCTCCTGCAGTTCCTCTTCGAGGCTCTCGCCCTCACGCTCACAGGCGGTCTCATCGGCCTCCTCCTTGGGGCGGGTCTCGCATGGCTCATCACCCTCATCGGTTCGCGCTTCCTCGGAGATTTCCCGTTCATTCTCAAGCCGAGTGCGGTGCTGCTCTCGCTCGGGATGGCGGTGGGGACGGGGCTCGTCTTCGG
>CAIJNU010000035.1 GCA_903822115.1 uncultured Candidatus Peregrinibacteria bacterium
CCCGCGCCGAAACGGCCGGAAAAGCCGAGCTCTTCGGCTTCCTTTTCGACGACCTTCTGTTGATCCTTCCACTCCACGCCGAATGGCGGATTGGCGAGCATGTAATGGAATTCCTTGCCTGGGAACCCATCGCGCGTCTTGCCGTCGCCGAGCGTGTCGCCAAGAATGATCTGGTCGGTCTCCTCATCCTTGATGAGCATGTCTGAGCAGCAGATCGCCCAGCTTTCGTCGTTGTATTCCTGCCCATAGAGGCCCAGATGGGCCTTCCTGTTGCCGGCGCGGATCGTCTCCTCGGAGACTGATAACATGCCGCCCGTGCCGCAGGCAGGATCGTAAATCTCGCGGTACACGCCCGGCTTGTAGACGTCTTCCTCGCCCGTATAGACGAGGTGAGTCATGAGCCGAATCACCTCGCGCGGCGTGAAGTGATCGCCGGCCTCTTCGTTCGCCTGCTCGTTGAACTTCATGACCAGGTGTTCGAAGATATAGCCCATCTCGATGTTGCTGATCCGGTCCGGGTGCAGGTCGATGCTGGCCATCGCCTTAACAATAATGAACAAGCGATTGCTCGAATCGAGCTTCTCAATCTGGTCTCCGAACTTGAACTTTTCGAAGATGCGCCGAGCCGTTTCGGAGAAACCATTGATGTATGCGACGACATTGGGTGCGATGTTCTCGCTGTCGCCCAGCAATTTCTGGAACGTGAAGGGACTGATGTTGTAGAGGGGCTGTTTGCGGTCGAAGTTGACAATCTTCGTGAGAAGCCGCGGCAGAGCCTTCTCCGGCGTGTGCGCAGCTTTGAGCCGTTTATGCTCCTTGAGTACCGCGTCCTTGGTGGGCTCAAGCACGGAATCGAGGCGGCGCAGCACAACCATCGGAAGCATTACCAGCCGATATTGCGGCGGACGGTATGGTCCGCGCAGCCGGTTGGCGATCTCCCAGATCTTATCTGTAATTTCCTTGTGGCGTTCGGTTAGCAAAGTGCTTCCATTGTAATCGCATAGGCAGCCTCCTCGGCTTTCTGGATACACATCTAAGTGTGGTGGACACTTCAAAGGCGAAGCAACGCCTAGCTGGTCAAACCGACCTCGCATGACATGGCTCAATGTGCGTGGAGATTGCGAAACCAGCCAAATATTGTCGAGACGATTCCGATTTAGCTCAATGTCGCTCCGAGAGGCAATTCAGATGAAGAGTCGGAAATCGTAAGACTTGGGCTGGAACGCCCCCAGCAGAGATCCGATCCGCGCAATCTCGTTGGACGACTGCACCGTGGCCGGAAGCTTGGTGTAGAGGTCGAAGGTGTTCCAGTTCATCTTGGAGAGACCAATGATCTCCGTAGCAAGATCCTTGATGTCAGACTGACCGCAATGCCTTCGGACCGTCAATGGAGCGGGAATTCGGCGTTTTCCTTGGTAGTATCTACGGTTACCAACCGCGTTCGTCACACCGTGGACCCATACAAGCGCACTGAAATCATCGACGCGCACGACCGTTCCGCGAGAGACCGGATAATTGTCTTCATGCAGCATTCCTCGGCTGTCCACGGAAGACGCCACGTAGCGCAGGGAGTCATCTATAACAATTTCGAGCATTTCAATTTCAGCAACGCCGCTCAAGCCTTCCTTGAGACCGATTTGCTCATCTTTCGTGAACCGCGTTCGTTTGTGGATGACAACACGCTTCGGGATTGATGAACGAGACTCGAAGAACAGCTCCCTAATCTGTTCGCCGACGCGCCTGGCGTCATCGCGCGATAGGAAAGGATTTTTTCCGTAAAACACGGGGTTTTCTACCTGACTGAGCCGGTATTGTAAGCCTTCACCCCGCGAGCTGTAGATGTGGCTGCATCCCATGACCACCCTCTTGCCCTGCGCCTGAGCAGGATCGTAGCTCATGCCAATGCCGACATACGCACTATCTTTATCCAAATCGTCCAGTACCCACGGCGTTCGCAGTGCCTTCACATAGAAGGCAAGGGACAGCCACCACCAGATACGGCATTGGAGCTGATCG
>CAIJNU010000036.1 GCA_903822115.1 uncultured Candidatus Peregrinibacteria bacterium
AAATATACTAAAAGTATTTCTGGACTTTGGATATCCGTTTGGAGAGGCAATATATGTCTCAATTGCAATAACTACCCTATTGATGTGTAGAACTGTATTGGGTGGAGTTATGAAGAAACCGATATTCTTCCTTATATTTGCTCTCATATTTCAATATTTTTCTGATTTCACATTCCTTTATCAAGCAAATAGAGGCACTTGGTTAGTTGGTGGAATAAATGATTATTATTATTTTTGTTCTTACTTCTTGATGACTATCAGCATAATTTACTTAGGAGTCACCTTTAATAAAATCCAGGAAAGCTAAATCATTCCAAGTTATTACAGATTTGATTTTTCTCGAGCAAAACCTGCTTTTTGATACTAACCTAATGATTACTTTTAGAAGAATAAGCCAACATAACAATAATGAATCAATAAAATCTAGTTCTAATAATTCTAAATCTATCGTTACCTCGACTGACAATCCAAGTGTTGAATACCTCGATTGAATTTGTCTACTATTAGCACCAATTGCCACTCCCCATTGATCAATGGGGGAATCTTTATCCGCTGTTGGCCCAAATTAAACGCAGCAGCTTCGGCTATAACCATAAGTTAATTTTCAATTTCTGTTTTATCATTGCTCAGCGTACAAAAAAGAACCAGAGTAAAACAATAAATAAGATTCCAACACAGATAGAAAGCGCTATCAGCGTTTGCCGCAATTGCAGAATTATCCACATTTCCATTACAAGAGACCTATTGAAAGCCATGAGACGAATGAAAACGAGCAAGACGAATATACCAATAAAACAGAGGATTGCAGTAAATGATTGAGCTGTGAGTTCTCTCACCTGCTGCAAACCGATATCGACAAAAAGAACAGCGACGACTTTCCCATTCCTATCATAAATAGGCGCTGAGGAATCGTAGTAATTACCCCATTCATCCTCTACAAGGATTGAACTTACTCTGCTCAACTCTGTCTCTTGATCAAAATCCGGATGAGGATATCGTTGCCCTGGTGAATTCAATTGCTCCCAATCTTCGATCTTACCATCATGGTTCCAGTCCTTAATTAGCGTAGGATCGCCATACCCTGAATCAGCAACTACCTCCCATGGCTCATTTTTATCATTGGTGGGTCTATCTATATACACATATAAAATATTCTCATTCTTCGACTTTATAAGACACAGTCGCTTCAGAAGTGCTTGGAATTCTGGCTTCTTCGCATCCATGCCTGAATGAATTTGATTAATATCATTCGCATCAATTTGCGTAGCTGCAGTGGTTGCTATAGCCATTCCCCGCTCTCTTACTCGTTGAACATTCAGATTAAAATTTTCACTATATAATCCATAAGTCACAGTTCCGGCAATGAGCGCAAATGAAGCGAAGAGTGCAATACTTTTCTTCGTTAAGAAAAATTCTCGCACGCTCGAGAATGTGCGCGTTGAGAGCGGAACGACAGGGGTGGAAGAAGGCACAGCCGCGGGCGTCGGCCCCAAGACATTCTCCTGCTGCTTCCACACCCTCTCAAAGAGTCGACGCTCACTCTCTGCGAGCTCGGGATAGCGAAGGAAGCACACTCGCTTCTCCCCATGGTTGAAGCAGGCGATTACGTCACCCGCGATCACCTTCTCGAAACTGATGGGATGCTGATCCTCCGGAATGAGGAGCGTCTTGCGATACTCGAACGGATCGCGGCTGGCGAAGCGGCGGCCAAGGGGCGTGTTGTGGACGATGAAGCGCGAGAAGACGCCCCTGCGCCGGCGTTCGCGGAAGTAATCCACGCGAAAATCCCGCAGCGGATCATCTTCTATTGAGCAGACAACGGGGAAGTAATGAAGCGTTTCCTTGCTGAATTCGAGGAGTTTGCGGTATGCAAGAACAATCCCCTCGTCTCCGTCGTAGAACTGCATGTCGGGACGCTTCTGGTTCATCTCGAGCGAATGAATGAACGCATCGAAGTTCTGGCGGCGACGCTGCAGCATCTCACGCTTCTGTTGCGTATCCTCCTCCACCCACTTCGCGATCGATTGGAGGGAGACAATGGCGTACTTGATCGTATCGTTGATCGATTCCTTCGTGACGATATTACGACGCAGCAATTTCTTCAGCGCTTGATCGAGAACCCCCGTACTCTTGCCGGTCTTCGATGCGATCTGCCGAAGCGTCAGCGCGTCGTCCTCGAGCAGACGCTTGAGGATGAGAAGTTCCGTGGAGGAGAAGCCTGCCTCGAGCAGGTAAGCCTCGATGCTGGTGGGGAGAGTTTCCAAGGAACTCAACATTCTACGTTATTTTTACCTCTTGTAAACTATCTGAAAATTTCGTTGAGAAACGGCAATGGGATTGAAAAGAGGTTCTCCAGAATCCTCCTATCAGCAGCATCTGAAACTGCGCTTTGGCAGCACGAAAAGATGCGTTCTTACACCCCGCAGAACGTCAGTCCGCATGCTTGCTCAGATCGAGGATTCCACGGCAGATTTTCGCCAGATGCGCAGGGTTCCATCCGTGTTCATCCGCCGCCTCGTCCCACTGCGCGACGACATCGGTCTGATACTCCGCGGAGAGCACGTCGGGATCTTCCTCCAGGATCTCCTGCGTCAGTGAGACCCTCTCCGAGAGGAGGCGAATGATCTCTTCATCAATCTTCGAGATGCTCTGCCGGACGTCGTGTTTCACGATCATATTGCGGCAATCTTTCCGTATTGGCGGGAGATTGCAATTGACAGATGAGTGTCTGTGATTTGAGCCACCAATCATGAGACCCGTGATGACACTCAGAGGGCACGGCGGTAGGATGGTCACATGAATCGGGAAGAGGCTCTCAGACGCATCGGAAAGCTCAAGAACGAGATTTGGAAATTTAATCGCGCCTACTTCATCGAAAATAAAACCCTCGTCTCCGAGGACGTCCGCGATGCACTTAAACAGGAACTCATCGCGCTGGAAAAAGAGCATCCCGACCTCATCACCCCCGATTCCCCCACGCAGCGTGTCGGCGCCCCCCTCGACGGCAGGCTGCCGAAAATCATTCACATGACCCCCAAGGAATCGCTCACGGACATTTTCAGCGAAGCCGAGCTCAAGGACTGGGAGGATCAGATGCATCGGGCTCTGGGCGAAGGGAAGAGGAAATTCGCCTTCCGCTGCGAGCTCAAGATCGACGGCCTCAACATCTCCCTCATCTATCAGTACGGGAAGGATGGACAGTACACGTACGTGCGCGCAGTCACTCGAGGAAACGGCATTGAGGGAGAGGACGTGACGCACACGGTGCGCACGATAGAGAGTCTGCCGCTCGCCTTCACGCTGCCGGAACACTCCTCGGCGCACCCTCCGAAATTCATGGAAATCTCGGGCGAAGTCTTCATGATGAAAGCGGCGCTGAAGAAGCTCAACGCAAAACTCGAGGAGAGTGAAAAGTTCGCTAATCCGCGCAATGCTGCGGCGGGCTCCGTCAGGCAGCTCGATCCGAGCGTCGCGGCTCTGCGGGATCTGCGCATGTTCTGCTACGCCCTCGATACGAAGACAGCGGATGCGATGGGGATCAAAACGCAGCAGGAGCTCATGGAATTCCTCGATGCCATCGGTATTCCCACGAATCATGAATCGAAGCTCGTCTCCAGTATTGAAGAAATTCAACGCTATTTCGAACACGTGCGTCAGATGCGCGAGAGACTCCCCTTCGATATCGACGGCATCGTCGCGAAGGTGAACGACCGCAAGATGCAACGTGACCTCGGATCCACAGCGAAGGCTCCGCGATGGGCGCGCGCCTATAAATTTCCCGCCGAGCAGAAGACGTCCATCGTGAAGGACATCGTGCTCCAGGTAGGACGAACCGGTGCGGTCACGCCGGTCGCCCACCTCACGCCGGTTCTCCTCGCAGGAACGACCGTGACGCGGGCGACGCTCCACAACGAAGACGAAATACAGCGTCTCGATGTGCGCGTCGGCGACACCGTCATCGTGCAGAAGGCCGGAGACGTCATCCCGGAGGTGCTGCAAGTGCTGCCGGATCTGCGTCCGCGCGGCAGCAAGCCCTTTCATTTCCCCCTCCACTGTCCTAGCTGCTCAACGAAACTTGTGCGCGAAGAGGGGGAGGTCGTTCGTCGCTGTCCGAACCCGAAATGTGCCGCCGCCAGGCAGGAGCGCATCGAGCACTTCGTCTCGCGTTACGCCTTCAATATCGAGGGGCTCGGGAAGGAAACTGTGGAGGAACTCATCAATGAGGAGATCGTCGTCGACCCTTCCGACATCTTCACGCTGACGTACGAAGACCTCATCACGCTTCCGCTCTTCAAGGAGAAAAAAACGGAGAAGATCCTCTTGGCCGTCGAACGTGCGCGTCGCGTGCCGCTCGACCGCTTCCTCTTCGCGCTGGGCATCCGGCACGTGGGCAGGGAGACGGCGGACCTCCTCGCACGACGCATCGAGTGGCCGACGCATGCGCTCACCATCAGCGAGAAAAAAGCCGTGAAATCCCAACAGTCGCTCTTCGGCGGGGAGGAAGAGAAACTTGAAATTCGCGCCGTGAAGATCGAGGAGATCTGCAAGCTCGTCTCGAAGATTTCTCCTGAGGATCTGGGAAACATTCAGGGGATCGGCTCCATAAGCGCCACGTCATTCCATGAGTGGTTTTCAGACGAGGACAATCTGGAAATCCTGGGCAAACTGAGCCGCGCAGGCGTCGTGTGTCTACAGCCAGAGGGCGGAAGCCTCCCGCAGATCTTTGCAGGAAAGACGTTCGTCGTGAGCGGCTCGTTGCCGACCCTCAGTCGCGAAGAAGCGCGGCAGATGATCAAGGATCGCGGCGGGAATGTGAGCGGTTCGGTGAGCAAGAAAACGGATTACCTCCTCCTCGGAGAGAATCCCGGAAGCAAGCTCGACGATGCGAACAAGCTCGGCACCAAGACGCTCGACGAAGCGGCGTTTCTGAAACTCAGCAAAGGATGAATCATGCCTTGATCCCGAGCACTTCTCGTGAGAGATGCACGAGCGTCACGCTGACGAAAGCCCCCGCCGCAAGAGCGAGCATTTGTCGTATCCATGCGAGGAGGAGGACGACGGACGGATAGTTCAGCGTCACGATTGCAGAGAGGAGACCGGACACCAGACCCGCCACGATGCCGGAGAAGAGTGCAGCCAGAAACATCGTGATGAGAATCTTCCAGTAATGTCCGCGCGTGCTCCTGAAGCTTTCGCCCACGCTCTTCCAAATCTTCGCACCTCCCAGAACGAGGACCGGGCTGAGCGCCAATCGCGGGGCCAGAAAGAGCGGCAGGAGCAAAGAGAGGAAGAAGA
>CAIJNU010000037.1 GCA_903822115.1 uncultured Candidatus Peregrinibacteria bacterium
CCAATGCTCGCGATCTTCTTCGGATCCCCGTGCACCGCGTGCAGAGGATTCCGTCCACCGAAGCGAAGGGGCGCGTGCACACCTCGACCGCGACGGTTGCGATTCTTCCGGAAGCCGAGGACAGAGACATCGAGATTCGTACCGAAGATCTGCGCATCGACACGTACCGCAGCGGCGGCGCCGGCGGACAGAACGTGAACAAGGTCGAGACGGCCGTGCGCATTACACATCTCCCGACCAACACGGTCGTCGCGTGCCAGAGCGAACGAAGCCAACTACAGAATCGCACGCAGGCGATGAAGATGCTCCGCAGCCGCCTCTACGCTTCGCAGCGCGAACGTCTGGCGAAGGAGAGGGGAGAGATGCGTGCGGGGCAGATCGGATCGGGCGACCGCAGCGAGAAGATTCGCACGTACAACTTTCCCCAAGACCGTGTCACAGACCATCGCATCGGTCTCAACTTCAGCAACCTTCCCGACATCATGGAGGGCAACATCCAAGACATCATCACTGCGATGCGAGAGGCAGATCGAGATGCGCGCCTCTCGTCGCTCTCAGGGCTCTAATTTGAAATTAATGTGAATACTGCTCTGATGGCAGTCCTTGCGCTTGCTCTCAAGAAGCCAAGAGAGAGAGCGGATCGCAGACGAGATGGTTTTTGCTCAGCAGGTGTATCGGAGGCGGCGGTTATGCCGTTATTGAGAGTTTGTTGACTGGCAAGCTCAGCGTCGAGTGCCGCTCTCACGGCATCCTTCACGTACAGTCTCAATACTCCCACTTTCATGTACGAAGTGAGCTCGCGTTTATGTCGCAGGAAATGTTTTTCTCCGAGTGTAGATGGAAGCTTAAATCCATTACCGTTGATAATATTATGAAAATTAATTTCATCCTCAATATCAACAACGAGATTAGTGAAATCCAGTGAATCAACATCGAGATCGCCCATTAAATCCAATCCATCATGAATTTCTTCTTTGCTGCGGTATTGAGTTGTTCGAACAATGGCAGCGCTGACAATTTCATCAACCTCTCTTTCCCAATCCCGGGCAGTAGTGTCCACGGACATTGGTAACATTTACTAGGACGAACGAGAGCATGTCAATGTTTCTTTGCTGCGGACGTCAATCAATTGCCTCGCAATGCCTTCATCATTTCGATCCTCTTCGCGATAAGTTTCTGCGTGCCGATATCGCGGCGGAAGCGCACGGGGCCACGAACGCCCTCGCACGTCTGTTCGGCGATGCGCTCGGCTTCGGCGATGGAATCCCCGATACCCACGATCCCCGCGGTGCGCGAGCCGCCGAGGCGCAGAGTATTGCCATCGTCCTGACTGATATCTCCGTAGAAGAGACGCACGTCCGGGGGGAGGGCGGGGAATGTGACGGTCTGCCCCTTCTCGTCTTTGGCCGTCGGGTAGCTTCGCGGCGTGACGTACTTGCAGACGGTTGCCTTTTTCTCAAACGAGACGAGATTCTCTCGCAGTTCTCCGTGGATGATCGCGAGGCAGATATCCACGAAGTCGGAGGAGAGGAGCGGGAGGATATTGAGCGCCTCAGGGTCGCCGAAGCGCGCGTTGAATTCGATGATACGGATGCCGTCGCGCACCGCCATGAAACCTCCGTAGAGAATTCCGCGGTACGGCTCGTTGCATTCCTCGAGGAGGGCGGCGGCGACGCGGCGATTGAGATCCTTCGCCTGCGCGAGATCGTTCGTCGTCAGGAAGGGGAGTGAGTGATTGGCATCGGTGTACGTGCCCATGCCGCCGGTGTTGGGTCCCGTGTCTCCGTCGAACGCCCGCTTGTGATCCTGAACGGCCGGCATGTCCACCACCTGCGTGCCGGATACGAACGAGAGGAGAGAGAACTCCACGCCGACGAGCTTCTCCTCGATCACCACACGACCGCACTCATTCAAACATTCGATCGCGTAGTCCACTCCATCTTCGATTGTTTGGAGGTGCTCGCCGCTCACTTTCACACCCTTGCCGCCGCGGAGCGCGTCGTACTTTACGACGTAGTTTCCATGCAG
>CAIJNU010000038.1 GCA_903822115.1 uncultured Candidatus Peregrinibacteria bacterium
GCGGCTTCTGGCTGAAAGCAAGAACCCGCTTCCCCTTCGGACGACCCTGGTGACTGAGGATGATGAGGGCGGCACCCTTCTTGAGGATATACTCCATCGTCGGCAGGAGCGCTTCGATGCGCTCGGTATCGACGACCTTGCCTTTCTCCATCGGTACATCGAAACCGGCACGCAGGAGGACTTTCTTGCCCTCGAGGCGCGCCTTATCCAGAGTGCGGTAGGCTTTCATGTTCGGATTGTATCGTCGTATTGGGACCGACACAAATGGACAGTCGGTCTGGTATAGTTGCGCCGCGATGCCGCCCCTGACTCTGCTCCCGCTCCTCGCGTTTGGCTGCTCTGTAGCGGCCTTCAGCCTCGCACTCTTCGTCTTTCCCCGACTGGGGCTGCTCGATTTTCCCGAACGCTACGGCCTCACGCGCGGCCGAATCCCCTACCCCACGGGCATCGTCGCATTGCTCCTCTTCCTCTGCTTCTACACTGCGCTCGCACCGCACAGTTTCAAGACACTCAGCACCTCGCTCGCCATCCTCATCCTCGGCGTGTTCTGCTTCCGCGACGACCGCACCCCCCTCCCGGCGTACGTACGCATCATCGTGCAAGTCGTCGTCGCCCTTCTCGTCTTCCTCGGAGGAGCACGAATCTTCTCGTTCACCAACCCGCTGCAGGGAATCGTCGGGGGGCCGGTGTTCATCCTCAATCGATGGCTCGTCGATGTTCCCCTCTTCGGATCGCTCTCCGTTCTCTCGGCGCTTTTCACAGTATTCTGGCTTGGTCTCACGATCAACGCGCTCAATTGGTTCGACGGAATTCCGGGGCAGGTCTCGCTGCTCTCGACAATCGGTTTTATCACCATCGGCTTCCTCTCTGCGAGCACACGGGTGAATCAGCCCACACTCGCGCTCTTCGCGTTCATTCTGGCGGGCATCAGTCTCGGCTGCCTCTGCTTCGATTTCCCGCCGCCGCGCATGCTCACGGGCGATACGGGCGCGATGTTCTTCGGGCTCATGCTCGGCCTCCTCACCATCTACTCGGGCGGCAAAGTAGCGACGGCCTTCCTCGTTCTCGGCGTTCCCCTCTTCGATTTCGTCCTCGTCATCGGCCGGAGGATTCGCAAACGTTCAAACATTCTGCGCGGCAACGCCGAAGACGAGCATCTGCACCATCGGTTGCTTCGCCTCGGATGGCGTCCGCGCTCCGTCATCTTCCTCACCGCGGCGATCGGCACCGTCTTCGGCCTCTCGGCGCTCTTCTTCTCCACGAGGGAAAAATTCCTCGCGGCGATCATGTTGTTTCTCCTGATGTTGGTGCTCTCGGTCTATTCCCGCTCCAAAAAGCAAACCGCTAATCACTAACCGCTCATCGCTCTGAGATACCACCTCATCATCTACGTTCCCGTCGCGGCAGCCTCTGCCATACGACGTGCGCTCGCGGACGTCGGTGCGGGAAAGTTCGGCAACTACGACAACTGCTCATTCTCATCGAGAGGCATAGGCCGCTTCCGACCGCTCAAAGGAGCAAATCCCGCCATCGGTGCAATCGGGAGCATTGAAGAAGTGGAGGAGGAACGGATCGAGGCGATGATCGACGTGCGTTCCGATGATGAACTCCGGCGAGCGCTCTCGCTCATCCGCGCCGCGCATCCTTACGAGAAGCCGGCGATTCATGTACTGCCGATGACGGAGCTATGAAAACGATTTTCATTTTTCACGGCTTCGGGGGAAGTGCGGAGAAAAATTGGTTCCCCTGGCTCAAGGAGCAACTGACGACAATCGGTCATCGCGTCATCGCCCCTTCTTTTCCTCGCTCAAACGATCCCAAGATCTCAGAGTGGATGGAGTTTTTCCGGCATCTCAATACTCCTCCGGATGAAGATTCGATTTTCATAGGGCACAGCCTTGGAGGGCTCTTCGCGCTCCGGCTTCTCGAAAAGATCAAGACGCACATCGATTCATGCATCCTCGTAGCTCCCGTTTCAAAACCTATGAACAATGATATCGATGCGCACATTATGACGTTTTTCAGCGAGCCGCTGGATTGGAAGAGAATCCAAGAGCGTGCATCGCGCTTCCACATCCTCCACGCTTCAAACGACCCCTACATTCCTCTCTCGCACGCTGAGGAGCTTGCACAGCACCTCAAAGCACCGCTGACGGTGATCGAAAAAGGCGGCCACCTCAACGCCGCCTCGGGCTTCTCCGAGTTTCCCCAGCTCCTCAAAATTATTGAGGATAATTTGTGAAATCCTCGGAATCCTCACTTTCCTCTCACTGACCGTACTTCATCGGCGTGGAGACGAATGCGCCGGGTTGAATTTGAATCACGACGGTTCGGTGCGAGAGCGGCAGGATCTTGACCTGCGCGGAACCGTTGACGAAGTCCGAAGGCGACAACGTGTCGGGGCGATACTGGGCATCGCCGTACGCGGTGCGAAGGTAGAGCTTCCCGTCAAATGAAGGATGATTGACGACCTGTCCGGCAGCATCGAGGAGCGTGATCGTCACCGTCTCCCACTCCCTACCCGTGAAGGAATCCGGATGATTGATCGCGATGCTCGAGAATGTTCCCGACACGTCAGGCGCCGAGGAAGAGGAGACGGAAGGGGCGGGCGTCACGACATCCTCCGTTCCTGCGACTATGCCCGCGACGCTCGCAGCAAGACTCGAAGAGGATGAAGCCATAGCAACCGACGTGATGCCCCTCTTCGCCAAAAGTGCGGCCTTCCTCTGCGCAACCAACTGTGCGGAAGTCAGGGAGGAAGAACTCGTATTGAGCACGACTGTCGTCGGAGCAGAATAATTCGCCTGCACGAAGATCATTGGATTCACCGTGGCATTCAGTCCGTTCGTCTGGAACCGCGTCGAATCGATCGCCTGTCCGAAAGACAGGCCCGCGAGTCGCGCCTGAGTCCCGGTGAAGGGCCAGTACGGATGGAAGGGCACCGACTTGCCGTCTAATCCCTTGTCGCGATCTATCTGGAAGTGCAGGTGCGGCCCCGTAGCGTCGCCCGTCTGTCCCGAGAGGCCAATCTCCTGCGCCTTACGCACGATGTCCCCTTCCTGCACATCCGTCTCACTCAAGTGCGCGTAGCATGAGAAGAGCGTCGTCGTCTGCGTGGGATTCGCCGGATCGGGAACATGAGGATGACGAATGACGACGTATCTGCCGAACCCCGTCGCATCATTGCCCACTTCTGTGACGATGCCATTGGCAATCGATTGGACTGGCGTTCCGACGGGCATGCGAATATCCACCGCCGGATGATCACCGGAACCCTCGGCGCCAGTAGAGTACGATCCCATGTATCCGACGGAATAGAAAACGTTCGTTCCGTTGGCCTTCTCCTTCGCGCTGTCATACGTCGGAAGCGTGATGAGGAGATCCGTCGGAACTTCTGCGAAGAGGTGAAGTTGGGGATTGCCGCCATAGGCGGACCATCGCGTGTAATCGGGAACGCGCGCGACCGGCGGGACTGTTCCCGTGTAGACGATCAGACTATCATCGGTCTGGCCGAGAACCGACTTCCAGAATACCTGCCAACCATGCTGCCCCATCATGTTCCCCGTCACAAAGGCAAAGACCGAAACCACGGCAATCCAGAACGTCGCTTTCTGCGAAAGATACGACAAGGCGTGCGGCTCCTTCTTCCTATGGAGAGGACGAAGCTTGAACTTCCGTGTTTTTGACAATTTATTCATGTGTGTTTTGATGGCATCATAATATCATTTTATATAGCATATGTCAATTATCGATTACTGCCAGATATCTCTTCCCAATCCCGAAAACACGGTGCAAGCCGGCTCGTTTCTCGCGCATTCGCTGTATTCCTTTCCCGTGACGATTCTCCTCTCCGGAGAACTGGGAACCGGCAAGACGACGCTCCTGAGAGGCTTCGCCAACGCTCTCGGCATCGCGGAGGGCATCACCAGCCCCACGTTCGCCCTCGAGCAGAGATACGAAACGCGCTACGGACAGATGGCGCACATCGATCTCTACCGGCTGACGACTCCGCAGGCACGAGAACTCCTGCAGGCCTCAGAGGAGCACTGCAATCTTCGCTGCATCGAATGGCCCGAGCGTCTGTCTCTCCCTCCCGAAGACATCTTTCCCGAGAGCATCGCGATCTCGCTTCGCGAGGAGGGAGATGGACGCCACCTCTCTATCGCATTCCGCGATGTTCCGCTTCCGTCTCGGGAGGAAATCGAAGAATGGAGAAAGGAACTCAACGTTCCCCCGCAGGTCATCGCGCACTGCGATGCCGTCGCAGCATTCATTCCCTCACTCCTGTCACTCCTCAGCGATCAATATCGCATCGTTCGTCCGCAGATGCTCTGCGCTGCGGCACTCACACACGATCTCCTGCGCTTCGTCGATTTCCGAAAGGATGCCTATCCAGATTTTGAGTATTCACCCGAACAGGAACGATTCTGGTCTCAGTGCCGACAGAAGTATGCGGGGCTCTCCCACGAGTACGCATGCGAGAGGTTCCTTTCCGAAAAAGGATATGCGGCTCTGGGGCGCGTCGTCGCTACACACGGGCTCTCACTCCCCTCCCCCAGCCGAACAACGATCGAACAGAAAGTCCTCTTCTACGCCGACAAACGCGTAAAGATGGATACCGTCGTGTCCCTCGATGAACGGTTCGCAGATTTCAATGTTCGCTACGGCAAGAGCGGAGATTTGGAGAAATCGAAAATTTGGTATGAGGAAGCGAAACGACTTGAAAACGAACTCTTCCCCGCCGGCATTTCCTCATGAAGCATCACCAGCGCATCAGAAACGCCATGGAATAAGCTGATTGAGAAGGATACTCGCAACCGTCGCCCAACCGCCGCTGATGATAAGAAGGCTGAGCAGCAAGAGGGAAAAGGCAACGAGTACTCCCGTGAATACCAAACGACCGCGAAGCACAAATCCATTCTTTGATGCGAGTTGTTGCACATCACCCGTGATGAGTGTGCGCACCGCACGCACGAGGAGAGTGCCCTTGGTCACTAGGAGAATGATTGCCGCGAAAACGGTCGTCACGATCGCTCTCGAGCCGTACATCGCGAAAAGGCCGGAAGCGGGATTCATGGTGATCGCGGCGAGGAGTCCGATCGTCAGGATGAAGAAGTCTTCCGCGATACCCCTCCAGTGAGCAGCCTTCGATCTGAGACGAGTGAAAGTTGCTGCAGCAATAATCAGGAGAATCGACACGCCGAAGTTCGTGAGCGCAGCGATCAGAAACAACACGACGAACACCCCCGCCTGAAATGCATAACAATCACTCAAACGAAAGAATGAGGTCAACCGAAGGTGCGTGGTACGCTTCATGGGTGTTTGTGATACTATAACATTTTCCTATTTATTTGTCTATATTCACCGTTTTCACGTTCAGCGAAGAATCTTACGTACCTTTGCCAGTCTCTCAGCCACCTCTTTCTCGAAACCGCGATCTGAAGGCTCGTAGACATCGAGAGGCTGCATGCCGATCGGGAAGTACGATGCGCGGACAACCCCGCCATCGCTCGAGTGAGGGTACTGGTATCCCTCGTGATATCCGTGCTCCCGCATCGCCTTCACCGGAGCATTGCGAAGATGATAGGGCACTTCGAGGGAGGGGGCGGATCGAATCCTCTCCTTCGTCTGATCCTTCGCGCATGTTACGGCATTGCTCTTGGGCGCCTGACTCAGGTACACGCAAGCGTGCGCGAGGAAGAACTCCCCCTCGGGAAAGCCGACCAATTCAAATGCCTGCCATGCAGAGACGACGATCTGCAGCGCGCGGGGATCGGCGTTGCCGACGTCTTCGCTCGCGAAGATCGCCATGCGACGGAAGAGGAATCGCGGATCTTCCCCGCTCTCGATCATCTTGAAGAGCCACACAAGCGCCGCATCTACATCACTGCCGCGCATCGTTTTGATGAACGCGGAGATCGTATCGTAGTGATCCTCGCGATTGGAGTCGTACCGCTTGGAGCGCTCGGTGAAGAGCTTGCGCGCATCCTCGAGCGAAATATTCTTTCCCACTGTCATCACGGTCAGTTCCAACGCGTTGAGCGCGATACGCGCATCTCCGTTGCTGATGGTCGCAATGTGTTCGAGGGCTTCCCGGGAGAGCGATACCTTGCCACCGTACCCCCGCTCGTCTGACACCGCTCTCTCAAGAATGAGGAGGAGATCTTTCACTCCAAGAGGTTTGAGGAGATGAACCTGAGAACGAGACACGAGCGCAGCATTGACATCGAAGTACGGATTTTGGGTCGTCGCACCAATCAGCGTCACCACCCCGCTCTCCACGAACGGCAGAAGCGCGTCCTGTTGCGCGGTGTTGAATCTGTGGATCTCATCGACGAAGAGGACCGTCCGGCCCTTGAACATCTCCCGCATGCGCCGCGCCTCCTCGCACACCTCCTTGAGTTCCTTCACACCGCTCGTCACCGCATTGAGCCGCACGAACTGCGCCTGAGTCGAAGCTGCGATCACGTGCGCCAGCGCGGTCTTGCCCGTACCGGGAGGTCCGGCGAGGATGATAGAACGCAATTGATCTTTCTCGATCGCTCCGCGCAGCGCCGTCCCCTCCCCCACGATCTCCTCCTGCCCCACGAACTCCGCAAGACTGCGAGGTCGCATCCGATAGGCCAGAGGTTCGGAGGTGACAGCCGGTGCGGCACTGGGACGGGGCATGGACAGATAGGATAGCGCGAAACACGCGAATCGGCTCAAGCGCTTTTCCTCGTTTGTTTCAGGCTTTCACGGAGTGCTCGCTCGGCATCATCCACGAGAGCTCGAAGGGTCGGTCGATCCTTGAGAGAGGGCAGTGAAGCGAGTTTGTCTCCCGCGCCCTGGGAGAACACCTCGAAGGGAACATCGAGCGCGAGTGCGGCAATCGCCCCGTGGTAGCGAGCCGTGAAGACAGCGTCACACCTCGCGACTTCCCGTGCGAGAGAGACGAGATCCGTGATGGGGCGAAGTTGAGAACCGGGGATGCGCACGAGGAGTGCTTCGCAGATCGCCCTCTCGCCGTGATCCTCGGGTTGAAGCGAGAGGATAGAAACCTGCTTCCCTTCTTCCCTAGAGCGAATGCATGCCGCTTCCAGAATAGTCTGAGAAGCGTTGCCACGCGGAATGATGGCGAACACTTCCTTCGAACGCTCGACAGGCACCTCCTGTAAAAGCGCAAAGATGGGATCAAATCCCTCCACGACAGAGATCCCTTTCACCATCGTGCCAGCGCGCGCGAGCGATGCCGCATCGCGAACGGAGAGAAAGGAGGCATTACGAAGAGCGCTTGCGGCGAACATCTTTCCGGTACGAGTCTTGAAGGGGCCGATACCTTGGAACGCAAAGAAGACGGGTTTTTCGAAAATTGACGCCGCCTTCGCGTGCAACCACCAGAGGAAACAGGCGAAAACCGACTCGGTATCCGTAAAGAGCGTCCCCCCTCCGAACACGACGCCATCGCATGCTCGAAACGCCTTGAGTGTCAGCCACCAGGGACGAAAAAACGAACGAATACCACACGGCAATCGCGGGACATCACATTTCTCTTTCGACGATGCCGTAACGACGCTCCACTCGATCTCGGGAAAACGCGAGAGAAAGTATTCTCGCAGCGCCTCGTCGCCGAGGTTGCCAACACCGTAATTGCCCACGAGTAATAGCCGCATAGCCACAGTATACGCACCTTTAATCCACTGTCTCTAAGCCTCCGTCGCCTCCTCTGTGACCGAAGATGCCGTTTCCACCTCGGGAGCAGTCGGCGCTTGTACGGCAACGGCAAATTCATCGGCGGAAGTGAAACGCTCGCTAAGCCTCGCGGACTTTCCCCGTCTGCCGCGAAGGAAGGACAGTTTTGCTCTGCGCACCTTCGCCACCTTCTTCACCTCAATCTTCTCGATGACCGGAGATTGCATCGGAAACACCCTCTCCACGCCGATGCCGGAAGCGATGCGCCGCACCGTGAACGACATGTCCGTCGCGATGTGCCCGCGGTGAATGGCAATGACCAGTCCCTCGAAAATCTGCACGCGATCCTTTTCCCCTTCCTTGATCCGTTCATGCACGCGAACCGTGTAGCCCGGAGCGAGAGTTGGGTGCTTCTTCATGAAGCGGGACGCCTGCGCGTGGAGAATGAGAGAGGTCATGCGAAATCCAAAAGCCGACCGAGACTACAGAACGCCACCTCCCATGTAAAGGCAAAATGGCTTTAGCTGGTCATTCTCTCGCCTCCTCAATCTGCTTCTGCATGGTGTTGTGGACGATGAAGTTGCGGGGATCGTTGAGGATCTCAAGGATGAAGCGATCCCGCAGGCTCAGGCGGTAGAGAAAGTCCGCCTCGGAGAAGATGCTGTACTTGATGTCCTTGAGCGTGGTGTCCTGAGCGAGAAGCGCCTCCAGAAGCTCCTTCTTCACCGCTCCGACAATCAGGAGATCCACCTTGCTCTCCGTCCCCGTGAAGGCACCGGCGAGGAGAATCAACTGCACATTCGGAAGTTTCTTGAGGCTGGCGATCACCGGGCTCTCCGTCTGAATCTCCTTCGTAAAAATGCTGCGCAGCTCTGCAAACAGGGGAAATTCGTTATCCACGTGGTAGTACTTCTTTCGATTCTTGTGGCGCGATTTAACGAGTCCGATACGACGAAGATTCTCAAGCTCTCGGCGAATGGAATTGATCTGTTCTCCAAGCAAACGCGTGAGCTCGCGAATGAAGAATTCCTCCTCCGGATGGAGCAGAAACGTGGACAAGAGCTTCACTCTTGTTTGGGAACTGAACAGCGCTTTGAGCGTCGCTGAGGACATGTTCACAAACATTACTCAGGTATGCACTCAAAGTGCAAGAAAGTTATTCAGATATGTGTTCATTTTATTGGATCAAGATTATATTGAGGCTGAAGCCAAAATTATTGGTTAATTAGCTGAAATTTCTTTGTGTTTGTTCACAATTTGTACTCGCCTTTCTGTGAAACTATTGTCTAGATTATTTTCCCTCTCATTTGGGGGTCAAGATTCAAGCTTTCAATCTCCTTTCCGTGATTGTTTTTTAATGAGAATTGTGGTATCCTGATAGGAATGTCTCGAAGAAAAATATCATTCATCGTTGGAGCGTTTTTGCTCCTCACATGCAGCTTCTTCTCGAGTCTGCATGGCGGTTTCGTAACCATTGATATTGCGCATGCGCAGAGTGTTGCCAATCCGTCCCTCGACAGTGTCGTAAGTTTCATTTCATGGCTCGTCGGTATCGCCATAACGTTTTTGGATTTTCTCGTGTGGGTGGTTTTTATTCTGTTGGATCTGCTGCTCGACCCCTCTCTTATCTTCAATCTCACGAGCGGTGGCTCTGGAAGCATGCTGGATATTCTTCATACCGTCTGGCAGCTGTCGCGGGATCTCGTAAATATTATCTTCATCTTCGTACTGATCGGCGCCGCCATCATGACGATCGTGAAAGCGGATCTCGCCATGCTCAGTGGAAAGAACATCGCGAAATTTATCATGGTGCTCATTCTCGTCAATTTTTCTTGGTTCGTTCCTCAGGTGATCTTCGACGTGTCCCAAGTGATGACGGCAACGGTGTACGACATTCCGAAACTTATCGGAGATGGGACTTGTACCATGAAGGATTCCAGCGGAAATGACCAACCGTGCGAAGTTATCGAGAAAGTCGCCTTTCTGAGCAAGACGGAAGGACTGACGAGCGGCACGGGGCAGGACGCCTGGAAGTGCCCGATGCCGGGACTCATCTGCTACAAATACAAACCGTTCGATAAGGACAGTACGGATACCGGCATGCCGACGCAAATCATGAGCGGACTTGTGGTCAACTTCGCCAATCTCCGCAATCTCACGAGCCCCTCGACACTGACCGGACCGGGGTCGGTCGGCGTTACGAGAGTCATCACGTCCATCATCCAGATGCTGGTCGTCCTCGCAATTCACATCGCACTCTTCTTCCCGCTTCTGGCGATAGCCATCGCATTCCTCATGCGAATTCCGATCCTCTGGATCACCATGGCCTTCATGCCATTCATGGCCATCGGCATCGTCATGGGACCTCAGCTCAAGTCGCTCGATTCCGGAGGATACATCGAAAAGATCAGCAAGACATTCCTAAGCGCGGTCTTCCTCCCCGTTATCGTCGGCATTCCGCTCGTCATCGGCTTCATCCTGATTAACGCAGGCATGAGCTCCAAAGCCCCGGATGCCCTCACCAAACTGACGGACAGCGGGCTCACCGGATCCTTCCCGCTCATCTCGGGCATCAGCGATCTATGGCAACTCTTCTGGCTCTGCATGACACTCGGCGTCATGTGGGTCGGAGTGTTCGGGGTACTCAAACAACAGCAGGTCGTTGGCACCGTCACAGAGATGATCAAGAAGTACGGAGAAGACCTCGGCAAATTCGCACGCAACGTGCCGCTCTCGATCCCGTTCTTGCCAGCGCCTTCCTCTGCGGGTAGCGGAGCGAAACCGATGACGCTCGGTCAAGTGAAACAGAGATGGCAGAGTCTGCAGAACGAAGCGTCCCGCGGTGAATTGGGCAGAGAGAAAGAAACCGGCCATGAACATGTTGCTGCAGCCATGGACAGCCTTGAAGGAGGTTCAAGGAAGAGCATTGAGAATACCATCCATGTAACTGTGAAATCCGACGACAGTCCGCAAGTGAAGATCAATAAACTGCGAGATGCATTTACGAAGGAATACCTTTCGCTCGAAAATCACGACAAGAAAGTTCTGGATGCGGTGGCCACGGACAACAAGTTGTTCCTTGACGCTCTCGCAAAGAGCTTCCCCGAACTGCAAACCGAAATCGAGAAACTCGAATTGGATTGGCAAAGGGGATCAACAACTCCCGCTACCGGCACACCTGCTGCGAATCCCACACCTGCTGCGAATCCTTCTCCAAGTCCCGCACCCGCCGCACCTCCTGCTGGTGCACCTCCTCCCACATCTCCCGCTGCACCATCACCGACTCCCCCTAGGCCCTAATGTCATTTCCAGAAACATCTAAGCCGGCCACCGACATCAATATACCCGAGGCCACGCCGATAGCACTTCCACCGGCCATCGACGTCAGCAAACCCAAAGAAACACCGACCACGCCCCCCTCCGCACAAGCCGAGCAGCTGCGCGAACGGCAGGAGAATGCCATTAATGTGAATCAGCATCGCCTCGAAATAATCGCCGGTCTCCCCGACAACGCTCAGACGGAAGCAGCGAGAAGGGCGACCTACGTGAACATGTACCGCAAGACTAATGATCGCATCGCGGTGCAGATGAGCGGAGAAGATTGGCAGAACTACCTGCAATCGGGCACGCAGGTGATCGAAGACATGAAATCGGCAGACACGACCAACAAGAAAGACTGGGACAAAATCGTGAGCGATCGCGCGAAAGGCCTCAAGTCCGTTCTTGCCCTGACGAAGCCGCCTGCACCGGGCAAGACTCCGTCATTTGAATCCACACGATTCGTGATGGCCGTCGAAAAGGAGCTCCTCAATGCCAGAGATACGCTCCCCGTGCTCACTGACGATGCACAGCGCAATGCGATCAACAGAGAAATCCATTTTCTCGAGGCGATCCTGCAGCAATTCAATCTTCCCACGGACGAGGAGACACTCAGGAAGTACGACGTGCTCGGCCACCTGAAACCCGATGAAAAGAACAACGCCTGGAGACAGACGGCGAAGGATCTGGGGCGGATCGGCATCATCCTCGGAACAGGGACGGTCTTCTTCGGCATTCTCGCCACGACGATCTTCTCGGAGACGGAAAATACGCAGTCAGCGATGATCTGGGGAGCGCTCTTCGCTCTGGGCCTGTGGGGACCGGAGCTGACGAAATCCAAGGTACAGAAACTCAAGGAGGAGATGGCGTTCACGAAGGGAGAGGATTTCCAGTCGAATCTCGACAGACTCGCGGGCGAAGCTTCATTTATGCAAGGGGCTGACTTTCAGGGCTTCTCTGCGGATCACCGTGGAAAGCTCGCGAAGATCGCGGAGAAATTCTTCGAACCGGGCAATCGCGAAAAGATAATGAAAGCACTGCGCACGCTCAAAAGTGAGAAGAACGATGAAAAGGCCCGACAGAAGAAGGAAGATGCGAGGGAGACGCTGCTCTCCATTCTCGGCAACGACCCCGACACGCAAGCGCTGCTCAAAGATGAAGAGAAGTTTCTCAACTTCGCTCTGCCCATCCTCGAACACGCGCGCAGCACACAGTCCCAACAGCTCGTGCTCACCTATCTCGAGAACGCAAAACCACCGACGCCCGAAATGCTCACGCACAATCCTCCGCCCGACCCCCCCGAGGCGCCGACCAAAAAGACCCGAGGCACGCTGCACATCGGTCTCTCGACTCCGAGCACCAGACAAGCCTGATCACGCCTCCTTCTTCTTGAACTCCCGCACGTATCCCTCGAGGACGTCGCCCTCTTCCACGGGAACGGCGATTTCGACGCGCATGCCGCACTCACTCCCCTCCTTCGCCTCCTTGATGTCCTTATCGACGTGCTTGAGTGAGATGATGCGACCGACGGCGACGAGCGCTCCAGCGCGCATGAGGCGAAACGGCACGCGTTTGATGAAGCCGTCCGTGATCCTGCCTCCGATGATCTGTTCGGACTTCTTGCGCAGGAAGACGCCCTTCACCTCGAGGTGACCGATAATCTTCTCCTCTTCCTCCGGCTCGATGAGACCCTTGAGGAGCGCCTCCACCTCGTCGAGCAGATCGTAGAGAACGGCGTACTGCCTCACGCGCACTCCTTCGCGATCGGCGGTCTTCTGGACGTCGGAAGGGACGATAACGTTGAAGGCAAAGACGACACCATCGCTGGCCGCAGCCATCATGACATCGCTCTCCGACACAGCGCCGATGCCGCCATGGATGACTTTAACGCTCACGGTATCTCCGCTCTGCGCGCGCTTCGAAAGAGCTTCACGGATGGCCTCGAGCGATCCCTGCGCGTCCGTCTTGAGCACGACTTTGAGCTGCACCACCTTCCCCTCGCTGAGTCGACTCACGAGATCGGCGAAGCTGTGCTTCTGGACTTTGCCAGCCTGTTCCGCAAGAGCGGAAAGGAGCGAGCGTGCATGCTTCTCATCGGAGACGACCTGAAGGATATCTCCCACCATCGGCACGGCATTCAATCCCGATACGCGCGCCGCGCCCGAGGGCGGGATGCTCTCGAGACGTTCGCCATGCGCGTCGATCATCGCTTTCACACGCCCCTGCGCCACACCGCAAACACAGATGTCTCCCATGCGCAGCGTCCCCGCATTCACGACGACCGTTGCGAGGGGGCCGAGCGAAGTGTCCAGATGACTCTCGATGACGGTCGCAACTGCCGAGCGATTCGGGTTGGCCTTCACCTCATGCAGATCGGCGAGGAGGAGGATGTGATCGAGCAATTCGGGCAATCCCTGCTTCGTCTTCGCGGACGTGAGAACGACCGGCGTCTGCCCTCCCCATTCCTCGGGCTGCAGCCCCTGCGCCGAAAGTTCGCCCTTCACGCGATCGGGATCGGAGCGCTCCTTATCGGCTTTCGTGATTGCAACGATGATCGGCACCTCCGCATCCTTGGCATGATTGATGGCTTCGATAGTCGTCGTCTTCACGCCCTCCTCCGCGGACACCACCAGAATGACGATATCGGTCACCTGTGCGCCGCGAGCGCGCATCGCCGTGAACGCCTCGTGGCCCGGCGTATCGAGGAAGGTGATCTTGCGTGGAGGCGTCCCGTGCTCGACCTGGTACGCTCCGATGTGCTGCGTGATGCCCCCCGCCTCCTGCGACACCACATCCGTTTCGCGGATCGCATCGAGGAGCGCCGTCTTGCCGTGATCGACATGTCCCATGACAACGACGATCGGAGGACGGGGCTGGAGATTCTCCGGCTCATCCTTGAGGAGTTCTTTGAGGTTGCGACTGAAGAGATCCTCCGCCTTCGCCGAACGCTGCTCGCGCTGCACATTGAGTCCAAACTCCGTCGCAACGATCGCCGCGGTATCGAAGTCGACCGATTGCGTTATCGTCGCCATGACGCCATTGCTCATGAGCGTCGCGATCACTTTGGGAACCTGCACACCGAGCTTCTCGGCGAGCTCCTTCACCGTAATGGAATCGGGGAGGAGAACCGTGCCCTCCTTCTTCTTGATCTGTTCCTGCTGCTGTGTGGCCGGCGTGCGATTGGCACGGGCGGCTGAGAGAATCTTCTGCTCACGCAACTGTTCTTCTTTCTCGGCCTTCGTGAGATTCTCAATCTTCTTCTCCTCCTGTCGAATCGCAGACTTGGGAACGTCGTCGAGGGTCAATTTGCGAAGCACGTTGAGCGATTCGGCGTGCGTCGGGGATTGATCCAAGTGAAGAGGAGCCGCGGGTGCCTGCGCCTCGGGAGCCTTCGTCGTCTCGCCCTCCCCTTCCTCATCATCCACCACCAGTTGCCCGATGGTATCGATGTTCACCGTGAGTCCGTGTTTGTTGGCGATGAATCGCACAATGCCCTTCGCCAGGGAATCGGGAATCTCGCGGTCGGTAGCCTTCACCCCGAAATTGACTTGCGTCAGCTCTTTGCGAAGCTGCTGCCCGGTCATGCCTAATGCTTTTGCCACCTGTACAAGGCGCATGAAAAAAGAGGAAAATGGCCGGACACAGTCTATCAGACTTCCCGGCGCCACAAAGGGGAAAACCTCTTCTTCAATGCGTCATCCCATCACCGTTCTCCGTCGTGAGCGTGCGAATGATGTCTTGCTCGGATTGCGACGCATGAGGCGCAGTCGAGCCTGACTTCTGCGGCGCGGAAGGAACGAACGCCTGCGGCCTCGCGGGAGGAAGTGACGTAACGTGCGGCTGCTCAAGCGCCTGACGCTGAAGTTTCATTCCTTCTTTCAATCGCGAGACGCACTCCAGCACCTGTAATTGGAAATTGCCGTAACCGTTCACCCGGAATCCGGCAGCGCGAGCGTGTCCGCCACCGCCGTACGTCTGAGCTGCAAGTCTGGATGCGTCGATGGATGCCGATGAACGGAGACTCGCTTTAAGTCCGCCCTCCTCCACCTCCGTGAAGAGGACGTGTATATCGGCGTTGGGAACTGTCGAAATGAGTTCATCGAGAATGCCGTGCGTCTCACGCGAGGCCGCCCCCATCTCCTGCAAATCCTCCTTCCCGACCGCCGACCACACGATGCCGGCCGCCTCGTCCATCTGAATCCGATTGAGCGCCCTACCCCAAATCTTCAGCGTCGAGAGCGGTTTCGTCTTGTACACGAACTGCACGATCTCCTGCTGTCTGGCCCCGCGTTCGACGAGCTCCGCGGCGATCTCGAGCGAGCGAGGAGTGGTATTGGGATTCTGGAAGCTGCGCGTGTCCGTGATGATCCCGGTGAGAAGCAATGTGGCGATGTCCGGCGTGAACCGCTCGCGCCACTCGGGCACTTGCGAGAACCACGAGTAGAGCACCTCCGTCGCACTCGAGGCGGTGGGATCGATGAGCTGCAACTGTCCGAAACGCAGATTGCTGATGTGATGGTCGATATTGAGGATGGGCACTTCGCTGAAGAGGTCGACGTGATCGGTATAGAGCGAACCGAGCAGCGCGAGATCCGCCGTGTCCACGACAACGATGAGATCGAAAACTTTATCGCCGTCACCGAATGAAATGTCACTCGCCTTCACCTTCCCGCGCTTGGGAACGACAATGATGTTCACGCGGCGATCCTCCACGGTGTAGCGCAGCTTGTCGATTTCGACTCCATCCGAAACATTCACCGTGATGACGAAGTTCTGACTCTCGGCAATCCCCTGCTCCAACTTCTCGAAGCCGGGAAGGAACCGCAATGACTCGGGCGGCGTTTCGGGACATACGACCGTCACGTCCTTCCCCATCGCTGTGAATATCTCGAAGCAGGCCAATGCGCTCGAGAGGCCATCGGGATCGACGTTGGCATGCGGAACCACGAGGATGCGCTGATGCTCCTGGATGGATTGGTATGCGGCCGCGATATCGGAGGGAGAGAGACTCATAGGAACCTTGACCTATCATAGTACCATATTATTGACATTTTATCAATACATGATATTTCAATAGATTCAGATAACGAAGGGGATATGGAAGCACAGCGGGCTCCCGCCGTCCACTGCTTGCATCCCCCGATGTGCGGGATCCCCTCACTTTCCCAAAAATGCCTGAAGTGTCTTCTTTCCGATGATATCCATCTCGCGCAAACGCCGGAGAGTGAAAATGAGAGAAGGTGCCTGCAACGATCCCGGATTCGTCGAAACTGCCGCCGTGAATCCTGACTTTCGTACGATGGAAAGCGTATCGGCAGTGTAGCGTCCGGAAGGATAGGCGAATGAAGTCACTGCGACGCCAAACCTGCTCTCCAAATCATCCTTGCTCCCGAGAATCTGCCGTGTCTGCCCGTTGATGGAGAGCGTACGGAGATCAAGATGATCGAGCGTGTGCGCACCGATTTCCACGAGTCCGCTCGCGACTATTTCCCGGATTTGCGCTTCGGTGAGGTAATCCCCCTTTCCGATGAAGTCATTGATCAGAAAGAGCGTCGCATGGGCTTGGTATTTCTTCAGAAGCGGGAACGCCTCGGTGTAGAAATCCTCATACCCGTCGTCGAACGTTAGCACTACGGGCCTCGAAACCTGGAGCGATCCCGAGAGAATCGCGGGTACATCACGAACAAAGAGCGTGTGAAATCCGTTCTTCTGTAACGTCGCCAATTGCTCTTCAAATATCGTCGGGGTCACGGCCAGACGCACGCGCAAGGTATCCTTGGGATTCCGTACGACTTCGAGGTAGTGATACATGAAGATGGGAATCCGTAGGGAGCCCGGCTCCGCAACTTGAGAAGAGGAAGAGGAAGACGTCTCAAAGGAATAATTGATGAGGATGCCGCCCGTAGCGGCATTCGGAAACGCACCGCTTGCGGTGGACATCAGAGGGGCGAGGCCGGACTCGGTGAGAATCGCCGCAGAAGATGTGAGTATGGAAGAGGAGGACGAGGACGACAGCAAGGAACCTGACGCGGCATTCCACTCCAAAAGCCCCTTGCGAGCTTGCGCTCCCCCGCGAAGAATCAGCAACCCCACACAGAGAACAACCGCGAGAAGGAGCGCTCCGAGGAGCGCGCCGCGCGACGAGGACGAATGTCCGGATTCCATTTGCGCATACTCAATCAGGTCGCATCGAGAATCGCAAGCAAGGACCGATCAAAATGTGCGGACAGAGAAGCCCTCGATACGCGGCGTGCAAGTGTGTAGAATCCCTCCACTCGGGACGTAGCTTCCGCCTTCGCTCCCACCGGAGCTTCGGCGGACAAGCAGTTGGCTCGAGCACATTGTTCCTTGGTGGAATCATCTCTCATTTCGGGACGTAGCTCAGTTGGCTAGAGCGCTTGCATGGGGTGCAAGAGGTCGCAGGTTCAAGTCCTGTCGTCCCGACCAAGGTGAATTCGAGCCGAGCGCGAAGCGCGAGGCCGAAGATCCTTGGCCCCGCATACGAGCAAAGCAAGTTGTGCGGGGCCATTCACCACTCCGTCAGTTGACAATGAATGCTATGGACTCCCATCCTCTCGAGCATCACATCGAATCCATCCTCGAACGCAACGCACGCGTGGAGCGAGAGAAAGCATGGGAACAGAGCTTCACGCGGCGCGCCGTCATCCTCCTCATGACGTATCTGATCGTGACGCTTTTCCTCTGGTCTATCTCTATCCCCTTCTTCTATCTCCAAGCGCTCGTTCCAACACTCGGGTATTTCCTCTCCACGCTGTCGTTGCCGTGGATTAAAGAATGCTGGATGAAACGGCACTCAGGACAGTGAGGATTATCCCAATGCGACGTTCATCAACTGGCGTTCTGTGCAAACTTTTTCTTCTTCCACCTATTCACCCTGTCACCAAAATCGGATCCTATTCCCTCGCCATCTCTAATATTTTTCAAAGCAATACCAATGATAGACCGAGCTGAAATTTCTCGATCTGTTGGACTCCAAGCACTGTAACTTGCACTGAATCCCTTGCGCCCAAGTTCCGTAACGATCAGCGCACGATCGATGGGATATGAACTTTCCGGATCGACCATTGGAGAAAGATCGACCAAGCAATCGAGGACCGCTCCGAAATCCAATGGATCAAGGGCAGATAACCTCTGCATCATTTCCTCCACTGACTGTCTCGGATCCACATTCACCCCTATTCTTTTTCTAATTCCGTCGGCTGATTGTTGAATCCATGCGGAATGATCTATCGAACCACGCCCAAAAATGCTATTGGAAGGGTCTGATGCCTCATGTTGTGGCGGGAAGAGATGCATAGAGTGCGGAATATTATTTTTTCGATAAACGAACATTTTTCTCTGAACCGAATCTATCTTTCCAGCCCTGTACAGAAGTGAGGAAATTTGACTCTTTCTTTCCGTTTGTCTGAAGTAACCCGAGCATTCTACCAACGATGGCTCTACCTGCGACATCAGAATCATTTTCATTTTCTCGACCCGCATGCTCATCAGGATGAAACCCGTTCGACGTGAAGAGCGAAACAATCAAACCATGATTAATGGAATATTCCTTTCTCATGCAAGGCCAGAGGTTGCTCAACCAATCGAGCACAGCTTCCATATTTTTGAAATCTAAATGTAGCAATGCTCCCATGAGCTCTTCAGCCTCTTGCTTTCGCTTTCTTATCTGCTCTGGCGTCTCGAGATTCTTCTGCGCCGCTCTCCGAGCACTCTCACGAATTGTATTAATCTCCTGATGCGACTGGTCTCTCTCAACTTTTCTAGACCCCCATGCTTCCCGCCTTGTTGGCTGTTTGTGTGACAAGAGTTGTTGAGGAAAGTGTAATCATATTATACATTAATTTTTAAAATTTGCAATATTTTCATATACTGCCAAACAAACTCAAAATGGCGACACATACGCCGCCCTCTCCCCCAATTCCTCCTCGATCCTCAGCAGTTCGTTGTATTTGCACAACCGATCCATGCGCGAGAGCGATCCCGTTTTGATCTGCCCCGTCTGCAGACCCACCGCAAGGTGGGAAATGAACGCATCCTCAGTCTCGCCACTGCGGTGGCTGACGACGGCGTTCCACCCCTGCTTCTGCGTGAGCGCGATGGCATCCACGGTCTCACTGACTGTCCCGATCTGGTTGAGCTTGATGAGCACCGCGTTCACCGCCTTCTTCTCAATTGCGGTCTCGATCCGCGAGACGTTCGTGACGAGCAGATCGTCGCCCACGAGTTGCGTCTGGGGAAGAGCGGCACGCATCTGCACGAATCCCTCCCAATCATCCTCGCTGTGACTGTCCTCGATGGAAACAATCGGATAGCGATCGACTAGCGTCTCGTAGAACGCCGTCAGTTCCGCTGAAGAAAAACTCTTGCCGTCCACCGTGTACTTTCCGCCCGCAAAGAATTCCGACGCAGCGCAGTCGATGCCAAGCTTCACCTTCCCCTCGTACCCCGCCTCTGCGATAGCCTTCACGAGAAAACCGAACGCCTCGGCACTGTCCTTCACGTGAGGGGCGAATCCCCCCTCGTCGCCAACGGCCGTGGAGTACCCGGCGGCGGGGAGGAGCTTCTTCAACTTCATGAAGATCTCGTCACCTGCGCGAAGTGCGTCCGAGAATCGATCAAAACCCGCGGGAATAATCATGCATTCCTGGAAACTGAGTCCGCTGTCCGCGTGCTTGCCACCGTTGATGACGTTCATCTGCGGCACGGGAAGCTTCACCTGCTTCGAAAGCTTCACGCCGTATTGATCGGCGAGGGAGAGCCAGAGAGGCTTCTTCTCGGATACGGCGCGTGCGCGGCAGACGGCCATCGAAACGCCGAGGATCGCATTGGCTCCGAGCTTCGTCTTCGAAGGTGTGCCGTCGAGTTCGATCATTTTGCGATCAATTGCCCGCTGATCCCCTGCCTCCATCCCCTTCAGTGCCTCGAAGATTTCACTCACATTCGCCACCGCTTTGAGGACGGATTTGCCGCCGTAAACCTTCGCATCGCCGTCTCGCAGCTCCAGCGCCTCATGGCTGCCCGTCGATGCGCCCGAGGGCACGGCGGCGCGTCCAAACGATCCATCGGAAAGCGTGCAATCAACCTCAACCGTGGGCGTTCCGCGGGAATCGAGGATCTGTCGGGCGTGGAGTGTCTTGATGGTTGGCATAGAAAAGAGAAAGCCATCCGATCATAGCAGACTCGGAAAATCGACGACTCAGACTTGCATCGCACGCTTCTTCGCCCGATGGTGCAGGACACCGCCGTAGAGACCGACGAGCGTGAGCACCAGGGCATCCGTCTCGGGTCCCGCGGACGGGAGACGCGACGGCTTGGAACTCGAGGAGGATGACGAGGAGAGAATGAGAGGCGCCGACGCTCGCGAGGAGGCGGAAGATGTGGAGGAGACAGCACTGCCCGTCTGGGTCAGCCCCATCTCAAACTGCCGAATCTTCTGTCGCCACTGTTCCTCTTCGGGGAAGGAAGAGAAGGCGAGATTCTTGCCGGAGGAGGATTCCAGACCGGGAGCGACACCCGTGATGTTCCACCACGATCCGTGCCACAGAACCGCTGCGATCTTCTCATCCGTCTTGTACACCTTCGTCGAGATCGCAAACGCGAGGTACGGCACGAAGAGGCAAACAAGAAGTACGAGACGAGGAACGCGCCGACGGATGACCCGCAGGCAGAACCAGACGAGCAGAACGAAGGAGACGAGGACGAAAGGCAACGAACACGCGTACGTCAGCGCCGCGAGGATGCGGCCGAGGAACGGGAAACGCAGCATGCTCGATGCCAGCAAGAGCCATAGGAGCGTGATGGCCGCCGGGAGGAAATGAAGTGCGCGGAATTCGTAATCGGCGCGGTTGTTCTTGAGGAGAGGATAGAGTGCCGCGGGGTAAATGAGCGTCGCGATGAAAAGGAGAAGCCAGGGGAGAATGCCCGGAGGGAGGTGCGGAAGCGTGGAGAGAACGATGCCCGTGGCAGCGAAGACGATACCGAGGACGAAGACGAGAACCGTCTCCGTAAAATGCTTCAGAGGCATAGGAGGGGTATTCTTGTTCTTCGCCACACCCATGTCAAATGAACTTTATACTCTCAAAAGCATGGGGAAACGATCAATGCGACCGCTTACGCGGCAAATAGCGGTCCCGGGGGTCGTGGGTGCGCTCCTTCGGCAGGATCTGGTAGTGCCGATTGCGAAACTGCCGCGCCTGGAAGAAGAGGTAGAGGGCGGCGCCGATGCTCCACAGGAGCCAGAAGAATCGCATGGCGAGGAACTGAATTCCCTCCACGCGGCAAACGATGAAAATGAATCCGATGATGGCGAACCAGAACGCAGCCGAGCTCCAGGAGCGGCTGAGTTTCTTCGTCACGGGGTTCGATGTGCGCCTGCGCCAAATGCGGATGGCAAACGAGGAGACGAAGAGGACACCGCAAAGGATGATCAGTCCCGTCATCGTCCCATATGTGACTCCGCCGGGATTGACGGCGAAGAAGTAGCGCAGGGTGGGACGAATTGCTCTCAGAAATTGAAGATAAACTCGCATGGGTGAGGAGGGAATTACAAATTGGGAACGGAAAGCGCAAGTATCTTCTCTTTGAACATGGCAGGTGTGATGGTCATTTCTTCGTACACGTTGTCCTCCTCAAGCAAAGCCTTCTCCGTCAGCAACTTCAGAATCTCAGCGGTCGTCTGCTCTATCTCGCGCTGCTTGATGGTGCGTGCAGGACGCATGAGGAGATAGAGAAAGAAGCCGGCCACGGGCAGACACGCTACGAGCAGGATCGAACCGAGCTGGTAGAGGAAGGAGCGCGTCCGGAGAATGATGTCCCGGGTCACGTAGCACACCAGATACACGGCGACAGTGCCAAAAAGGAGCAACGCCCCCTGGATCAATCTCAGCACAGGATCGGCTGAGAAGAAGGTGAGCCACTGCTGGATGAAGGAGGTCATAGGTAGGGGTAACGGCGTCGATGGTCGACAATGTAGACGATTGTCGCGAGGAGCGCGAGGATGGCGAGGAGTTGGCTGAAGCGAAACTCATACGTCTCGAGATTGAGGAAGGGTCGCGCAAGCAGATACCCGCCAGCGAGCAGCAGGACGATGAATTCATAGAGGAAGGAAGTCTTCTTCGAAACCTTCTGCTCGAAAGCCGCAAAGAATCCCAAACTGATAAAGAGGCCCACGAGCAATACGAAATCCATTTGATTCGCGAAAACGGGAATACCGAAGTCTCCGCGGAAGTTCTCGAGGAAGAAAGTCGCAACGGTCAAACTTACGATCCCCACGAGCGTTTCGGTTCCCACACGCTTCGCCTTCTTGCGAATGATGAGGAGGGCGAAAGTGAGTAGGAAAAAGAAGAATGCGTAGTAGAGCTGCACCGGATGAATCGGTACCGAATACCGGACGTTCTCGGCATCGTACGTAACGCCCCAGAACACGTTGGTCGGTTTGCCGTAGGCATGCCCGGACAGAAAGGATCCAACCCACTCGAAGACGAGACCGAGCGTCGTGGCGGGAAGGAGCGCATCAAGCCACTGCAGATAGGTGGAACGGTGACCGCGCGTCGCAAAGAAGAGCACGATGGCGATCCCGAGCGCCCCTCCGAGAAAACTGAACCCCCCGTCGGAGAGATAGACGATACGCAGAGGATCTTTGATGTATGCCTGGTATTCCGTAATCATCGCACTCAATCTCCCCGCCCCGAAGAACGCAATGATGTACCAGATTCCACGCTCGCGAAAATGCTGGAGCGAGAGGTTCGCGCTCGCCGCAAGACGGAGGAAGATATCCGTGAAAAGAACAAGCCCGATGAGCACGAAGAGGAGGCGGGTCCAGAAGATGAAGGGGCCGATCTGGAAAGCTTGGAACATCA
>CAIJNU010000039.1 GCA_903822115.1 uncultured Candidatus Peregrinibacteria bacterium
AAAATCCCCCCTCCAATTTGATGCCCAATCCCCCCTTCTCTTCGTCCTAAGTTATATAAGAAATAGGAAACTTTGACTGTCAAATGCTACTGGACACGCTCGTGGGAGCCAGTACACTCTCGCCCCTCCATTGGAGGGTTATTATGTTTGACGTGAAGCTCTTCACACACCGCGCTTCACTCCAATGCGTGCTCATGCACGCGTTGCTCATCACCTTTCTGGCGATAAACATGGTGATGACGCTTCCGGCTCTCAGCTAGGAAAGGAGTGAAACCTGTGCATCATCGCGAAGAAACAATGTGCAACTCACGCGATGAAATCACTTTTCTTCCCCCGCTTCGGCGGCGGGAGGAGTTTTGAAATTATTTTTCAGGCTGTCCCTCATGCAAACATCCACAAGACGCCCGAATTCGGCTGAGTGAAGAGACAGAAGGAGACTTTTTGACGAAGTCGAACTATCATAGTCTCGTACGATTCTCTCACCAGAGGAAGCCCGGTGTCCTGGCAGAGAAGACATCGCGAACTTGCTTCGCATGAGCCAAAACAGCGGCATCTTCGCTCTTGATACGCCCCGCGTCGGCAGGATAGAGACGCTCAAGGTACTTCGAGAGCGTGTCGAACTCCTCCAGATTTGAGGAAAGCGCGATGAAATGCGTATTGGCAAGGAAGGCTTTGCGGAATTCCTCGTAGGTTTGCAGTACAAGATCATGCATCTTCGTAATTTTGTCGCTCTGCCCCTTATTCATACTCGCCACGAGGTAGTCCGTCATGATGGAAACGTCGTTGTACCGACCGAGCAAGAACGCCTCCTCCGCTGCCGTGAGGGAGCCGCTGGGATCAAACATCATGGAATCAATCTCGGAAAGTCGCGACCACGCCCGCGCATCTTCGGCGTTTCGAGCGATGTACGACTCCACGGCATCCCGCGCATCGGAGAAGCGCGACTGGGACTAGAGAAGGGATACGCGACTGAGTTCCAGATCCCGGGAGTAGAGCTCGCCCTCCGCCTGCGCGTACCACGAGAGCGCCACCTGCGTGTTCTTCCCCGCTTCCGCGTGACGCCCGAGTGAGGAGAGCACCAACGTGCGTCCTTCGAGAATGACGACGATCAGAATGGCGCAGGCGATGACCCCTTCCGTCCACCGCATCACGCGCCGCATCGTGAGCGGAACGGGACAGAGTGACGGATATGCCAACACTCCGAGCAGCAACATGAACGGGAGAACGATGCCGACGAACTGGAGATTGTAATCGATGAGATTGTGGATGAGGACGCCCACGACAGAAACGATGACTGCAATGATGATCGGCTTCGTGCGCCATGCCGATTTCCATGCCGACCGCAGCGCGTAGAGAATGATGAAGAGGAGACAGAGTGCCGCGACGATCCCCCGCTCCATCGCCAACTTGAGGAAGACATTGTGCGGATGATCCGACGTCGCGAGCACGCTCTCCTCTAGACGGGGTTGGACGAAACGGAAGCTGTAGGGCCCCCATCCGAAGAGCGGCCGCATCGCGGTGAGCGTGAGGGATTGCTTGAAGAATCCCCAGCGCTCCGTCAGCGAGGACGTTCCTTCATCCGCCGTGAAGGTCGCCTTGCGCGCGACCGACTCCACCTCGTGAAACTGTCCGCGCACCGCGTTGCAGGAGAGAAACGTCACAAGTGCAAGAACTGCGACGAGCATGAAAGATCTCAGTGTCGACTTCACTTCAAACTTCTTCCCCACTGAAATCCACTGAAGAGCCGCAAGCAACACGCACTGGATAGCAAAGACGAGGAATCCGCCGCGGGAAAACGTGAGCAGGAGACATCCGATGACAAACCCCAATACGAGATCGCGAGCGATGCGCGAACGGGGTGTCTTCGCGATTTGTGACCAACGATAGACGAGGGGCCACGTCATCAGCAGCATCTCGGCCCACGCGTTGGGCCAGTAATCGGTAGCGAAGCGGAAGTAGAAGAACGTGCCGACGAAACGCGTGACCGGCTGTAGAACGTACACGAAGACGCCGATGACACAGCCGACGATCGTGAGGATGACGAGAAGTTGGATGAGACGCTCTGCGAATGTCGATGCGCCGTTCGTAGCGTTCCTGCGCATGATCCAGAGGAAGAGCAGGAAGAGCGTGCCGTCTCGCAGCACTTCATCGAGTCCGTAGTTCTGCGTGAGCGACAAGACGTAGCTGATGATCGTCCAGAGGAGGAAAAGTACCACTGCGCTCCAAAGCTCGGGAGGAACGTCTTTCCCATCCGTCATGCGGCGCTCGTTCCAGAGCGTTGCGACCACGAGGAGGGAGCCGATGGCGGCGAGGAGCCATGTCGCCTCGATTCCTTTCCCACCACGCCAGAGAAAGGCAAAGGCAAGAACGCAGAGAAGGAGGGTTTCGAGTATCCGATGGAGAGGAGGGATCTTCATAAAGACATGATTGCATATTTTCGAGTCGTGATGCACTCTCGTTTTCGTTACAATGGACGCAGGCCCAGGTGGCGAAATGGCAGACGCGCACGCTTCAGGAGCGTGTGGGAGCAATCCCTTG
>CAIJNU010000040.1 GCA_903822115.1 uncultured Candidatus Peregrinibacteria bacterium
CGGATAACCCTCCACTCTCTTTGTTAGTTCCACAAATTGTTACCGTTAGGAGGGTAAAGGGGGTGTGGGGGACCTAGGGAACCGAACAAGGTTCCCTGGTCCCCCACGAAAAGACACATGACGAAGAAAAAAGGTTGCTACGAAAGAGAAAACTATTTTTTCGCGAACATCGCTGCGATCAGCGCACGGATGAGGAGGCGGGGATGCCTGAGGAAGAAGTGCAGAGCCTCCGAAGCACCGGCCCCTCCCACGCCGCGCTTGCCGTCGATCCTCCCTCGAAACTTCTGCGCCAGCAGATCAATCTGCGAAAGGAGCGCACGCTTTACTTTTTTCCGTTCCTCCCCGCGCGGCAGGAGTGCGATGAGAGTAGAGAAGCAGCGCAATCGATCGAAGAGCCCCGAACCGTTTCGATCATTGCGCATGCTCGCGCCCCCGGCATGGACGCGAAAGATGCCGAGCTCTTCTCGAAGCACTTCGATGTCCGTGAGCAGCAGGCATCGCACCCAGTACTCGAGGTCGAGTCCTTGCGGCATTTTTTCCCGAAATATTCCCACACAATCCGTGAGTGAGCGTCGCAGCATCACGAAGCTCGGTTCGCCGATGAGGTTGGGCCACAGTCCCTCCTCCGCCCATTTCATCAGAAACGCCTTCCCGTTTCCCGCTTGCATCCGCTTGCGTCGTTCTTCCTGTACGCGCTCGAATCCTCCCTCGACGAGGAACGTCTGCGCATCTTCTCCTTCCGCTTTGTATGTATGGAAAGAGCTGACGAGGCCGACCGATGCGCTCTCACGGAAGATGTGTACGTTCTTCTCGAGGTACTCGCGGTACCACAGATCGTCCTGGAAGAGGAACTGCACGAATTCTCCCCGCGCCTGTGCGAGACAGGCGTTCCAATTGCCGGCGATCCCCAGACGTTCTTCGCTCCGTGCGAAGCGGATGCGTTCATCGCGCAGGAAGGGTTCGACGAGAGCGCGAACATCGATGCCGGACGCATCGTCATGAATGAACAGTGTCCAGTGCGGATACGATTGATTCAGTACGGATCCCACCGCGGCCTGAAGAAAGGCGGGGTCGGGGTTGAACGTCGGCATGAGGATGCTGACTGTTTGGTGCTCCATCTCGCTCAGCTTAGAACATTTGTCGCACGCCACAAGTCTCGCTTCTCCGCCATTTTCAGCATCTTTTCTCCTTCCGTATCGAGCGATTTTGTCGCATCATGGATGCAGTTCCGTGCCTCGCGTTTCTCTCAAAATCGTCGGCGCTTCCGGTCAGGGGATCAACTCCATCGGAGAGATCCTTGCGAAGGGGCTCAAGCGCAGCGGCTACTGCGTGTTTGGATATCGCGAGTATCCGTCGCTCATCAAGGGCGGCCACGCAAGTTATCAACTCGATGTCTCCTCGGAGGAGATTGCCAGCACGGAGCGCACGGTGAATATTCTCGTCACACTCAATCATCACGGATTACAGAAGAATCTCGGAGATGTGAAGGAGGGGGGAGTGATCGTCCATGCGGTGCAGGACTGGAAGTTCTCGGAGAGTGAACTCAAGCAGCTTTCACAGCGCAAGATCCGCGCCATCTTCCTCCCCGTCGATACGATTCTGGAAAAGTTGAAGGCGAAAGCAATTCTCGGGAATGTTCTCATCTCCGCGTTCGTCTGGGCGCTGCTCGGCCGAGACAAGGAATCCCTGAAGGCGCTCGTCGCGGAACGTTTCAAGAAGAAGCCGCAGCTCGTGGAAGCGAATATGCAGTGCATTGAGGAAGGATTTGGATTCACAGATCCCGCCGGTGCAGTGTCGATCGCGTTGCCACCACCACAGGATCGCTGGAAGAAGTGTCTGCTCATCACGGGAAGTCACGCGCTCGGGCTCGGAGCCGTCGCGGCGGGAGTTCGCTTCTTCGCGGGATATCCCATGACACCTTCAACGCCGCTGCTCACCGCAATGGCGGATATGCAGAACGAAACCGGCATGGCGATCAAGCAGGCTGAAGATGAGATCACGGCGGCGCAGATGGTCTCCGGAGCGATGTATGCCGGCACGCGCGCTTTCACCACAACATCCGGCGGCGGGTTCGATCTCATGAGCGAGACGCTCTCGATGAACGGCATTATCGAGAACCCCGTCGTGTTCGTCGTCGCACAGCGGCCCGGCCCCGGCACGGGTCTTCCCACGTGGACCGCTCAGGCCGATCTCCTCATGACGGTGTACACGGCGCACGGAGAATTCCCTCGTGCGGTGATCGGCGTCAGTGGCAGTGCGGATGCTTTTCCGCTCTTCGCCGGGGCCTTCAACCTTGCCGAGGAGTATCAGATTCCCGTCATCGTCCTCACGGATAAGCAGCTCATGGAGGGGCTCTACACGCAGGAGCCGTTCGATCCGTCGGCCGTCTCGATTCGTCGCGGCGCACTCGTCACGGATCCGGCGAAACTTGCGAAGCTTTCTGCGAATGACCGGTACGATCCGGCGACGAAGAGCGGCGTTTCCCAGAGGTGGCTTCCGGGGAGTGAGGCACAGACATTCTGTGCGCAGGCAGATGAGCACCGGCCCGACGGATCCTCCACCGAGGATGCGGCTGTGTCTCAGGCACAGATCAGCAAACGTTTGCGAAAAGGCGATGCGCTCAAAGCCGCTTTGCCCGAGCCCGAATTCTTCGGCAGCAAGCAGCCCGACATTCTGCTCATCGGATGGGGGAGCACGAAGACGGTGATTCTCGATGCGTTGCGCGATGAGCAACTGCAGGGCAAGAAGGTCGGCTACCTCCACTACTCCTATCTCTGGCCGCTCAAGACCGACACCTTCGTCAAGCTTTCGAAGAGCGCGAAGAAGATCGTGCTCGTGGAAGGGAATGCGCAGGGTCAGCTCGGCAGTCTCCTGCGACAGGAGAGCGGCATCGAAATCCGCGAGAAGATTCTGAAGTTCGACGGACGTCCGTTCTTCTATGACGAGTTGATTGAGAGACTTCTTCCGATCGTTTCCAAATCATGAGTATTCCCCTCGATAGCAGCGGCCCCCAGATGAAGGACTACGCCTCGTCTCAGATGTGCACGTGGTGCGATGCATGCGGCGATTACGGCATCTGGACAGCGATCAAAAAAGCGCTTGTGGAACTCAAAATCCACCCATGGCAGGCGCTCCTCTGCTTCGATGTCGGGTGTCACGGAAACATGGCCGATAAGCTCAACGGGTATCGCTTCCACGGGCTTCACGGTCGTGTCATTCCCTTCGCGGCGGGCGCGAAGATCGCCAATCGCACATTGCCGGTGATCGCCGTCGGCGGAGACGGGGCGAGCTTCTCGGAGGGGGTCGGGCACCTTGTCCACGCAATCCGTTCCAATTATCCGATCGTCTTCATCCTCCACAACAACGCGAACTACGGGCTCACCACCGGCCAAGCCAGCGCGCTCACGCCGAAGGGGCAGAAGATGAACGTGAGTCCCAACGGCATTCCCGAGCGCATGCTCCCCTCGATGGATTTCGTCTTCTCTTTGCAACCGACCTTCGTGGCGCGTGGATTTTCCGGAGACATTCCGCAACTTACGGGGATCTTGAAAGAGGCGATCGCGCACCGCGGGTTCGCATTCGTCGACGTGCTGCAGTCCTGTCCGACGTACAACCACTTCGCGACGCACGACTACCTTCTCGAACACTGTTACGACGTGGGGAAAGAAGGGCATGATGCGAAGAACTTTGAGAAGGCGCGGCAGCTCGCCGTCGACACGTCGCAGCGCATCGCTACCGGCGTGCTCTATCGCGACGAAGACGTGCCGGACTTCTGCGAGGAGCTCGTGCCGAGGAAGGGGAAGACGACGGAATTGATCGAGGAGGTGCAGAGCGCGGACATCACGCGTTTCTATCCGGAATTCATCTGATGGAAGCCAAAAAATCTACTTCTCCTTCACTATACTGATTCCATGCGCATCGATGTCCTGACGCTCTTCCCCGGGATGTTCAACGGGCCTCTCACCGAGAGCATCCTCGCGCGCGCGCAGGATCGAAAATTGCTGCAGGTGAATCTCCATGATTTGCGGCAGTTCGGAACGGGGAAGTACAGGCAGGTGGATGACTCTCCGTACGGAGGCGGGGCGGGAATGGTGATGCGACCGGATGTGATCGTCCCGGCCATCGAGAAACTCGCGGAAGAGAAGAGGGGGAAGAAAAGTAACAAGAAGGAGAAACGTGCGTGGAGGATCTACCTCTCTCCGCGCGGCGAAAAATTGACGCAGGAGCGTGTGGAGAAGCTCGCGAAGAAGGATCGGCTCCTCCTCCTCTGCGGTCACTACGAAGGAATCGATCAACGTATTTGCGACGGATGGATCGACGAGGAAATTTCCATCGGCGATTACGTCCTCACCGGCGGCGAACTTCCCGCGATGGTATTGATCGATGCGGTGGCGCGTCAGATTCCGGGGGTGCTCGGCAAGGACGAATCCGCCGCCGCCGAGAGCTTCTCGAAGGCGCTCGATCGCAAGAAAGAGTATCCGCACTACACGCGACCCGAAGTCTTCCGTGGGAAGAAAGTTCCGCCCGTCCTCCTCTCCGGCAATCACCGGAAGATTGAGGAGTGGCGGAAGGATCACCTGCAATGAATATGCTCACCGAACTCCAGCAGACATTGGCGCGAGAGGGAAAGGTCTCCTTCTCATTGCGCGTGCGTCCGAATGCTCGGCAAACCCAGATCGTTTCCGTGATGGAGGATGACAGCGTGAAGATCGCGCTCGCGGCGCCGGCAGAGGAAGGAAAGGCGAACGCGGAGTTGATCCGGTTTCTATCCGAACAATTTGGAGTCCATGCTTCTCACGTGGAGATTCTCGCCGGCGGAAGCGGCCGACGGAAGGTCGTGCGGATCTCAGCGTAAGCGCTTCTCCGTCCCCCTCAGAAATCCCGGTATCACTCCCGCGAGGCATCCCCACGCGAAGTACCAGAAGAGTTCGGTCCATGGTGTTCCCATCCAGAGCATCATGCCGAGCCGCGTCCCCCTAAGCAGCCACGCGTGCTCCCACCAGTGCGGTGCGAGGAATCCGAAGAGGATGACGTAGAGCGGGATGGCGAGGAGTGTGAGGATCAATCCCGTCGCGAGAGCGGGCCAGAGGAGATCTCTGCGAATACCGATCATGATTCCCGCGATCAGAAGAAATAAAAGCGCACTCACGATGACCGAGTTGAAGCCGAGGGTGTTGACGAAGAGTAACATTCCGCCAACGCCGAAGAGGAACAGTACGCTGAAGAGGAAGGAGTGCGGGACGCCGCGAAATTCCTCCTCACGTTTGAAGAACACATCGAAGAGCACGGCGGAGAATCCCGCAACGGCGAATCCCGCGAGCAAATCCTCGGGCACCGTGAAGCCGTAGATGATCGAGGGCGGGTGCCAGTAATCCTTCAAGTGCCAGAACTCCGAGAGGATTCCCGCAATGGCTCCGATGATCCCCGCGCGCAGCAGCAAATGACGTTGGTCGCGTCGGGTGGCGTACGCTGCGAGCCACCAGGCGAGGAAGTACAAGCCGAGGATGGCGTAGGCGAAGCGTTCGATCATCGTTTCTGAGTGTGCTGGATCCATGCGCGCAGATCCGCGTACGGCTGCAGTCCGATTTTCTTCTCCTCTTGGAGGATCAGCGTCGGTGCGAGCGTTACGCCGTAGTGCAGAGCCAGCGATTCCTGCTCTTGTACTGCGGCGGAGGCAGCGGGGGAGGAGAGACAGGTAGTGAGTTTCGGGAGATCGAGACCGAGAGATTTAGCAGCGGAGAGCGTGGCCGTCTCTGAGTGCTTGGGGAGAGAGAAGAGCGCGTCGTGCATTACCATACCCTTCCCCTGCGCGGCGGCGCAGAAGAGTGTTCGCATTTCCCGCTCGCTCTCGGGATACTTCTTCATCGGCAGAATGGCGATCTCAAGATGCAACGTGCTGGGAGCGACGAAGTCCGTCTGCAGGCGGGGCACGTCTTGTTCGAAGAATTCCTTACAGTACGAGCAGGAGGGATTGGTGAAAGCAATGAGTGTGAGCGGCGCCGTGCTCTTGCCGATCTCCAGCAGGCTCCCCGACGTATAGGCGAATGGAAGAACAGCGACGGCTCTCTGCGAATCGATCGGGGACAGTGATGATGATGCGATTTCGGAGGAGGTCCCCGTCTGTTGTGTCGACGGGGTGAGTGCAAAAGGCGTGCAAGCGGCGAGCAGCGGCAGCGCGAGGAAGAGGAAACGGAGCTTTCGCATGCTTCGAGGATACCGCAGTCGCCTTCCTTATCCAAAAGACCGATGTGCTGTGCTACGATGCGGTGAGTGCCGGACGGGAATTTCGAAGCATCGGCGAAGGTGACGCTCCTGGGTGCTCCCATCGATGCGGTTTCGATGGACGAAACGGTGGCGAGGATTCATCGCTTCCTCGACGAACAGCGCCAGCATCAGATCATCACCCCCAACAGCGAGATGCTCAGGGAGGCGGCGAAGAACCGCGAGTTTCGGGACGTGCTGAGTCGCAGCAGTCTCAATCTTCCCGACGGAGCGGGGCTTCTGCTTATGGCGCGCCTCACGGGGCAGAGACTCCCGTACCGCGTGACGGGAACGGATACGCTTCAGATCCTCTGCCGGGATCTCGGGCCGGAATATCCCGTGTTCTTTCTCGGCGCGGGGCCGGGCGTCGCCGAGCGCGCGGCGCAGGAGCTCAAGGCGAGAAATCCCCGATTGAAGATCGTCGGAACGTATGCCGGTTCTCCGAGCGAGAGCGACGCCGCGGACATCGTCGCGCGCATCAATGCGGCGAATCCCGTACTCCTCTTCGTTGCGTTCGGAGCTCCGCGTCAGGAAATGTGGATCGCGCAGCATCTCTCCTCGCTCACGAGCGTGAAAGTCGCGATGGGGATCGGCGGGGCTTTTGATTTCATCGCGGGCGTGCAGAAGCGCGCCCCCGCGCTCTTTCGATCAGTGGGGTTGGAGTGGCTCTGGCGCGTCGTGCGCGAGCCGAAGAGAATCGGGCGCATCTGGAATGCGGTCGTTGTGTTTCCGTCTCTCGTTGCACGGTACGGCAGGGAAGCTCCGTAGATCAGTGCAGCTGTTCTTCCAGTTCCACGAACCAGTTGTTCGGTCCGCGCCTGAGTCGGATGAGTTCGGAGCCGCTCTTCGTTTGCACGAGGTAGTCGCGTTCCTTGGTCTTCTCCCTCAGCAACGTACTCGAACTGATCTGTTCGTCGGGGAGGAGGAGGTAGAGAGCGATGTCGGGCTTCTCCGTGAGCGCGGCTGTCAGGTTGAAGCTCGCGCGGGCGAGTGTCGCGGCGACGCCGACGATGAGCGCGCTGACGAGCACCGCCCAGAAGTACGTGTGCGTGAAGCGCAATTTCGATAGATTTTTGATGTCCATGTTCACCACTATTATAGCGCAAATCGCTCCTCTGCGGTAGTGTAGAAGTCCGTGAAGAAGCTCTGTCTCATCATCATCGATGGATTCGGCGTTGCGCCTCCCGGCCCCGGGAATGCGCGTCTTCTGGCCAAAATGCCGACGATAACGCGCTTGGAGAAGGAGGTGCCCAATGTGATCATGGCCGCTTCGGGGAACGCGGCGGGGTTGCCTCAGGGGCAGCAGGGGGCGAGTGAGCCGGGTCACCTCGTGATGGGGGCAGGGCGCATCGTGTGGCAGCCGCTTGAGGAAATTAATCTCGCCATACGATCGAAGAAATTTTTCGGAAATCCCGTTCTCGTTTCCGCGTGCGATCGGGCGAAAGTGAGGAAGGTTCCGCTTCACCTCTTCGTCATTTTCTCCTTCGGCGGTGTGCACGGTCACATCGATCACCTCTTTGCCATGATGGAGCTTGCGAAGGAGCGCGGTGTCGAGGAAGTGATTCTTCATCTCGTCGGTGACGGTCGCGATGTTCCCAAGCAGCAGTTCTGCAAGGACTTCGAAGTGCTCTGCGAGAAGCTGAAGACGATGCCCTTCGCGAAAGTCGCGTCTCTCATCGGTCGGTACTATGCGATGGATCGTGACAAGCAGTACGCGGATCGCACGCAACTCTCCTACCGTTTACTGACACAGGGGGAGGGGGAGGAGGTCGAGGATCTGTGCGACGGTGCGAAGCGATGGTACGACAGCGCTCCCGAGGATCAGAAGACCGACTACTACATCCGTCCGCTCAAGACGAAAGATTTTCGGGAGGTGAAACCCGGTGACGTTTTCGTCGATCTCAATTTCCGGTCCGATCGCCAGATACAGATCGTCTCGGCATTGAACAATGAGACGTTTGAGGAATTTCCCCGGCCGATTCGCATCGAGGATGTGGTCTGCATGGGGCCGTACTCGGATCATCTCCCCGTTGCGTATCCCGCAACACCCGTTCCCAATACATTGGGAGAGGTTGTGTCGAAGGCGGGGCTGAAGCAGTTGAGGATCGCGGAGACGGACAAGATGGCGCACGTGACGTTCTTCTTCAATGCGCAGAGACAGGAGCCTTTTGGGGGAGAGGATCGCATTCTCATCGAATCTCCGAAAGTGCCGAACTTCGCCGAGGCTCCCGAAATGAGTGCGGAGAAACTTACGACGACATTGATCGAAAAGGTTGAGACTGAGATGTATGGTTTCATCGTTGCCAACTACGCCAATCCCGATCTCGTGGGACACGGCGCCGATCTTGCAGCGGAAATCATTGCCTGCGAAACCGTCGATAAAAATCTTGCGCGACTCCTCCCCATACTCGATGCGCATGGGTACGACTGGATCGTCACAGCGGATCATGGCAATGCGGAGGAGAAGTACCTTCGGGGGACGACGACTATTTCTCCGAGCCATACGACGAATCCCGTACAGACATTCGTGCACTCATCGCTTATCACCTCTTCCGATCAGCTGAAACAATGCACGGGCATCAAGGATATCGCGCCTCTCTGCTTGAAGATTCTCGGTCTCCCCGTCCCTGCTGAAATGCGGTGAAGGAAGTCGGAGGAAAGAATCGCAACCAATTTCCCTTCGCGCGCACCCGACGCTATTCTGTGGTCGATGCAGGAGATCACGTACCGAACGCCGAAATTTTTCGATGAGCTGGCAGCAGCGAAGGAGAAGCACGTGCACGTAATTCTCATCGCGACGAAGCCGGATATCATCAAGCAGATTCCGATGTATCGCGAGCTCAAGAAGCGCAAGCACCTCGTGCTTCTCGGACACACCGGACAGCATTACAGCGAAAATCTGAGCGGAGGAATGCTGAAGGAGTTCGGCGTCGAACCGGATTTCAATTTGAACGTTCGAGGCGCTCCCTACGAAGTCGTGAGCCAGATCATCGGGAGGCTCGGGTTCGTCTTCGCGGAGATGAAGCGTCTCGGGAAGATCGTCATTCCCTACGTGCACGGCGACACCACCACCGCCATGGCCGCGAGCAACGCGGGATTCTTCCACGGATTCGCATCGGTGCACGTGGAGGCTGGGATCCGCACGCTCACTCCCGCATATCATCTTTCCCCGCTCATTTCGCAGAAGGCGGGAACTGTCGACGTGGAAGCATGGAGAACGTTCCTCATGGATCGCAATAACTGGGAGCGCGGGAGCCTCGAGCCGTACCCCGAACAGTTCAACACACGCTGCAGCGAGGCGGCGACGGGAGTGCATCTCGCGCCCGTCGAGCTTGATCGAGAATTCCTCCTCGCGGAAGGATAGTCCGCCGACCGCATCGCCGTCGTGGGAAATTCCGTCGTCGATGCCACGCTGGAAGCGGTGGAACGTTCCGCGGATTCGAAGATTTTCGATCAATACCCGATGTTGAAGAATGGCGACTTCGTGCGCTTCTGCGTCCATCGGAGGGAGAACTGCGGTTCCGATCGTCGCTTCCTCGCCATCTACGGCGCGATGAAGGAACTGATAGAGGAGGGGCGCGGCGTTCTCCTCATTTCGCTCTTCCAGACGGAGGAAGCGCTGAAGAGGCTTGGGCTGAAGGAGGAGGTCGAGAAGCTCGTAAGCTCGCATCCGAATTTCATCTACTCGCCCGTGTGGCCCAAGTACGGCGACGTCATCGCGGCGATGCGCAACGCCGCGGTGTGTGCCACGGATTCGGGATCGATGCAGGAGGAGATGAATGTGCTCGGCGTCCCCTGCGTGACGCTGCGCTTCGGATCGGATCGCAGTGAATCCGCGATGAACGGCGGCAACATCATCGCGCCTCCTGTCTCCTCGCACATTGTGAAGGAGTCGATTCTCTACAGTTGGAAAAATGAGAAGATGCGACAGGCGCCGAAGATCTACGGGGGAGGGGTGAGTGAGAAGTCGATCGACGTCGTCGAGAAAATTCTGAAGAAAGGAGAGATATTCCGCGCCGACGAAGAGCGCCTCCATCTCTGATCATGCCGACACTTCGCTCCGTTCGTGAATGGCTCACCATCCTCCTCGTGTTTCTTTTGCCGTTCCATGCGCTGCTCGTAACGCTCGGAACGAAGCTGCTCCTCGGGCCCGATCACGCCCCTTCCGTCATCCTAGCTCTCTGGAAGGACGCACTCCTCGGCGTCATTCTCTTTCTCGCGTGTGTGGAAATATTTCTTGAGAGGAAGAAGTTCGCTGTCGATATCCTCGACATTCTCATCGCTTGTCTGTTCGTGCTTGCCGCGATTCTTGGCTTTGTACTGCATCAATCTCACAGTTCCTTCCTCCTCGGATTTCGCTACGATCTCCTCCTGCTCGTCGCCTTCTGTCTGCTTCGGCGCGTGTCTTGGTCTGATGTATTCGCTGCGCGCCTGATGAAGGGCGTGCCGATCGTCGCCGGTGTCATCGCGCTCACCGCACTCGTCAGTCTCTTCCTGCCGGTTTCGGTATTCCGCGCACTCGGATACTCATCACTCCATTCGCTCTACGTGCCGAGTGGCCCCCTCGCTCCGTTTCAGCAAATCGGCGAATCGGTGCTCCGTCGCGTCCAGGGGGCGATGAGCGGACCGAATCAGTTGGGCATTTGGCTTTTAATTCCTCTGAGCATGCTTCTCTCATTGTTTGTCGTGAAGTGGGGAGAAGAAAAGAATGATTCTCGTTATCTTTTCTGTCTTCTTTGCCTTCTCTCTCTTGCTCTCCTTCTTACCTACTCACGCGCGGCGTGGCTTGCTGCCGGCGTGATGGTCGCAGTCGCGCTCTCCCGGAAACTTCCCCCCCGCTTCTTTCGACGTTTTCTGATCTGGTCTGGGCTCTCGGTGATCGGCATCTTCGTGGTTGCTGCTGTGGCCTTCCCGCAAGTCGTCTTCCGTCTCTCCTCCACGCGCGGTCATCTTGTGCGACCGTTGCAGGCGCTCTCTCTCATGGCGCAGCATCCGCTCGGGATGGGGCTTGCGTCGGCGGGGCCGGCGAGCAACCGCTTCAATGAACCTTGCGTCTTCCTCAGGCCGCAGGACGATCCTTCGTGGGCCAAGAGTCAGCCTTTTCTCTGCGTCTTCGTCGGCGAGAAGCAAGTGCAGCCGCTTGATCACGCGTGCCGCTGTCCGTTCCTTCCGGAAGATTGGTACCTTCAGATTGGCGTGGAACTCGGAGTCGAGGGGTTTGTTCTGTTCGTGATGTTGGTGGTGATGGTTCTACGGCGGTTGAGAATGAATAATGGAAAATTGATAATGGATAATGGATCGAAAAATTCCCCATTATCCATTATCAATTATTCATTCCGCTTCGCGGCTTTCCTCTCCTTCCTCGGTATTTCCATCGCCGCGATCTTCCTCCATGCGTGGGAAGATGCGGCTGTCGCCTACACGGGATGGATTCTCGTCGCCGTTGCGTTGCCCGTTATGGGGCACAAGAAGAACGCTGAAGCACGATGATTTCGTCGGGCAGTGCCTGCTACACTGCTCCCATGAATTCCGTCCGTGCCGGTTCCATCGTCATACTTGATAGCGGCGGGCAGTACGCTCACCTCATCGGCAATCGCGTGCGTCGGCTCGGAGCATTCTCCGAGATTCGCATCGCGGAGACGAAGGCGGAGGATCTGAGGGGTGCGGCGGGCATCATCCTCTCCGGCGGACCGCAGAGCGTCTACGAGGAGGGCAGCCCGCAGCCCGACCCCGCGATTTTCGAGCTTGGCATTCCGGTCCTCGGCATTTGCTACGGTCATCAGTGGGTCGCGCATGCGCTCGGAGGCGCGGTGAAGCCGGGGAAGATCAAGGAATACGGGCACGCGGACTTAAACATCGTCACTCCGGAGAGCGTCCTCTTCCGAGGACTTCCGTTGCGATTCGGCGTGTGGATGTCGCACGGGGATGAGGTGGCGGATCTGCCGCCGGGATTCTCAACCCTCGCGAGCTCCGATACCTGCACCATCGCCGCCATGGGCGATGAGGAGCGGCGCATCTTCGGCGTCCAGTTTCACCTCGAAGTGACCCACACGCAGCACGGCATGGAGATCCTCAAGCGCTTCGTCGATCTCTGCGAGCCCGCACCGTGGTCGATGGAAGGATTCGCCAAGAGGATCGGGCAGGAGATCGCGCAGACGGTCGGGGACAGGAGAGTCTTCATGCTGGTGTCCGGCGGCGTGGATTCCTCCGTCGCATTCACGCTGCTCAATGACGTCCTCGGCGTCGACCGCGTGCAGGGGTTGCTCGTCGACACCGGTCTCATGCGCAAGAACGAAGTGCGCAACATTCGACAGGCATTCGATCGTCTGGGCATCACCAACCTCCAGATCGCAGACGCCTCGGAGGAGTTCTTCCGAAATTTGAAAGGCATCTACGATCCGGAGGAGAAGCGCCGCATCATCGGCCAGACATTCCTCGACGTGCAGAAGCGCGTGAGCGAGGAGATGGGGCTGGGAATGGTGGGAAGCCCTTCGGCAGGCTCAGGGCAAACGTCGCAAAGCGACGTTTGGATGCTCGGACAGGGCACGATCTATCCCGATACGATCGAAACGAAAGGAACGAAGCACGCCGATCACATCAAGACGCATCACAACCGTGTCGCGGCCATACAGGCGATGATCGAGAAGGGGCTCGTGATCGAGCCGCTCAAGGATCTCTACAAGGATGAGGTGAGAGCGCTCGGCGAGGAGCTCGGCTTGCCGAGCGATTTCGTCTGGCGCCACCCCTTCCCGGGTCCCGGCCTCGGCGTGCGCATTCTCTGCGCGCAGGAACTAAGCCTCCCGAAGGAAATCGGCACCGTCGATCTTCCGCATCTCGTGCTGCCGGTGCGTTCCGTCGGCGTGCAGGGGGACGGCAGGACGTACCGCCACGCTGTTGCGCTCTTCGGGGAACACCCGTCGGAGGTGCCGCATGCGTATCGCGCGATGGCGACGACGATCCCCAATGCCATTCCCGCCTTTAACCGCGTCCTGTTCTGCTCGTCACACACTGCTCCACCACCTCTCATATTTACGCCGGGGTATCTCACACGCGAGCGAGCCGATCTCCTGCGCGAGGCGGATGCCGTCGTGGATGAGGAGCTGCGCCGCGCCGATCTCTACTCCGTCATCTGGCAGTTCCCCGTCGTTCTCCTTCCGTTCGGGACGAAGGAGGGGGGAGAGTCGATCGTGCTTCGGCCTGTGGAATCGCAGGAGGCCATGACGGCTTCAGCCGCGCCTCTTCCTCCCGCGCTCCTGCGCCGCATTACCGATCGCCTCCTCGCATTGCCGGGAATCGACATGGTGTTCCTCGATCTCACGAGCAAGCCGCCCGCGACAATTGAATGGGAATAATGGATATCTTGGCAGAAAGGGAATCCTTTTGGACATTTTGATGATATTATGTCAGAACTTGATTTCTACATTTTCTCCGTGTAGTCTCTTCGCCTATGCAATATCCGATGCCACCAAATCAAGATTCTGTCAAACGCATGGAAGATGCGCTTGCAGGAGTTACGGAAGCATTCGCTGCAATCCGTCCTGAATCAGGGAATGCAGAGGGGAATCGAAATATTTCAGGTTTTGTTGAAGGCATACGTCGAAGATTCTTCGTTGAACTTTCCGACCTCGGCGATCAGCGACAGCTGACTGATTTCGATACTCAGGTCAAACGGTTGAATGTAAATATGCACAGCAGTGAAATTCGGACATCCGTGGCCATCTTGCGGGAGGCAGTTGTCGCCTCCATCACTGCAAATCGCTTGTCCGTCGTACAGCCGCAACAAGTGAGTATGTTGAATGACATCGTCGAAAAAGCGAAATGTGTGGCGCATGAGTATCGTTCTTTTCAGGAGATGGGTTCAGAAACTCCGGGGAGGAATGTTGGTTCTCGCGTCTGTGCCGTTCTCTCTTGTGCCCAAGATTTTCTTCCTCCAAATTCAGGGAGGAGAGAATGGATTGAGTCTTTTAAGGCGCAGATTTTGCGTCTTCAGGGCGGGGGGGATATTCGTGAATTCGGCAAGGATTTAATTTGATTGGGAATGTGCTGCATACACGGAGGAAAAGGGCTACGCTGTGCTCCCCGTGGGATCTATCAGCATTCCTCTCTTCGGCGCCGAGGATGAGACGGAGGAGGTGAAGGAAACGCCCGCCGCATCCGATGCTCTCCCGTTCGTCACGAACGAGGAGCAATTGCAGACGCTCATTCGTCGGGCGCAGGAGGGGGACACGGAGGCGTTCGGCACTGTGTACGATCATTTTTTCCTCCCGATCTTCCGCTACGCGTCCTTTCGGGCTCCCAGAGAACTCGTGGAGGATCTTGTGTCCGATATTTTCGTGAAGGCGTGGGAGAAGCTGCACACGTACAAGATGCGCAAGGGAGTGCCCTTCGCCGCGTGGCTGTTTCGCATCGCGCGCCACACCGTCATCGATGCGTATCGCTCGCAGCGATCGTTCGAAGAAGTGTCCGAGGAACTCCCCGATCCCGATGTCCTCAATCATGCCGACTCGCAGGTGCGCAGCGACGACATCCTCAATGCCGTACGCGTCGCCCTCGATCGGCTCCCGCGTCGCTATCGCGAAGTCCTCCTCCTCTCCTACATTGCCGAGCTCTCTCATGCGGAAGTGGCCCGCGCCATGCGCAAAACCGAGGGGGGAGTCCGCGTTCTGAAGTTCAGGGCGCTGCGCAAGCTCGCCTCCCTCCTTCCCCCCGAGTTTCGCGATTTGGCGTAACGGAACGCCCCTTTCCCCGTTTTTCCTCTTGCAGATGCCCCTCCCTCCTTCCCCATCGGACGAGAGCGACCGCGCGGCGAAGGCGCTGGCCGCGACCTCGCGGCACGTCGTGCCGACGCAGGAACAGAGGAAAATCATCAAGCGAAACATGCTGCGACAGGTGTCGGCGCCCCACGCGCTGCTTCGAGCGAAGGAAGAACTTAAACCCGCGAAGGCACAGTCATCGCAGATCTGGCAGGCCATTCTCTCCCGTATCGCTCCTCTCCACACTGAGCACTTCTGGGAGAAGCTGCGTTCACTTTCTTCCGCTTCCGACACACTCAAGCTTTTTCTCCGGCGCAAGCTCCTACGGCGACTCGAGCCGGTTTCCGTCTCCTCATTCATGCGAATCGGAGGATACGTGGTGGCGTTCGGAGTCTTCCTCCTTGTGCTCCGTGCCAGTCCGATGCTCTTTCTCGCGCCGCACAGTCGCGCCGCTTCTTCCGTCGTTCTGATCCCCGTGCAAGGTGAAGTGTCGGTGTTGCGAGACGGACTCTGGCAACCTCTGACGGGGCAGATGACGCTCAAGGGGGCAGTGCGCATTCGCACGGGTGAGGCGAGTTCCGTTACGCTCATTGTTCGTGACGACGGCGTGCTTCGTCTCGGAGAGAATACGATCGTCGACGTTCCCGATTTCCCGGACAGTTCGCAGGGCAAACTGGCGGCTCTCCCGGAGGAGTTTGGTTTCGAGAGCGGTACTCTCTGGATCCAGGCGCTCATGCCCGAGTCGGCTCCGGGATGGATGATCGATGCCGCAGGGGCGCACGTTGCCATCCATGAAGGCAGTCTCTCCATGCAGGGGCAGACGGATCGCGTGGCGCTCGAAGTTTGGGATCGTCTCGCGAGCGTGTTTGAGACAAAGGGGAATGAAGTCGCGCTCGTTTCCGGTGACGGCCTGACCGTTCGCAGCGGGGAGAATCCGTCGCAGGGAGCGGTGACGGTGCTGGCGGAACAGAGTCCATGGGTGATCGACAATCTCAAGCGCGATGCGGTGCATCGCAGCGAAGTCGCTCTTCTCCAGCAGGAGCGTCTCGCCAAGAATGCGGGCATCCTTCCCACCTCGCCGCTCTATCCCGTGAAGCGCGTGGCGGAGGCGGTGGATATGATGCTGACATTCGGCAGCAGCGCACGGACACAGAAGCTCCTTGATCAGGCGGATACTCGTCTCAACGAGGCCGCCGCGCTCCTCGCAAGTGGAAGCGGTTCTCAGGCCGCACAGAACACGTTGCAGGAATACAAAACCACGCTGCTCGCCGCCGCAGTGGCGACGGGCTCAGGCGCGCAGCAAGATCTCCTCAATCAACAGCTCACGTCCGATGTCGCAGACGTTTCGGCGGCGCTTCCCAGCGATGCTTCCTACCTCCTCAAGAAAACGGTTCTCGAAGCAGGTGCCTCGCTACCGGGGAGTCAGCTGAAGCCGGAGGATGTGATGGGAACCTTGCTCGTGGATGCGCTCTCCTCCATAACGCACCAAGCGCAGGAGGGAGACGCGCCCGGCTCGATCCTCGCTTTCAAATCCCTCTCTTCATCCATCGCTCTCCTCGATGATTCCTCTTCGAGACTCTCGTCCAAAGTGCGCAAGGAGGCGCGCGCATCGCTTACAGTGCTTGCGCGAACGATCGAGCAGAGCGACAGATCCGGCGGGACCGGTACCGTCCTCGCATCGAGCGGTTTGGAGCGCTACCTCCCGTCGCCCGTAGGTGTGGGACCGATTCCTCTCACGGATGCCGAAGTGGATGCCTATGCGCAAGCGATCAAGAGCCGCATCTTCCTCTATAAAATGCCGCGCTCGCGTTACGATCAGTTGCTCGCCGAGAGCCGCGCTCTCGATAGTAATCCCGATCAGGGTCGCATCCTTCGTCGCCTCTATTACATTCTGCCTCCCAATGGTCTCGCACAGTACGTGCGCACGGAATTCCAGAGGATTCGCAAGGACAAGGGCGGCATCATCTGATGTTCGCACGTGAGATATTGACGTGAAGCCCTTCCCCCTTCACACTTTTCGCCCATGTATACGATCACTGATCTCAAACCCGGCCGCGCCGTCACTCTCGACGGACAACCTTACCTCGTCGTTTCCTCGCAGTTCGGACGCAAGAGCCAGAGCAAGGCGAACATGCAGTGTAAACTGAAGAATCTCAAAACGGGCGCGGTCGTCGCGCGCAACTTCCAGGGGAGCGAGAAGATCGAAGAGGCGGACGTCGGCTTTCGCCGCGTGCAATTCCTCTATGGTGGAGGCACACAGGGATACACGTTTATGGATTTGGAGAACTACGATCAATTCGAACTCTCCGCGGATGTGCTCGAGGATATCCAGCAGTATCTGAGCGAGGGGCTCGAGGTGGATGCGCTCCTCTTCGATGGCAATCCGATCGGGATCAAGCTACCCTCGACGGTCGTGCTCACGGTCAAAGAGACCATCCCGGGCGTGCGCGGCGACACCGCGACGGGGGGAGGGAAGCCTGCCACAATGGAGACGGGCCTCGCCGTCACCGTTCCGCTCTTCATCAACGAAGGAGAGAAAATCCGGGTGAATACGGAGACGGGGGCGTATATGGAGCGCGCGAACGACTGACGCCTCAGGAAATCTTCTTCATCAGGATCTCATTTACGATAGCAGGATTTGCCTGGCCCTTCGTCTCTTTCATCACCCATCCGACGATGGCGCCGAGTGCTGCGGTCTTGCCGGCTCTGTAGGATTCGATCGCTTTGGGATTTGCGGCGATGGCTTTTTCGACGAGAGCCTCGAGCGCGCCGGTGTCCGAAATTTGCTTCATCCCCTCCGCTTCGATGATCTCCGTCGCGGACTTCCCGGTTTTCACCATTTTCCCGAGCACGTCTTTGGCGGCGTTCGCGGAGATCGTTCCCTTATCTACGGCGGACATCAGCTCGAGCAGGTGCGCCGTCGACGGCGCATCCGCGATGTCCTTTCCCTCCGACTTAAGGAACCCCTGAAGCTGTGTGAGGACAAGGCTCGCGGCGCGCTTGGCGTCTCCCATCTTCGCCAGAGCGTCGAAGCGGTCGCGCAGCGGAGATTGTTCCACGAGCATGAGCGCTTCCGCCTGCGATAGCCCCAGTGCGATGTACTTCTCCTTCAGCTTGGACGGGAGCTCGGGCAGAGATGAGCGGATCTTCTCAATCATTTCTTTCGAAAAGGAGAGCGGGGGGATATCCGGTTCGGGAAAATAGCGGTAGTCATCGGCGGTCTCCTTGTCCCGAAGCATTCGCGTGCGGCCATCGTCGTCCATCCACCCGACGGTAATGTTTCCTTTGAGCGGTCCGCCCGATTCCGTCCACAGGTCGCGCAGTCGATTCTCCTCGTACGTGAGCGCGCGCTCGAGTGCGCGGAAGGAATTGAGGTTCTTGATTTCGCTCCTCGGATTGAGCGTCTTGGATCCTTTTTCTCTGAGCGAAATCGACGCGTCGAATCGCATCATGCCCTTGAACATGTCCGCATCACTCGCGCCGACAGCGATGAGGATGCGCCGCAGCTCCTCCGCGAACGCGACGGCCTCATCCGCGCTTCGCAGGTCCGGCTCCGTGACGATCTCCACGAGCGGCGTTCCGGCGCGGTTGTAGTCGCAGAGCGTGACGGCTCCGGCGTGCGAGAGCTTGCCGGCGTCGTTCTCCATGTGGAGGCGCGTGATGTCGCATGTCTTCTCCTTCCCTTCCATTTGGTACGTCACGGATCCCTTCGATGCGAGCGGGAAATCGTACTGGGAAATCTGGAATCCTGCCGGAAGGTCGGGATAGAAGTAGTGTTTGCGGTCGAAGTGGCTCTGGGGATTGATTTGGCATCCGATAGCGAGCGAGGCGGAGATCGCCTTCGAGATCGCTTCGGCGTTGGGGACGGGGAGCGTGCCGGGGTGTCCCATGCAGATCGGACACACGGTCGTATTCGCCTCCTTCTCGAACGCATCGTTGTCGCATCCGCAGAACATCTTCGTCTTCGTATTCATCTGCGCATGTACTTCAAGCCCAATGATTGCCTCTAATTCCGGCATGGGGAGAGAGTAGCGTGCGGCGGGAGAGGGATGCAAACGTCAAATCGTCACGGTGTCCTTCCTTCTCACATTGCGCGGGATGCTCTCGGCGTAGTCCACGATCAGCTTGCCGTCGAGGTGGTCGAGCTCGTGCTGCACGACGCGCGCGTTGAAATCCAGGAGGCGCTTCTCTTTCTTTTTCCCCTTTGCATCGCTGTAGGAGACGACGATCTCCGTGGCTCGCGGCACGGGTGTCCAAGATTCGGGCAGACTCAAGCATCCTTCCTCGCAGATCTCCGTCTCTTTGCCCCTCGAGAGGATTTCGGGATTGATGAGCGGCGTCACCTTGCCGTCGATCGTGGCGATGCAGACGCGGAATCCCACGCCGATCTGCGGTGCGGCGAGTCCCACTCCCTTCGCATGCTCCATCGTCTCGCGCATGTCCCGAAGCAGTCTCTGTAAATCTTTGGTGAAGCGCTCGAGGGGCTTTGCGGGTGTGCGTAGGATCGGATTGTCGTCGCCGGTCAGGATGGGCAGAACCGCCATTGGAGGCTATTGTACTGTTTTTTCATCCCCAGTCACGATTGTATATAGAAAGAAATGCATTATTCTCAGCAGAAATCTCTTGTCCTTCTTTCTCAAGGCGAGAAAGAAGGACGAAGAAAGCGCTCCGCGCACCAATGCTAACGTCATTCCATCCAGAATGAAGGATATTCCATTTCTCGATGAATACCATTCGGTGCTATTCCACCCCGTGGTGCGCGGCTCCGACCGGTGGGGGTATGTGTCGTATTCTTGATACAAAAGAAAATGTCACATCACGCGACGAGTTGCCTAATAGACGCGAGCTTTCGCAATTTCTCGATCGAGTCGATCTTTCCTTCCTGCAGCATCTTCCGGAGCGCTTGAGCCGCGAGCACGGCGTCCGAAAGCGCGCGGTGGCGCAGGTTCGCAGCGGGAAGGTTGAACTTGCGCGAGAGGACGTCGAGATTGTGGCGGAATTCCCGCGGGTAGAGACCCTGGCTGAGTCGCATCGTGCAGAGCACCTCCGGCAGATCCACGTATCCCCAACAGTACTCTTTCTCCGTCTCGAGGAATCCCAGATCGAAGGCGGCGTTGTGCGCGATGAGGACCGTACCCTTGGCGAATTCCAGGAACTGGGGGAGGACGGCCTCGATCGTCGGCGCGCCTCGCACGTCTTCGTCGCTGATATGATTGATCCGCTTCGCCTCGGGTGGAATGTCGCGGTTGGGATTCACGAACATGGCGAAATTCGTCTCTTCAAGAATCATGCCGTTCTCCACTCGCACGCCGGCGATCTCGATGATGCGATGCCCCCTCTTGGGATCGAGGCCCGTCGTCTCCAAATCAAAAACGGTCAGGGGGGGAATCGGCGTCATGGGGAGGTCACTATAGCGGAGGAACGATCCTCGGCGAGCGAGTTTACTTGTCATCTTGGGATGCTGACGGGATGGCATTCCCGGTTCATACTCTGCTTATGCCCATGCGAAGAAGCGTCCCCGTAGCAACGGTCTTGCGGAAGCTCGAGGAGCTCTACGATCCTCCACGCTCCTTTCTGACATTCCGCACGCCGCTCCAATTGCTCGTTGCCACACTCCTTTCCGCGCGTTGCACCGACGTGCAGGTCAATCGCGTAACGCCTGCCCTCTTCGCCAAGTATCGCTTCGCAAAATCATTCGCGGCGGCTTCGCAGCGTGATCTCGAACGCATGATTCATTCCTGCGGTACGTTTCGCGTGAAGGCGAAGAACATTCGCTTACTCTGCAAAATTCTCGTGGAGAAATTCGACGGTGACGTCCCGCAGACGATGGAGGAATTGACGGCGCTGCCGGGCGTCGGCCGCAAGACGGCCGCTATCGTCCTGTACGGCGTTTTTGGAAAGAACGACGGCATTGCGGTGGACACGCACGTGCAGCGGCTTGCCTTGCGACTGGGCCTGACCACGAAGCGAACGGCGGACAAGATTGCGCTCGATCTGCAGCGGCAGGTGCCCCGAGCGAAATGGGGGAGGATCAATGCGTTGATGATCAGCCACGGTCGCGTTGTGTGCACATCGAGGAATCGCAAATGTGATCAGTGCATATTTGATCGCCATTGCCCTTCCTCTCTCCTTCGGGGATACCGAGATCTCTCCGAGAAATGCCACTGATCTCTTCCGCTTCGTACGAGGATCGGATTGAGGACGAGGGTGGCCGGAACGGGAATCGATACGGTGGTGCCGACCGAAGAGGGATGCGCATCTTGTGGGTAGGCGAGGTTTCCGTGCTCTCCGATATCCACGCCTTGAACTTCCGATGCCTCACTCACGCGCAAGCCCACGAGCGCTTTCACGATCAGCCAGCAGATCGAGGAACCGACGACCGTGAAGGCGCCAACGGCGGCGACACCGATCATTTGGCTCCAGAGCAATCCCGTGCCCCCTCCATAGAGGAGGCCGTTGAGCGTTCCCACGGATCCTGCCTTCGTTGCGAAGATGCCGACGGCGAGCGTTCCCCAGATGCCGTTCACCAAGTGAACGGAGAGCGCGCCGACGGGATCGTCGACGCGGAGACGCTCGATGAGCGGGCCGGAGAAGTAGCAGAGTGCACCGGCGATGACACCGATGAGCAGAGCGCCGGTCGGCGAGACGGCGTTGCAACCGGCCGTGATGGCGACGAGGCCGGCGAGCGTGCCGTTGAGGATCGCTCCGATGTCCGTTTTCTTCGTGCGGAGAAGGGAGATGATGAGCGCCGACGCCAACCCCGCCGATCCCGCGATCATGGTCGTCATCGTGATGTGCGCGATGGCCCCGCCATCCGCTGCTAGGGTGCTTCCGGGATTGAAGCCGAACCAGCCGAGCCACAGGATGAGCGTGCCGAGGGTTGCGAGCGACATGTTGTGGCCGGTGATCGTGACGGGCTTCCCCTGCTCATCGTACTTTCCCTTTCTCGCTCCGAGCAGGATCGCGCCCGTGAGCGCCGCCCATCCGCCGACGCTGTGGACGACCGTCGATCCCGCGAAATCCTGGAAGGGGATGGCGAGAGTCGAGAGGAAGCCCCCTCCCCATGCCCAGTGCCCTGTCACGGGGTAGAGGAAGAGAACCATGAGGATCGAGAAGAGCATGTAGGCGGAGAATTTCATGCGCTCGACGACGATGCCGGAGACGATCGTGATGGCGGTGTCGGCGAAGACGAGTTCGAAGAAGAACTTCGCCGCAAGCGGGACGCTCGCCCACTCTAGGGACTTGAAGAATGGAGACGCCCCGACGAACGTCGGGAACAGTCCGTTCAATCCGACGAATGGCGTTCCATTGCCGAACATCAGCCCGAATCCCGCCGCCCAGAAGGCGAGTGTCGAAACCGCGACCACCGCGTAGTTCATCGCGAGCACATTCACGGCGTTCTTCGCGCGGCTGAAGCCGGTTTCGAGGAGAGCGAAGCCCGCGCACATGAAGAACACGAGGCAACCGGTGAAGAGCACCCAGACGGTGTCGAGGTTCGATTTCAGGAGATCGAGCGTGAGCGGCATGAGGAGGAGTGGAAAAAGTAAAGTGGATTACAGATCGAAGTATCGGAAGAATTCCGACGGTGTGGGACGCATGGATTCTTCCGCGACCTCCGCGCGCTTCCTCTCGATGTAGGAGGCGATAAATTCCTCGGAGAAGACGCCGCTCGTCGTGAGGAATCCGTGATCCTTCTCGAGCGCATCCAGTGCTTCGCCCAGAGATCCGGGAGCGTGGGCGATCGTCGCGAGTTCGGCGGCAGTCATGTGGTACAGGTTTCCGTCCGTGTGCTTCCCCGGCGAGATGCCCTTCTCAATGCCGTCCATGCCGGCCAAGAGGAGCGCCGCGAAGGCGAGGTACGGATTGCAGACGGGGTCGGGCATGCGGAATTCGACGCGTTTCGCCTTCGGATTTTGTGAGTACATCGGGATGCGGATTGCCGCCGAGCGGTTGCGCGCCGAGTAGATAAGATTCACCGGCGCCTCGAATCCCGGTACGAGGCGTTTGTAGCTGTTCGTCGTCGGGTTGCAGATCGCAGCGAGCGCCGGAGCATGCTTGAGGAGCCCCCCGACGTAGTGCAGAGCCATGTCGCTCAATCCGGCGTAGCCATTTCCGGCGAAGAGCGGCTTGCCTCCTTTCCAGAGGCTCTGGTGGACGTGCATCCCCGATCCGTTGTCTCCCCAGAGCGGCTTGGGCATGAACGTCGCCGTCTTCCCGTGCCTGCGCGCGACATTGCGGACGATGTACTTGTAGCGAATGAGCTTGTCCGCCATGGTCAGCATCTCGTCACGTTCCATGTCGATCTCCGCCTGTCCCGCCGTTGCCACTTCGTGGTGGTGCGTCTCGATCTTGATGCCTGCTCGCTCCATCTCGCGCACCATGTCCGCGCGAATATCCTGCTGTGTGTCCATCGGTGACGCGGGGAAGTACCCCTCCTTGTGGCGGATCTTGTAACCGAGGTTGTGCTCCGTTCCCGAGTTCCAGATTCCTTCCTCGGAATCGACGACGTAGGAGGCATGGTTGCTTCCGTGCTTGTAGCTCACCGAGTCGAAGATGAAGAACTCCGCCTCCGGTCCGAAGTATGCCGTGTCCGCGACTCCGCTCTTCTCCAGATATGTGACGGCACGCTTGGCGATCGTGCGAGGAGAGTGGTCGTAGAGATTGCCCGAGACGGGGTCGGTGACGTCGCAGAGCAGGGCGACGGTCGGTTCGGAGGCGAATCCGTCGAGGATGGCGGTCTTCGGTTCCGGACGCAGCAGCATGTCGGATTCCTGGATTTCCTTGAAGCCGCGGATGCTGCTCCCGTCGAAGCCCGCTCCACCCGTCAGCACATCCGCAAGTTCGTGGACGGGCTTACTGGTGTGCTGGAGCGTTCCCGGAACATCCACGAATGTGAAATCCACCATGGTCGCTTGCATCGTTTTCGCGAAGTTCAGGACATCGTTGGCAGAGGAGAGTGCCGGGGTGAACGACAGATCCGGTCCATCGAATACTGGTCTGAGCAACTCGGCGCGGAGATCAAGCGGGGCGGAACTCACGGGATTCATGAATGGGGGAGGAAAGAATGTGTCGTTTGTACTCCGCGAAATTCGCATTGCAAGAACCGAATCTCAGCACAACGCCTTTGTTCTCCTGTAGGACTATTGAACAGTCTTTGAGGTTTTAATCTTCAGGAAGGCCAGCACGGCCAAAACAGTGTCGGGTGTTTTTCCCTGAGAAAATTTACTGTTGTAAAAAATAATAACAACTTGATATGATGCAATCGCTATGGCGAAAGACCTCTTCTCCGTTCTCCGAGGCATCGGTCTCGATGACAAGGAATCGCAACTCTATTTGAGCGGCCTCCACCTCGGATCCGCCCCCGCGTCGGAGTATGCGAAAGCCTCCGGTCTCAATCGCATCACGTCCTACAACACGCTCGAGGGCATGGTGCGAAAGGGGCACTTCACCATGGTGAAGAAGATGCGCGCCAAGTGGTATGCGCCCGTCGCTCCGGAATATCTGGCACTCGAAGCGCGCAAGCACGTCGATACACTCGAGAAGACTGTTCCCGAACTTCGTTCTCTGCGGAAAGCAAAGGAGCGCAAGCCGTCCGTTCGTTTCTTCGAAGGATGGGAGGGCGTGCGCCACGTCTACGAAGACACGCTCACGTCCAAGACGGAGATCATCAACTTCGCGAACTCCGCCGTCGTGCGACGCTTCTGGCCCAACTACGATCTCGAGTACGTTGCGGAGCGTGTGAAGCACGGCATACGGCTCCGCGGGATCGCTCCCGATGACGAGGCGGGTCGGCGGGTGCATGGCGAAGACCGCGCGTCGCTGCGAGAAATCCGGCTCGTCTCCGGGAAAGATTTCGATTTTCGAAACGAGATTAACGTCTACGAAGACAAAGTCGCCATCTGTTCTTTCGGCTCGCCAAAGGACATGTTCGCCGTGATTATCGAGAGCAAAGAGGTGGCGGAAACGCAGCGACAGATTTTCGAGATGGCATGGAGATTTGCCGGAAGGAAAGGGACGTAGAAATATTGGTCATCGCAAACGAGATAGTCATGTATATGCAGATTGACTTTACAGTAAAAATAGAGTACAATTTCAATAATTTCCCACAAACAACAGATGGATACGCCACCAAAAAATCCGATAGAAGTGAATTCCAAACTGTCACCAGTAGGCAGACAATGTGATCTCACGATCGAATCTGAGGCATTTAAGGCGGAAAGTATTGGTGATATGAGAGAAGCTTCAAGGATGAAAGCTGTGAAAGCAGCATTAGTACGACTGAATCAACCAGAACTTCAAAAGATGCATCGTGCTGTTGAGCTAGTGAAACAAAAATTTTTCAACGCAGATTCGTGGCAGCATTTACAGAGTCTATTGAATATAGTCGAAGGAATGTCGACTGTTGGTTTGAAAGGCACAGACGGAACATTCAATCAGGCAATGCTCCCGGAACTCGTTACTTCAACTTTCAATACGACGAATTCACTCGTGAAATCTTTGAGGACACTCGGTGAAACGCAAGATTTGCAAGTCGCACAAGTTGCACTAGAAGATGCGATCGATGCATGCGATTCCGCCCTGGAAATCTATTCCATCGAAGATGCCAGCGGCGCCTCTGCCACGAAAGCCTCTACTGGATTGCAGAATCACACACTTGCACCCATTCATGGCTCCGCATTAACCGCTCTCGCTTCGGATCATTTTACGGCGCAGCGAAGGGGTGATGAAACAAGGGCGCATGAGTTGCAAACGCTGCATCTCAATATCGCAGAGATTAATGGGGGGCAAGTAACAAAGTTGTCTCAAGCATTGGAATCGGCGCTTCGGCAGCTCAATGGATCTGCAGATTCTCCAGAACATCTTCAGAATATGCTGGGTGCAGTGGAGAGCGTGGTGAGTAATCCGTTTGAAGATACGACCATGCTCCCATCAGTTGGACGCTCTGTGGGAGAGTGGAACAGGGCCATGCTTCCGAGTGTTATAACGAACGCTTGCAGACTGACCACACGATTCGTTCAGGTATTGAAGCAGCGCGGCGATCATCAAGATGCGAGTGAGTCTATTTGGGAGCTTGAGACTGCACTACAATCGTGTATTGAAGCCGTAGAACTGCATCAATAATCGTATTTTCTGAGGAGGCGAGGCAGATGCATCTCATCATTCCTTCAAGTGTCCGGTATGTCCCATCGCATATTGGGGAAATTTCTGGTACACTATTTCGAACGCTTGGATGGATCCGAGCGAAACAACACACATCACATTCCGCAACACCTTCTCCATGGCAACACAAGATCACGTTCGGGTCACAGTGCGCTGTGACGCATGCGATGTGAGAACGAGTTCTCCGATCTTCGGGCACCACGCTGAAACGATTCGCTTTCCCGTCGATCAAAGTTTTCGCGGCCCTCGTCATCGGCGCGGTCTCCGTGGCGGGAGTTTCTGCTGCGGCGATCGGCGTCTCGTCGCATCTCGCATCTTCCAAGGATAGCGCGGCGATGCGAATGGTGATGCGCAGGAATTCCGCAGCCACAGCCAAGAAGATGCAGAGCGGGTCGACGTTGACCGCCTCCGGCCTCGTCATTCGCGACGAAATCCGCAAGCAACATGGGAAGGGATTCCTCTCACTCAATGCCAAGCGCGGAACAGGCAGCTTCTTCCATGCTGCAGCTCCTGATCGCGCCGTCTACAAGACGGGCATGTATCTCTCGGCTGGCTCCGCTGGACGGGACGACTTCCGCGGGAAAACCGAAGATGCCATTCTCGAGAGCGGGGGCGATGCGCTCCTGATCGAGGTGAAGGGCGGAGACATTTACTTCCAGTCCACGTCTCCCATGGCGCAGAAGTTCGGCACCATTCACCCGATCTACGATCTCCCGGCAGTCGTGGCGGAAACGCAGCGCCAGATTTTCGAGATGGCGTGGAGGTACGCCGGACCTCATAGGAAAGCTTAAGAGAAGTGGCGTCGGCGGAGATTTTCTGCTACAATGTTTCGATTTCCCAGCAACACCAATTTCTCACTGCGATATCAATTCCGTGGCTTACAATTCGATTTCTGCGCTACAGTCGTCGGTGCACGCGATGATCGAAGAAACATTGCCGCCGTCGGTTCTGATGCTTCCGCAGGGAATGACGTTTCCGCAGCTTGCGGCGCCAGCCCGCAGATCATTCGATCCGTATTGGATTCTCCTTCCCTTTCTTGCGCTCTTCGCCTTCTTCGCGGGGGAATTTGCATTGGCGCGAAGTGCTGATTCCTTCCCGCAGGTCGTGCGTCCGCACCAGACGTCGGCTCCGACGGCCAAGACGTTTCGACGCGTCGTTCCCACTCCCACCCGCACGATTCCGGTGAAGACCGGTAGCGGGAGCAGCAGTAGCAGCAGCGTCACGCCTCAGAATATCCATCAGGAGATTCTGAATAATCATGGGAAGGGGTTCCTCAAGACGCTCCGGAAACAGGGGACGGGCAGGATTCTCATCGATACGGCACCGCAGGTGCGCGCAGATAACAAAACCGGTATGTACCTCGGAGCGGGAAGCGTCGCGCAGGAGGAATTTCTTCGTAAGACCGTCGACGCGATTCCCGCCGAAGGCGGCGACGCGATGGTGATCGAGGTTAAGGGAGGCGATATCTACTTCGATTCCACGTCCGAGATGGCGAAGAAATTCGGATCGATCCATAAGATTTTCGATCTCCCCGCCGTCCTTGCGGCCGCACACGCCAAGGGGCTTTACGTCATCGCTCGCTTCGTGGCGCTCAAGGACACGCCCCTTGCGGATGCCGATCCCTCGACGCAGATCCGCAACCCTGCGACGGGAGTGAGCGTGGGTGACGTGTGGGTGGATCCGGGGCAACCGGACACGATCGCATACAACAGAGAGATTATCGATGATCTGCTTCGCGCCGGCATCGACGAGATCAACTTGGATTACATCCGCTATCCCACGGAGTACGCGCAGTCGTCCATCGGTCTCACGACGGATGAGAAAGAAGCGCGCTTGGAATCCTTCATCCGCATGGCTCGCAAAGAGGTCGATACTCTTCGTCCGCAGACGAAGCTCGGCATCAGCACGTACGCCATTCTCGGTTGGGATTTCCAGATCAACGATAACGCGCTCGGCCAGAATTTCATCCGATTCGCCCCCCTCCTCGACGTCATCTCTCCGATGGCCTACCCCTCCTCCTTCACGGATCCCTCGTACTACGATCCCGCGAAGAACGAGGGCAGCCGTGCCTACCATCTCGTCTACCGCACGCTCTCGGGATACAAAAATCTCCTGCCCCCGAGTCAGGTGTCGAAGATTCGCCCGTGGCTCCAGGCGTACTACATGACGCCCCAGGAAATCACCGATGAGATCCACGCTGTCTACGATGCGGGGATGTGCGGATTCACGTTCTGGAACGCGAATAGCAATTTCACATCCGCGTATCCCGCGATGTCTAATGCGAGGTCGTTTCGGCCGGATCGCTGCAAGAATTGAGAGGGGAGTCGATGACAGATGGGGTTGTTTTGGGGTACGCTCGATGTGTGCGGCAGTACCTCGATCTTCTCTCGGCTGTGCTGGAACGCGGCGTCCCCAAAGGGGATCGAACGGGGACGGGGACAATCAGTCTCTTCGGCTACCAGATGCGGTTTTCTCTTGAGGATGGCTTCCCCCTTCTCACGACGAAGAAGCTACACACACGGTCTATCTTCCACGAACTTCTCTGGTTTCTGAAAGGCGAGACGAACATCAAATACCTGAAGGAGAATAACGTGACGATTTGGGACGAGTGGGCGGCTACCGACGGCGATCTGGGGCCGATCTACGGCAAGCAGTGGCGCAAGTGGGAGGGGAAAGACGGGAAGGTGATCGATCAGATCGCGGAAGTGATAGAGCAGATCAAGACGAACCCGAACTCGCGACGGCTCATCGTAAGCGCATGGAACGTCGCGGATATCCCGCAGATGGCGCTCGCGCCGTGTCACTGCTTCTTCCAGTTCTACGTGGTGGACGGCCGCCTCAGCTGTCAGCTTTATCAACGCAGCTGCGACGTGTTTCTTGGGGTTCCCTTCAACATCGCTTCCTACGCGCTCCTCACGCACATGGTCGCGCAGGTGACGGGGCTCAAGCCGGGGGACTTCGTCCACACGCTCGGCGATGCGCACCTCTACGTCAATCATCTGGATCAGGCGAAGGAACAGCTGAAGAGAGAGCCGAGGCCGCTCCCGACGCTGAAATTGAATCCCTCAGTGAAGTCGATAAACGATTTCAAGTTTGAAGATATCGAAGTCGTCGGCTACGACCCCCATCCCGCTATCAAAGCCCCCATCGCCATATGAGAATTTCTCTCGTTGTTGCTGCGGCGGAAAATAACGTCATCGGGGTGGCAGGAGGGTTGCCGTGGAAATTGCCGAACGATCTGAAATTCTTCCGTGACCTCACGCTCGGGAAACCCGTGATTATGGGACGAAAAACATTTGAATCGATCGGACGCGCCCTGCCCGATCGCAAGAACATCGTCATCTCACGCGATGAGAAGACGCGCTGTGAGGGATGCACGGTCGTCCATTCGTTCGAAGATGCGATGGAGGAGGCGGGGCGCGGTGATGCGCACGAAGCGTTCGTCATCGGCGGCGGACAGCTCTTCGAGCAGGTTCTCCCTCTCGCTGATCGTATCTACCTCACACGCGTTCATGCGGTGATCGAAGGCGACACGCTTTTCCCCTCACTCGATGCGGACACGTGGGAGCAGGTATCCAGAGAAGAACACGCCGCGGATGCCCGACACATGCACGACTACACATTTTTCCTCTACGAACGGAGGAAGAAGCTGGTTTAGAGACATTGACTTCTTCTCTTCCTGAAGCGCAAAAAAATGCCTCGGGGTATTTTGTTCGCCCTCTGCTTGTTTGTGATGCGATTTCCTGCACACTGTGCCCGCCATGATTGAACGATCTGAAACACCGCCGGCGGGAGTCGAAGTACGTGCACTCGATGAATTGCGAGCTGTCCTCGATCGATCGCAGACGCTTGGCGATTTTCAGAGACAGGCAAGGGAGCGGATTGATCAAGTGTTGCAGGGAGGAGAGCATAATGGTCGAGCATTGGGAGAGGCCATGCGGAGAAAATCTCATGAGGTGGAAGATGCGATGACGGGATTTGATGGAGTGCGCATCAGCAATCTTCCCGGAGGAACGCTCGGGAGAAACCTTGTCGGAGGCGAGCAGAGTAGTGCGGAAGTCTCTGCGGCGATTGTTCTCGATCCGGATGAACTCAGACGCACCGTCACGCACGAGGCGCATTCGGAAGTCGGACATTCGAGTCAGGCGAATCCAAAAGCTGCGCAGGAGGCGATTGCATTGATCGTAGACGGGCAGAAATTGAGTATAACGGGTGTGCTGGAGGGTGATGTGGAGATGGGAACAGCACGACTCATCGATGGCAGCTCCGACCATCATCGGGAAGGACAACCGGAGCAGGATTACGGGGAGGGACAGCGGGCGGCGGTGGCTGCGGTTTCCGCAATAGGCACAAGCGAGTGGAATAATCATTTGAAGAAAGGTGGTGCGCATGCCGGAGATCTGGGTCACTTGCAGCAGGCGCTCTGGGAGAGGCAGCTTCGGACTGCTCAAGATGAAGCAACCGTTCTGCGAATCGTGGAGGAAGCCGAAGAAACCGGCTACACAAATGCCGCGCGTCAGGCGCTCGCGAACGCCGCTTAGGATTTGCTTCGAATGAGTTCGAGGAATTCCTGCCTCGTGCGCGCGTCGCGCTTGAAGCTTCCCTTCACATGGCTCGTGACGGCCTGACTCCGTTGTTTCTCCACGCCGCGCATCATCATGCAGAGGTGGCTCATTTCGGTGACGACGCCGATCCCCTTCGGCTTGAGGATCGCATAGAGCGCGTCGCAGATTTCCTGCCCCATGCGTTCCTGGACCTGCAATCGACGGGCAAACATGTCGACGATGCGGGGGATCTTGCTCAGGCCGATCACGTGTTTGTCCGGAATGTATCCGACGTGGACGCGTCCGAAGAACGGGAGCAGGTGGTGCTCGCAGAGGGAGTATGTCTCGATGTCTTTGATGATCACCATTCCCTCGGTGTCGGCGGGGAAGAGGGCGCCATTAACGATGTCCTCGGGCTTCAGTCCGTAGCCCGACACGAAGAACTTCATCGCTTCGCTGTGACGCCTTGGCGTGCCACGAAGCCCGGGGCGCTTGGGATCTTCGCCGAGCTTCAGAAGCAGTTTTTTCGTGAGGTCTTCCATGGGTCAAGACCTTACTTCCCCCGCTTTATTTTTGCAATCCGCCTTCGCCCCTGATGGGGCTACGGCGGACGAGATGTCTGGAAGCGGTTAATAGGATTCCAGAGTTTGCTCTGTGGTTCATACCAGTGATTTCGTTCGGCGGGGCTACTTCTTGAGTACGGCGTCGATGGCACTCTCTACTTCCTGCGCACCGACGGCTCCGGAGATTGTCTGCTGCGCCCCTGTTTTGCGATTGAGGATGATGGTCGTGGGTGTCCCCGTGATGGTTGAAGTCGCGGCATTCTCTTGATCCTGAACCTTCTTCAGGATGGCGGGGTCTTTCATGCAGGAGGCGAGAGAAGTGGCAGAGACACCGACTGTCTCCGCGGCTTGGACATACTGTGCGGCGCCGTCCGCGAATACGGCATCGACAAATGCCCAGAATCCTCCATTGCCGCGCAGGCGCGCGGCGCACTCGGAGGCCTTCGCTGCGGGCATCGCGCTCTCGTGGAATGGAAGCGGGAAATGACGGTAGACGATGTTGACGCTCGCCCTCTCCTTTTTCATCACCTCCTTCAGCGTGTCATGGAAGTTTCGGCAGAACGGACATTCGAAATCCGAATAGACGATGAGCGTGACGGGCGCGGTCCTGCGACCGAAGACGTGATCCGTGAAGCTGACGTTCGGAACGGTAAGCGTCGCCGCGAGGACGCTGGGCGGCAGGAGGGCAGTGCAGAGGGAAAGCAGGATGAAGACTCGTTTCATTTGGAGGGGGAACGGACGTCACATCCTAGCGCATATCAGAGTGTGAGGGAAAAGGATTCGCAGGTTTGATCTTGCGTCGCTTCGAGGAGATGCGACCAGGTTTGGTGGAGCGAGGGATGACGATCCTCCGGAGAGACGAGATCCAGGAGTGGGGCGAGGACGAAGCGTCTCTCGTGCATTCGGGGGTGCGGGAGCGTGAAGGAGGCATTCTGCTCCGTGATTGAATCGTAAAGGAGGAGATCAAGATCGATGGTGCGCGGCCCGTAGCGAAATGGCGTTTCTTTTCCCAGTGTTCGTTCAATGGTTTGAAGTTTGCCGATGATTTCTTCGGGAGTGTCTGTAGTTTCGCAAGCTCCCACGGCATTGAGGAAGAAATCCTGATCTTCATATCCCATTGGGGCACTGCGATACACGCGGGAGAAGCGCATGTCCGGCCAGAGCTCACGCAGAGACGCTGCGGCGGCGGGAAGATTTACGAGCGGGAGAATATTGGAGCCGAGACCGATGAAGACGCGGGACATAAACGAGTGAATAGTGATCAGTGAACAGTGGGGCGATCGATCGTGACACTTACTTCTTTCACTCCGAGGGGCGGGAACTTCTTCACCGTGACCTCCACGCTCCTCGCAGCCGAGCGGCGCAGGAGGAGGGAGGCGATGTCCTCCGCGAGGCGTTCGATCGTTTTGTGCTCCTGCAAGCCGAGTTCGCGGATACTCTCCGTCAGCGACGCGTAGTCGAATTCCTCAGGCACATCGTCATTCTTTGCGACATTCGAGAGATCGCACAGGAGCGAAAACGACACGAGCAAACGCTGAGGTGTTTCCCGTTCCTTCTTCTCTACTCCGATGCGGGTGCTCAGTTCCAGATCCCGAACGCAGAGGCGGTCGATCATACGTCCGACTCCGCGAACTCCGTATCCTCCGAGCGGGAGATGCCGCCCACGAAGAGTTGGATGTGATCGGCGACGCTCGTGGCGGCGAGGTGGCGAAGCAACCAGCGCGTGACGGTGACTGCGGTGAAGAGCGAGAGGAAGATACCCATGCCGAGCGTGATGGCGAAGCCGCGGACGATCGACGAACCGATGATGAAGAGAATGCCGCAGGTGATGAGCGTCGAGACGTTACTGTCGCGGATTGCCGGCCAGGCGTGCTTGAAGCTGGCTTCCACGGCGGTCTTCACGAGTTTTCCTTTGCGCAGCTCTTCCTTCATGCGTTCGAAGACGAGCACGTTGGCGTCCACGGCCATACCGATGGAGAGGATGATGCCCGCCATGCCGGCGAGCGTGAGGACGATGTAGTCGTGCATGAAGAGGAGGAGCGGGAGCTTGAGGATCGCGAAGAGCATGATTGCGTACATTCCGAGAGCCAGATCCGCCATGACGCCGAGCATGCGGTACATGAGGATCATGTAGAGCATGAGGATGATGGTGCCGATGAGCGCGGCTTGCAGCGAGGTGCGCAGAGCGGCGGCGCCGAGCGTGGCCTCAATTGTGTACTGGCCCACGAGGTGGATGGGGGCGGGGATCGCGCCGGTATTGAGATCCTGGGCGAGCTTCTTTGCCTCATCGAAGTTCTTGCTTCCCGTGATCACGGCGGTGCCGCCTGCGATTTCCTGTTGTACGGTTGGCGCGGAAACAAGCTGACCTCCGACGAAGATCGCGATGCGCTTGCCCACGTTCTGCTTGGTCAGGTTCTGGAAGAGGGTGGCGCCCTCATCATCGAAGAGAATCTGCACCACGGGCACGTTGGTGACGGGATCCACGGCGACCGCGGCGGAGCGGAAGTGCTTGCCGTCGAGTGTCGTGTCCTTCCATCCTGTGGGTTGCAACGAGAAGAAGATGAAGCGCAGGGACTGGGCCAGTTCATCCTTCGTCACCTTCCCTTTCTGCAAACGCGAGATGATGTCCGTGGCGCGAGCCGAAGCACCGGTGCCCGTGATCGCCAATTCATCGTAGCTCGCCGTGTCGGGAGCGGAGGTGACGGCGGAATTGACGCGAATGAGGTGGTAGCCGAAGGGTGTCTCCACGGGGTCGCTGACGGTCAGGACTTTCTGCGTGAAGGCGGCGTCGTCGAAGGCGGCGGGCATGGTTCCGCGCGTGATGGAGCCGAGGTGACCGCCGGAGGTGCGCGAATCCTTACCGTCCGATTCCGTCTTGGCGATATCCTCGAACTTCGCGCCCCCATCGATCTGCGCCTTGAGCTGCTTCGCTTTTGCAAGTGCCTCATCTTTTGTACGTGTCACGGAGGCCGCGGCGTTGTCCGCGCCCTTGTAGGCGACGAGGATGTGGCTCACATCCACTTCCTCCTGGCCCTTCTCGATATTCGAAAGGAAGAGGACGTGCGCGGCACCGTCAGCGGTCGAAACCGACTTCAACTGACCGGGTGTCATGCCTTGCAGCGTGCCGCTGATTTGGAGCGGAACCTTCTTATCGAGAGCCACGGAGGAATGTTCGCCGTAGGTCACGGAGGGCTCCTTCTTCGCGAGGATGGAGAAGGCGAGGGGGGCTTCGCTCACGATGCGTCCGGTAGAAGTCGGAGGCGTGAGCACCTGTACGAGGAAGATGCCGGGTACGTTCTGCTGCGAGACCTTCCCTGCGCTGTCCTGCTGGGACACGGGAATGGTGCCTTGCAGTTGAACCACCTGGTTACTCGGGCTCTTCCCCCACAGGCTCTTCAATCCGTCGGGGAGTTGATCTTGGAAGAACGTGTGCGAGGCCTGGTAGGAGACGCCGAGTTGCGAGCTGAGGTTCTCCCCCTCCTTCGCGAGCGTCGATCCGCTGTGTGTGATGTTGTAGAGCGTTGCGGTGACATTGGCCTGAACCCCTTTCTTAAAGTCCGCCGTCGGTTGGGTCAGCTCTTCCTTGAATTCCAATTGAATCGTCTTTCCGACGACATTGATGCACTGCTGCGTGTCCACGACTCCTGGACATTCCACGAGGAGGTGCTTCTCGTCGCCGATGTAGGAAGGTGTGATGGTGGCCTCGCTCACGCCGAGCGCGTTGATGCGGCGCTCGAGGACGGTGCGGATCGCCTCCACGAGGTTCTGCTGTTGCTGCTGGATGCTGCGCTGCTCGGATTGCATGCGTGCGATCTGATCGGCGGGGGCGTTCTTGCGCTGCGCGTCCGCGATGTCCTGCGCGAGGTGCTGGAGCTGCGTATTGATCTCTTCCTCGGAAATGCGGAAATCCAGCTGCGTTCCCCCGACAAGATCAAGACCGAGGTGGAGGGCGGGATCGCGAATGAAGTTCGGCGCCCAGGACTTCCAACTCTGCGGAAGGGCGATGAGGACGATACAGACCGCGATGACGGCAGTGACGATTGGCCAGAGGAGAGAGCGTTTTTGCGGCATAAGGTGGTGATCAGGGCTTGAGCGGAGAGGAGAGGGGAACGAAAGCCACGTGGGAACCGACGTTCATGTCATCTGCAAATGCTTGAGCCATGGCGGGGGGAATGCCGGAGACGGTGATAGCGGAGCTCTGTCCGTCCGTCTTCGTGATGGAGAGCGTTGTGACGAGATGGTGTCGAACCGTCAGAGCGAGGATTTTCCCGACGTTCGCCGTGCAAACCTTCTTCCAGATTGCCGCGCCCTCGGGCGTAAAGATGAGGGTGGCCGAGGCTTTGCCATCCTTATCGGCGGCGTTAGCGACGGTCTTCGCGATATCCTTTTCCGTGATGCCGCTTCCCTTCAGCGCGCCGAACTTCTCCACGGTTATCTCCGCGTCGGCGGCCGTAGCCTGCGTCATGATGCTGAAGTTCAGGGGGGTCGCGAGTTGCTTGGTCAGTGTGTCCGCCACGTCTGATGGAAGGAAGACGCTGATGACGGAACCCGAGGCGTTGAGCACGGCGCTCTTCGAGGCTTCGGGCTGCTTGAGAGCCAGGAGTCGTCCCTGCACTGCGCGCAGCGCAGCGGGCGCGAGATCGCTTGCGAGCGAAGGATCCGAGTATCGGAGCTCATACGAAACGATGCCGCTCTTCACACATCCGCTGAGGAGCAACAGCGCGCCGAAAACAAAAGTCATGCGTTTCACCCGCCGAGTCTAGGGACAAACTGTGCGCAGTGCAAACGCTTGGAGGGGCTACGTCAAGCGTAGGATCGTGCCCTCCCGCAGCATTTTCCCTGTCAGATCCACACCCTGAAGCATGCAGCTGTTGTCGATGACGCAATCTCGCAGGATGCAATCTCTGATTTCGCAATTCTCGAACACGATGCAGTTATGCAGTTCGCTCTTTCGGATGTGGCTCCCCCTTCCGATCGCAATTCCCCCGCTGCAGACGGAGTCGGTGACGGCTGCTCCCTCGGCGAGGAGTGTTTGCTCTCCCACAAGGAGGCGGTGCGCGGCGAGGTAGGAATCGAATGATCCGACATCGAGCCAAGGCTCCGTGAAGGTGAAGCAGCGGACGGGAATGTGATGGCGTAGAAACTCCTCGAAGATGCCGCCGATGTTGTCGGGGTGGAGAGCGGCGAAACTTTTCAGGACGGGGAGCGTTTCCTTCGGGATCACGGAGCACCCCGTGGAGACGAGTGTCGTCTTGGGGTTCAGGGGCTTTTCTTCGAATCCCGTCACGAGTGTCGAGTCTTGGGGGTCGGTGATCACCGTACCGAAGAGCGCGGCCTTCGAGAGATTCTTCAAATCGTGCGCTGCAAGGAGAGGGGTGCCCTGCTGGTAAGCGGCGAGGAATTGTTCCATGGAAAATCCGAGGTAGTTGTCGCCGGTGAGCAGCAATACATCCTCTTCGATGTTTTCCTGGGCGATCCATTCCGCGAGTGCGCCGAGCGCCCCCGTCTTCTGCCGATCCGATTTGCTCTCCTCCACCACGAGAGAGACGGGACGGTTCAAGATCGCGATCCACGCGCGGAAACCTTCCGCGAAGGCGGCGTTTGTGCTCACGGTCACCGGGAAGTCTGCGGGGATTGCGTTGATAAGGTGCTCGATGATCGGATGCCCTGCGAGAGGGAGGAGCGGCTTAGCGCGCTTCTCCGTCAGCGGCCAAAGTCGCGTCGCGAAGCCTCCGGCGAGGATGAAGGTTTGCATGGATTTCAGGCGGATCGACCTTGCGGTCGTACGATCATCACGGCGACATTCTCGAGCGATTCCACCCGCTCATCACGTTCCACGATGCCGAGGACCGAGGGGAGCAGGAGGTAGGTGAGGGAACGATTCCGGCAGACCGAGAGGAGATTGAGGGACTGTTCGAGGTCGCTGCACTGGATGAGGTGCGAGATGTGGAAGCGCTCCAGCGTCTCCTCGAGTTTGTCGAGCTTCCCGATCACCGGGACACCGTGCAGTGTCATCAGGGATGTTCCTCTCCCGTCGAGAATCGCCACGGGCTTGAGCGGATTCTTCCTGCGCTGCAGCATCTCGATGAGCTTGGCGGCTTCCCGAGTGGCGCCGACGATGAGCGTCGGGAATGCCGCGGGATCTCGCCAGAGGGAACGACGTGCAATGAACGTGAAGATCATGTGCCAGATCCAGAGGATGATCGTCGAGAAGAGGAGCGCTTCGACGAGAAGGAGTCGGCTCGTGAAGAGGTCGTAGGCGAAGAAGTAGGCGAGGGAGAAGAGAGCGATGCCCACGACGTTCGACCAGACGAGGGAGAGGAAGTGCCGCAGATCCGTCTGTGTCTCCGTCAGGCGAAACGTTCTCTGGGATATCTGGATGATGAGCCACAGCGGCGCGGTGACGATGACGATCGTGAGGAAGGGCGCGAAGGGGAAATTTGAGGAGAAGATCCACCCGACGCGTACGAAGTAAGCGAGGACGAAGCTCCCGATGAAGAGGAGCGCATCGCTGCCAAGCCACAGGAAGAGGAGGAATCGGTGACGTGCCATGGCGCTAGGATATCATTACTTGCTCCTTGCCCAAGCGACCTTCGGCGCGCCGGTCCATTGGTACGGAAGTTTCGTGGTGTCCCACGGGATATCACTTGAATTCCAAACGTAGGTGCTGCGGGCGTAAGAGGGCAGGGATCCGAAGAGATAGTTCTGGAGCCAGAGGTATTTCTGCGCGAGTGCGGGATTAGTTTTTGCCATCTTCGCGAAGGTGTCGCGGTGTAGAAGGAAGAAGGTCGCGCTCTCCGCCTCGTCCTCGAACGGATCCGATGCGGCGTAGCCGGAGACGAAATCGTCCCCCTGAGAGTCGGTCTTTCGCTCCTTCGATGTACGCCAGGAAATCTGGTAGAAGAGCGTGCTGGGATCGTTCTTGAAGATCGGTGTCGTGCCATCCATAAATGCGCTGGCACCGCTCGAAGGCGTTCCTTGAATGCATCCGAGATCGGCGACGTGCCCGAGGATCTCGTGGACGAGGAGAGCGCGGAATTCATTATTCGGAACGCTGCCGCTCACGATGATCGTATCTTTCCCCGCGAGTCCGCGGTTGGAGGGATTGTCGTAGCGGACATAGAAGTTGCGGATGCTGTCCTCGCAACCGGCGGGGAGGAGAGAGAGAATCTGCTCGATGATCGCGCGTTGCTGAGAGGGGATGGCAGTCTGTTTCGCGATTAGTGCGGAGAGAGGGGGATCGGAGGGCGTGCGGACAATCGTGACGATTGCCACAGGAGTGGCGGCAGGATGCGTACTTGACCTTGCGAAATCAGTGCTCCGTGCTACGCTCCTTGGCAGGAAGAGCGTCGCCGAGAGCAGGAGACTGATGGCGATGGAGAAGAGGAACCTCGTTTTCATGCAGGAAAGAAAGTGATAATTTATATACTATTTATTGTTAGATGTCAATACCCTCACAGGTAGCGCCAGGACAGTCGCATAGCGTCACTATTGAGAAAGTGACGTTCGGCGGTGCAGGCCTTACCCACATCGACGGCCTCCCGGTTTTCGTCACCGATGCCATTCCCGGCCAGGTGGTGGAAATCGTCATTACGAAGAAGAAGGACTCCTTCGCCGAGGCGAAGGTGCAGAAACTCATCCGCAAGGCGAAGGACGAGGTGCTTCCCCGCTGTCCGCACTTCCACGACTGCGGGGGATGCGTGTGGCAGAACCTCCCCTACGACAAGCAGATCGACTACAAGGAGGAGATCGTCCGCGAGACGCTGTCGCACCTCACACCCATCGACGAAGCGGATCGCAAGAATCTCCCCGGTCGTGTGATGAAGATCATCCCGAGTCCGCAGGTCTTCCACTATCGTAATAAGATGGAGTTCAGCTTCGGCTTTGGCGAGATGCGCACGGAAGAGCAGGGGGGACGGCGCATTCATTTTGACGAGAAGCCGACGATCGGATTTCACAAGCCCGGCCAGTGGTCGACGGTGTTCCCCATTACCGAATGTCACCTCTATGACGAGCAGGTCGGCATGCTCCTCTCGCAGGTGCGCACCTTCATGCAGGAGACGCGGCTGCCCGTGTTCAATCCCAAGACGCAGAAAGGAATGCTGCGCACGCTGCTCCTCCGTCGTGGCATTCACACCGGAGAGCAGATGATCTGTTTTCTCGTGCAGGCGCGCAAGAAGGAGCTCGAGCCCCTCTTCCAGACGTTCATCCGTTTCTTCGGCGGTCGTTCTCACCTCGCCTCCCTCCTCGTCGTGGAGCACATGGGCGCCAACGATAAGCCGGACTTCCCGAAGGTGCACTGCCTCTACGGGAAGACGACCATCACCGAGCGGCTCTTCGATCTTTCCTTCGAGATCTCACCGTTCTCCTTCTTCCAGACGAACACGTTCGGAGCGGAGAAGCTCTACCGCGCGATTGCGGACGCCGCCGAGCTCACGATGCGCGACACCGTTCTCGACGCGTACTGCGGTATGGGCACGATCGGCCAGTACCTCGCGCGCTTCTGCCAGAAGGTGGTCGGTGTCGAGAGCCATCCTTCCGCCATCGATGACGCGCTGCGCAGCGCGGGAAAGAATCGCATCGGCAATATCAGCTTCTACAAGGGGAAGGCGGAGCAGGTGCTGCACCAGCAGTTGAAGGCGGGTGGGAAGTACGCATTTGACGTCATCGTCGTCGATCCTCCGCGGCCCGGCCTCCATCCCGCGGCGCGAGAAGCCATCATCGACCACAAGGCGAAGAAGATTGTGTACGTTTCCTGCAACACGGCGACGTTCGCGCGCGACCTCGGGGATTTTCTGAAGGCGGGGTACGAGTTGCGCACCGTGCAGCCCGTCGATCTCTTTCCGCACACATCGCACATCGAGACCGTCGCACTTTTGCAGAGGAAGTAACTTGATGGATGAGTAGGTCTTGGGGTGGCGAATCTATTTTCGTTTTTCGATCTTCTTGCGAGAAGAGTTTTTTTGTGGGGGACCAGGGAACCTTGTTCGGTTCCCTAGGTCCTCCACACCCCCTTTACCCTCCTAACGGTAACAATTTGTGGAACTTTCAGAGAGAGTGAGAGGGTATCCAGTGGGAACCATGGAATTTTGTTTATTTGATGCGCTGCGGCGCAAAACAAAACATCACACACTCACAAAGCCGGAGCGCGCAACACGGGGTGGAATAGCCGTTGGAGGATTCATTCTACGAAGCATTGTTGCGCGAGCACTTTCTTTCCGCCTTTCTTTCTTGCCCTGAGAAAGAAAGGCGAATCCCTTGTCCTGAAAAAGAAGGACATGTATTTCTGGACAACAGTGCTATCCTGACAGCCGTCTTTCCGGTTTTTCTTTGGTTATTCGTAAGCGCTCGGGGTCGCACACACTCGTGCTTCTCCTCCTCCTCGTTCTCCTGCCGCTCGGCATTCTCCTCGTTTCCTGCTCGCCTGCATCGCCTTCGAAGGCGGGGGAGACGTATCGAAACGACGCGGGAAAGTTTGCGATCGATTACACTTCGTCCTTGGCCGTGCGCGAGTATCCGACAACGAAGGATGGCGCGGGATTTGGGCCTGTCGGAATGGCGGCGGATCCGGCGAACGAGGTCATGGCGATCTCCTTTCTCGATTATCCCTCGGCAGACACTCCTATCGTGCGTTCCTCTTTCGAGGGCAAGGGCACGGTTTTCTCCGAGTATGTGAAGACCATTGCGACGAAGATGATCGAAAGCTTCATCGCGCTTCAGTCGATCAAGTCCGTCCCCTCGACCGCAGGAGGCACCTGCTACGAGACGACGTGGCAGCAGCGCCAGCTCCCCGGCGTGGAGATCCGTGAATCGCTTCCCATCGTCTATTGCTACGCGGATGCTTCGCATGTGATCCAGTTCAGCCTAGAGAAGAAAGAATTCCTCAGTGTGTTCGAAGAGATGGCGCGTAGCATCAGAGTGGTGAAATAGAAGAAATTTACGAGATCGGCGGATGCTGGATGGGAGTAGGATGCGTCCATGCGCCGCGTTACATTGCTCTGCGTCGGTCGTCTCTCTTCTCCGTGGATCGCCGACGGATGTCGTCAGTACATTCAGCGCCTGAAGCCGCTCGTCTCGCTTGATGTGCACGAGCTCGATGCGAGCCGTGAGAAGGATGCAACGCGGCAGAGCAAGGAGGAGTCGCTTCACCTCCTCTCGGCCATGGCGAAGCACAGGGGAGATACGATCCTGCTCGACGAGCGCGGGACAGCGATGACGTCGCAGGAGTTCGCGAAGTTTCTCGAGCAGCTCTTCGATAGGGGAGAGACGGCGGAGTTCGTGATCGGCGGAGCGTATGGCGTGGATGACAGCGTGCGCAACGCCGCGAAGAAGACCATTCGCCTCTCGGACATGACACTCCCCCATGAGCTCTGTCGCGTCGTCTTCTTCGAGCAGCTCTATCGGGCGCTGCAGATCATGAAGGGGAGTGGGTATCATCACTAAAAGCGGGAGACGTTGCTCTTCATTTGATTCTCTTTATACTTGTAGCCCCATCGTCCTTCGACTGAGTTCGAGATGGTGGCTTGTTCTTTTCCCCTGTTCATTCGTACTTCTGTTGCTAAGCCCCATCGCCCTTCGACAAGCTCAGGACGATGGCTTCGGCTTCACTGCTCTTTTCTTCTTACGGCCCCATCGTCTAGTGGCTAGGACATCAGGTTCTCATCCTGAAAACCGGGGTTCAATTCCCCGTGGGGCTGCCATTCTCGTGAAGGACAAACCTACGGTTTTTCCCTCACGGACATATTTTTCCCTCAGCGGTATCGCTCCAGGCAAGCGGAGCTTGCCTTCGCGGAATCTTTCTTAGAATTCTAGTGAGATATCTCTCACCGCTTCTTCTCCATCTTCGCGTACTCCTTCTTCGTCACGAGCAGGAAGATGATGGGCAGGATGCCGAGCGAGTTGACGATCAGAAGCGCGATGAACCAGATGTTCTTGCTCATGCGCGCGGCGCGCCACATGCCCCATCCTTTCATCGCGGCATCGAAGAGTGCCAGGACGATGATAATCCCAAGAAGCGGTCCGAGCCGCCCCGCGGCCATTGCCTGTGATGAGATGGAGAACATGGAGTGCATTGTAGCATAAACGCGAAAATTCTGGACTCTGCTCACTGTCCCCTATAGCATTGCTCACCTATGAAAGGCTTCCACGCGAATATCGAACAGGAGACGATCAGCAATGAGAATTTCCGCAAGGTGCTCTATACGGGGCATCATAGTCAGTTGGTGTTGATGAGTTTGCTTCCCCTTGAGGAAATCGGCATGGAGGTGCATCCGGACAACGATCAGTTCTTCCGGTTTGAGAGGGGCGAGGGAAAGTGCATCATCGACGGCAACGAGTACGCGGTGCGCGACGGATCCGCGATCGTCGTGCCGGCGGGTGCGCAGCACAATGTCATCAATACCTCCGCTACCGAGTCGCTCAAGCTCTACACCATCTACTCTCCGGCGCATCACAAGGATGGCATCGTCCGTGCGACCAAGCACGATGCCGAGACAAATGAGGAGGAATTCGAGGGCGAGACGACGGAGTGAAGTGCGGGTTTTTCCTTTATGGAAGGCGTTAATTCCCTTAACTCGTTCTTAAGGGTTGTCGTGCGAAAGTAATCGCGTACTTTTTCCCCTCTCTATTATGAAGAAATTTTTCATCGGAGCGATCGCTGGAGCAGTGGCTCTCACCGTGGCGGTTCCTCTCCTCGCGCAGATCACGAGTGCTCAGGAAGACGGATCATCGTCATCTACACCGCCCACCCGTCCTGCGCTCACGCAGGCGTGTGTTCTCGCCATGTCCGGACTTGAAGATACGTATTTGACGCATTTCGATGTGTTCTCAGCGGCGCAGAAGACCGCACTGCAGGCGCGAAGCACCGCCCTTAAGGCCGCAGCTGCGGTTGCGGATGATGCGCAGCGTCAGGCAGCGGTGAAGAAGGCGAATGATGATTTCATTGCAGCCTCCAAGGCGGCGTGGCAGACATCGGCTGTGGATATGCAGACGGCAATGACGAGTGTGACAACGGCGTGCGGCAATGTTCGCGGATGGAAAGGTCTCGATGGATTGGGACTCGGCATCGGCCCGATGATGGGTGATGGCATGATGCGTGGCCCAGAAGGAAGGCCCGAAGGCGGCTCTGGATCCATGATGGGCGAGCGTGGCATGATGCGCGGTCTTCATCTTGGGCAGGACGATGCCAATCATCAGCCGAATACGGGTTCCGGTCGTTGGATGATGAGGCAGAACTTCAGGCTTGAGCGTCATGCTGGATCCAGTAGTTCAGCATCGACGAAATAAATGCGCAGAAGTGGTGTGATGGAAAGAGGCTGCCCGGGGGCGGCCTTTTTCTTGCGTTGGATATTCCTTCTCACGTCGTGTAAGTGACAGTTGGATTTTGTTCTTCCACGAAGAAGGTGATTGCCATTGGAGCGCTTGTCTCTCCTCTCAAGTTCAGAATTTGTGCGAGTTGTATGCGCACGGAGGCTAGTTCCTCTTCCAGTCTTTCCTTTGCGTACTGGAGCTGGCGGTTCTCGCTGTTGCGTAGGCGGAACTTATACTGCCGAGGGTGCTCATGTTCCAATTGCTTTAGGGCGAGTTCCTTGTTTTTCTTCTGCCTCGCCTCAGCAAGATCGATCGTACTATTCACAATCGTCTCTCGGAGCGATTGGAATGTTTGATCTGACCCTTGAAGATCGTGCTCATCTCTCTCCACTGCACGGAGAATACCTTCCCCGAGGAGCGCTCCTCCTCCTGCGATGGATGGATTGAATTGTTCGGGAAGAGTGGCGCGAATTTCGCGCAATTGCTCAGCCCGTTCCTCATCTGGGAGCTGTGCGAATTCTTTTCGTTGCTGTCTGGAGGGTAAACCGTACGTCACGAGGACGCTCTCATCGTCGTAATTGAGAAAACTTCTCAGTATTTCGCTCGTGGAAACTTCGCGCTGAAAAGAGGTGATGATGTCATCGATGAATGCGGGGGTGAGCGGAGCTGAGCCGCGCAGGTAGAGCACGAATTCGTCCCCCCCCGTCGCCATTGGAATGACGCGGACGCCGGCCTCTTGAATCCGTTTATTCGTGGGGCCATTGGGATCGACGAGAATACGAACGATTTGCTGGAGGAAGTGTGTCGTGTGTTCGTGCGATGTGCAGTCTTTGAAGGAGCGCAGCCCGTCGACGTCAAACATGATCCAGCCGAATTCCTTCATGCGTTCCGGCGACGGATTCTCGGCCATGAGCTTGCGGAGATCGAAACGGAACGTCCATGAGCCGAACGTTGCTGAGTTGATGGGGGCGTCGGTGGTGGAGAGCGTGGATTCGAACCAATGATTCTGGTACATCTCCTCAGTCACTCTCTGTTTCATATTGGCAATTCTCTGTGCCAGTTCACTATCATCCCATCCCTCTCGATCCTTCATCTCTGCCAATCGTTTTGCTTCTTGTCTGATGAGCGCACGGAGAGCTTTTTGCGTGGTTTCTCCGATGATCTGACTACTCATTCCTTCCATGATGCGTTCCTCATCACTTTTCTCTCCTGCGGAATCCGCATGCAGCGCCTTCATGCGCTGGAGCACGCGACTCAATATTCCAGGTTGCCGTTCGGATTCGGGGAGGATATCGGGCATGGAGATGTGGCAGTGAGAGGGGAGCGGGATATGTGGCGATCTTCTATAGTGCAATATCCATTAAGAAATGATTAACGCAAGTGAGGGAGATTTGCAATGCCCCTCGACAATTGAGGGGCATGGGAATTCGCAGCGATGATGCGCCGGTCGAGCTTACCTCCACCAAGGAGGGCGCGGAGTCTGGGGGCGGGGGCGGTAGGAGGAGTAGTTCGACTGCTGAAAGTACGTCGGTCTCCAGGGCGCGCGATAAGTGGGCTGAGAGGAATAGTATGGGTAGGGATAGGGAGGAAGCTGGAACACGGGCATGGGTCTCGAGTAGTTGTAGCCGTTGTTGTAATAATAGTTATTGTAATTGTTGTAGTAGACACGCGCGTTGATCGTTTCCGCGATCGTCGGGGAGTAGCTGGTGGCATTGCGTCCGTCGCCGTTGTAACGCGCGACGATGCTGTGCGTTCCCACGGCGAGCTGCGATGTGCTGAAGGGGGCCACGCCGTTCCCAACGAGAATGACGGTGCCGATGTTCGCGCCATTGTCGAGGAATGTCACCGTTCCAGTCGGGTTCACTCCGCCTGAGACGCGCGCCGTGAACGTCACGACGTCACCGTTCCACGCGGGGTTGGTGCTCGAGGTGATGGAGACGCTCGTCTGGGTGTTGTAGTAGGGATAATTGTACGAACCGTTATTGTAGTAATTCCCGTTGTAGTAGTTTCTATTGTAGTAGTTTCCGCTCGAGTAATTCCCATAGTAGTAGTTGGAATTTCCTGCGGTCACGCTCTGTGTCAGATACCCGGAGCGCAGGGACGCGTTCAGGTAGTCGCCGCTGTAGGTCGCAGAGATGGAGTGCGTGCCGACGCTGAGTTGAGAGATGCTGAATGTGGCGACGCCATTGGATTGGACCGGGACGGTTGCGAGAACGGAGGAGCCGTCGTAGAACGTCACCGTTCCATTGGGATAATTCGTGTTGATGAAGGCCGTGAATGTCAGCACGTCCCCGTAGGCGGCGGGATTTTCGTTCGACGTCACGGAGAGGATTGTGCTCTGGGCGCTGGCTTGCTGAAGGGGCAGGGCTACGAAGAGTGCCGCTGCGGCGAGCGGGGCCGCGAATGTAGTGAGGAGACGTCGGTAACTCATGAGAACGGGGGAAGAGAGGATGAAAAGACTAGACTTGATCGCAGTACTTATAAACATTATTGATGTATTTGTCAAGTATTTTCCACTTTACTCTCCTTTGGCTTTTCTCGAGAAACCACGGCGCAGCAGAGCATCCTGACGCGCGGGGGGGAGCGTATCCACATAGGCGAGGTAGTCGCGGACGACAGGATTATCGTGAGCGCGGCGGTAAGCCATTTTCTTGTCGATGCCGTAGAGACCCTCGATGCGTTTCTTCACGAGTGCGAAGGTGTTGGGGATCGGTTGTCCGCCTCCTCCGATGCACCCTCCCGGACACGCCATGCACTCCACGTAGTCATAAGCATTCGAATCCTTCGCGATCTCGCGCAGAAGCGGCCAGAAGTTCTTCGGCATCGCCACGACGGCGACGGAAATCGTGCGCTCACCGACGGAGATCTTCGCGCGCTTGAATCCGTCGAATCCGCGGACGGCGGTGAACTCGATCGACGGGGAATCCTCTCCCGTGAGCATGCGGTACGCGGTGCGAAGAGCGGATTCCATCACGCCGCCGGATGCGCCGTAGATGGCGCCCGCTCCGGAGTAAGTCCCTTCCTTGTCCACCTCGCCTTTCTTGAGCCGGGGGAGATCGATTTTCCGGGTCTTGAGGAGAGAGATGAGTTCGCGGGTAGTGAGGACGAAGTCCACGGGTTTCATGCCGTCGATATTGAGGTGCTCGAAAGTGGATTCGTACTTTTTCGAGGTGCACGGCATGATGGAAAC